>JAEZZG010000015.1 GCA_023442485.1 Actinomycetes bacterium | reverse complement strand
ATGTTGGATGGTGTAGTGGGGGATGGTCTCGTTTGGGGTAGTGGGAGCGAGCTGGCTGAATCTGGCAGAGCGTCATGGGGCTGGCGAGTGCGCTTAGGGGTTATTTGGCATATCTAGGTAGCCGGGTGGGCGGTGTGTGAGGGGTCTGCGGTGCCGATGTGGTGGTTGTGTGGGAGCCCATCTGAATCAGGGCGTTACGGCTACGGCAAATGAGTGGTAGACGCGGCGGAGGCTAGATTAGGCGGCAACGTGGGTCGAGGGTGAAACCGTGGTCTCAACGTCGGGGACATTCTTATCCTGGGGTTGCGGACGGGAAACCAGGGTGCAGGCGATGACGACGGTGATGGCGAGGCCAGCTAGGCCTAGGATCGTCAACCCAGGATTAGTGCGCCAAGCCAAACCCAACAGTTTCAAGCCAGCGATGCCGATCGTAGAATAGATGGCTGCCCAGAAGATCGCCCCCACGGCTAAGCCAGCACAATATCTGCGAATCGGCATTCGAGTTGCCCCGGCTGAGGCTAATACTGCCGTCTGGAATCCGATCGTCAAGAAACACAGCATCACCGCCACCGGCCCATATTGGCCGATGACCCGCTCAGCTTTGCGGAAGCTGGGAGAATTGAGGGCTGCGCGGATTCTCTGGTTTCCTCGCTTAGCGCCCGAAACCATCCCGCGCGCGATGGAATAGACCACGCAAGAACGGAAGAATACTAGGATATAGAGCACTACGAACAGCCAAATCCACGGCAGATTCCAGTTAAAGGGGTTCATCGCAACCTCGTCTCATGCCCGGCCTGCCCGGTGGCTGACTCTAGCGACGGCGGGCATCAACAATGGCATCGGTGGTAAGTCACTAAGCGGTGATTTTCAACGTCGGATTCACCGTAGTCGAGTTTTCGCAGGGACGCGTAGTCCCCAACTTCCACCTACAGTTAGGGTAAGTTGACTCAAAGTAGGCATAAGGTAGGCGCAGGACAAGCAAGGTGGGTTGTCGCAGGGATGAATCGTCGCACGGGCGAACTATCACGTCGGGGTTCATCATTTCGGTGGTTCACCCACCGGCGGTTGCCGTTTCGGTGATTCAGCTTATCGGTGACTCAAGAATCGGCTGGCGTTGAGAGAGTGTCGCTTGGGCTGTGGTAACGATCCGCATTCCTATGGGCAGGCGCCACTGTGAGAGATACACCCTTGTCTCGAGGCAGCCGTCGTGAGTGTCACTACCGGCGTGAACTTCAGGAGTAAATCAAGCATGATCGCTGACGAGTTCGACCTTGATCGATCTATCGACCGGGCGTGGGCGGATTTCCAGGAGAAACTCTCCGAAGTCATCTCGATGATGGACGACGAAGGAGACCTCACCTTGGGGGTTCCGGCTGTGGAAGGGGTGGGAAGCCCGTGCGTTAGGTTCTCCGCGATTCCTGGCCTTAGCCAAACCCCGGGTGAACCGGTGATCCGGCTCACCGCAGAAACCGGATCGCCGCTGCGGCTGGCCTCTGACAGCCCAGATCAATCCGTCCAGCCTCCCTCGGCTCAGACACCACCACAAATCAACGAAGCCACCATCGTCTTCACGCCACCGTCTGCCGAATGGCAGATCGATGACAATGGCAACTACTACATTCAGCGCCCCGAAGCTGACTATGCCTACCTGGCGCGCACCGCAGTCACCGTCTTGCGTGATGACCTCGGTGTTCAGCATCCGGTATTCCTCGCCCCCGATCATCTAGCCGAAGTCTTGCAGCCGAGCACCCAAACCGAAGCTAACTCACCCAAACCGCGCACCCTCGACGAGGCCGTCAATCTCGAACCCGACGACATCGTCGCCGTCATGCCTCGAAATCGCGACCACCTCGTCGAGCTGACTGCTGACGAGCTGGAACAGTACTGTGGTTTCCCACCCGTGGGGCGCTTCAACGGTGAGCTTTCTTTCCGGATTGGATCGACCGTCGTCTTCGTCAGGATCAGTAAGGAAGGCGACGTGATGGAGCTACTCGCGCCGTTGGTCTACGACATTGAGGGGAGAACCCGCGCTGCCGAAGTGATCAACGATCTCAACTGCCAGGCAAAATTCGTCCGTTTCTCCGTTGCCTCAGACCGCGTCTTCGTTGACCTCACCATCTTCACTAGGCCATTTGTGCCAGCCCACTTCCACCAGGCATTGAAGATAATCTCCGCCGTTGCCGACAGCCTCGACGACCAGCTCGCCGTCAGGCTGCACGGCAGAACTGCCTTCGACGAATCCGACTAAGATAGCCAGGTATTTGCCGAAGTGATCAATGAGGTAGGCCGCAGACGTGTCCCAGCAATCATCGCCTAGTGAAGCCACGAGTGACTGCCCAAGCCAGAAGACGCACGGCCAGGTGTTGCGTTTTTGTTGCGTCCCTGACCTGCCAATCGCCGAACACGTCGACGAGATTGCGCAACTCATCTGCAACCACCAAGTCGTCATTGTTGCTGGCGAAACTGGGTCGGGTAAGACGACCCAGCTACCCAAGATTTGCCTGGGGTTAGGGCGTCAATCCATCGCCCACACTCAACCCAGACGTCTCGCCGCCCGCACCGTGGCAGAACGCATCGCAGATGAACTCTCCACCGAGATTGGCGATGAGGTTGGTTACCAGGTCAGGTTCACCTCTAAGCGCTCTGCGAAGTCGAAGCTGACTCTCATGACAGACGGAATCTTGCTCAACGAGATCAGCCACGACCGTCTGTTGCGCCGCTACGACACCATCATCATTGATGAAGCCCACGAACGCAGTCTCAACATCGACTTCCTGATCGGCTACCTCAAACTGATCGCCCCCAAACGTCCTGATCTCAAAATCATCATCACGTCGGCGACGATCGACACCCTCCGGTTCTCCGCACATTTCGACGATGCCCCCATCGTCGAGGTATCTGGGCGAACCTATCCCGTCGAGATCAGGTATCGCCCGCTTGAACCTGAGAACGAAAGCGCGAGTGAGCGTCCATCCTTGACTGTCCCTGAGCCCGGGCTAGCTCCTGACGCCAGGAGACCAGGTGGAGAAGAGTCAGGGGTGAGCGAGGCCTTGACGGGCGCTCAACCAGATGGGTCTCAGTCCCCAAACGTTTCCCGCCCCAGCCGATCAACTCCTGATAACACTGCCGCAGCCACCCTCGATCAAGCTGATGCCATCGTCTTCGCCATCGACGAACTGATCCACGAAGGCCCAGGCGACATCCTCGTGTTTTGTTCCGGCGAACGAGAGATCGCCGACGCTAAAGACGCCATCCAGGCCGCCATCAAATCGCGGGACCTGCCTGACCTCGACATCCGTCCTCTCTACGCCCGACTATCTGCCGCCGATCAGCATCTGATCTTCCAACCCCACCAGCAGCGCCGAGTTGTCTTGGCTACCAACATCGCCGAGACTTCGCTTACCGTCCCGGGGATTCGCTTCGTCATTGACGCCGGCACTGCCCGGATATCCCGTTTCTCTGGACGCACCAAGGTGCAGCGCCTACCCATCGAACCGATCTCGCGAGCTTCAGCCAATCAACGGGCCGGACGGTGTGGCCGCGTCGGGCCAGGCATCTGTATTCGACTCTACAGCGAGAGTGATTATGCCTCTCGAGCCGAGTTCACCGAGCCAGAAATCCTGCGCACCAACCTGGCCTCTGTGATCGTCAAGATGGTGCACAACGGTTTAGGAGACATCGAATCCTTCCCCTTCCTCGAAGCCCCCGAACACGCCCAGATTGCCGACGGCATCACCCTGCTTCGAGAACTTGGTGCGATCAAGGCATCGGATCGTCGTCCGGGACGGTCAAAGGGTGACGGATCGCGGATAGGCAGAGCAAGAGGCGCAAAATCAACCCTGCGGCTGACAAAAATCGGGCATCGACTAGCTCAAATACCGGTCGATCCCAGGCTGGGGCGAATGTTGATTGAAGCCGATCGCAGACGATGTCTGAGCGAGGTGCAGATTATCGTTGCCGGTCTAGCTATCCCGGACGTCCGCGAATACCCCGCCGAGCAGCGCGAACTGGCTCTCCAACTTCACGCCAGATTCTTCCGGGATACAGATGTCGAGGCATCACTGAGGCCAGAGTCGGACAGGTCACCTGGCGATCCCCGCAGCCAGGGCAGGGTGAGCTCATCCCAGACGGGCTCCGCCCCCGACACCAACCACGTTGACCCCGCAGGCGATATCGCCGCCATGCTTAGGCTGTGGCGCTACCTCAAGCAACTACGCAAGGACCTTAGTCGCACCCAGCAGCGAAAACGTTGCCGCGCTGAGTTCATCAACTATCTCAGGGTCCGCGAATGGCAAGATCTGCGCACCCAGCTCAAACAGATCAGCCGCGATTTGGCGATGAATGTCAATGACGCCCCGGGGTCAATCGATGACGTCGTCATCTCGGTGCTTTCCGGGTTGCTGACCCATGTCGGCCTGCTGGAGCCGGAACCGGCGAACCCAGCCCGGGGCGGCAAGAGACGTCCCCGGCTCAATCGTCAACCCCGACACTACCTCGGGGCGCGCGGAGCCAAGTTTGTGATCCAACCAGGATCAGCGTTGGCGAAGCGCCCGCCGTCTTTGATCGTCGCCGTTGAACTGGTCGAAACGAGCAGGCTGTGGGCCAGAACCGTTGCCGCCGTCGAGCCCGATTGGGTCCTCCAGCTCGGCGCACACCTGACCAAGTCCACCTATGCCGCTCCCCACTGGTCGTCGAGTGCCGGGGCGGTCCTTGCCACGGAAAAGGTGTATCTCTACGGGGTCCCGATCGTTGCCGATCGGCTGATCAACTACGCGTCGGTCAACCCCGTCGAGGCCCGGGAAATCTTCATTCAGCAGGCCTTAGTCGAAGGTAATTGGAACCCGCGCTACGACTTCATTGATCACAATCAGCGTATCTACGACGAAGTTGCCGATCTCGAGGAGCGCTCCAGACGCCGCGACATCCTCGTCTCTGACCGAGAAATCTTCGACTTCTATGATCGACGCCTGCCCTCCACAGTTAACTCTCAATCCTCATTCGCCGCATGGTGGGGGAGTGCCGATCCGCACTGTCTCGACATGTCGGTAGATGATCTGATCCTCGATCAGGTGGGCCACCCCCACGACTCCTTCCCCAATCTCTGGACGGTAGGTGACGCTGAATTCCCCGTCAGTTACGTTTTCGATCCCGGATCAGTCACGGACGGGGTTACTGTCACCATCCCACTAACCCAGCTCAATCAAGTCCGTCCTGAGACCTTTAGTTGGCACGTTCCTGGAATGAGGCTCGAACTGGTAACGGAGTTGATTCGGTCATTACCGAAGAAGTTACGGACGAACTTCGTCCCAGCCCCAGACGTAGCCAGGCGGGCGCTGGAATGGATCGACCGGCACGCTCAGCCTCGCAACCTAAACTCAGACACACCCGGAAACACCAAGGGACAAACCCGGCCAACCGGCAGTATTGCTGCGACGGCCTCAGATTTTCGGGAAGAATGTGGCGCGGCCCTCACAGCGCTGACCGGGATCGCCGTCTCGGCTAGCGACTTTGCCGTAGACCAACTTCCCCAACATCTGCGAATCAACTTTGCGGTCACTGATCATGGAGAGACGATCGCGGTCTCCAAGGATCTCGCTGAGCTGACTCGTGAGCTCTCTCCTCAAATCTCGAAGGCACTGACCCAGTCAACTCCGACGATCTCAGGGCGCACGAGCTGGGATTTTGGGCCGGTAGACAATCAGGTCTTTCTATCCCGGGGAGACCACGAGGCCATCGGTTTCCCAGCGGTGATTGACCAGAAAGATGGCGTCGGCGTCCAAGTTTTCGACACCGCCAGTGCTGCAGCAATGGCCCATAGTGACGGGCTCCGTCGGCTACTCATCTTGGCTAATCCTGACCCCATTCGCTGGGTGGTCTCCCACATGACCAATCACGACAAACTAGCCCTCGGATTCAACCCCTACGAATCAGTTCCCGACTTGTTGCGAGATTGCTGGTTGAAAGCGTGTGAACAACTCATGCTTGCTGTAGCTGACCCGATCGTGATCCGCGACGAGAAGAGTTTCAGTGACCTGCAGCTAGCCGTCAGACAACGCCAAGCTGACCAAACCAGGCAAGTTGCCGCCGTCGTTGCCGAGATTATGCGCCATGCCCGCCAAGTGCGCTCGACCATCGACTCGCTCGACCAAGGTCTTCACATTGCCGACGACCTCAACTACCAATACGCAGACCTGATCTACCCGGGCTTTGTCTCGGCGACCCCTGACCCGTGGTTCAACCGAATTAGTGCCTATCTTCAGGCCATGGCAGCCAGAATCGAGCAGTTCCGGTTGCGTCCTGAACGAGACGATCTCTTGTGCGAGCCACTGTGGGAACTCGAGGATCGCTACATCAAACTCTGTAATGAGCAACCGCCGGGACGATTCGTCAAACCCGTTGAGGACGTGGGGTTCATGCTCGAGGAGCTGCGGGTGCAGATCTTCGCCCAGCGGCTGGGAACCCAGGTGAGTGTCTCGCCGAAGCGAGTCGGTGCCGCGCTATCTGCATTGGGTGCGTGATCCGCTGAAGCCATAACCAGGCCCGGTCGCCTGGTCTTCACAGATGAGTCAGGGACGGCCACTCGGCCAGGCTTAGAGGGCACTCTTTGAGTAGCGCCCCAGTCTATTGCCATACCGGTGCTGGCCTAAGCGCCAAACTACAGAGCCGGGAATCTGCGTGTTTGCGCACCCAACCCCACCCTTGCTCCATATATCGAGACGCCGTCTCACCTTGTGGTCATGTGGTTGTGGGTGTGAACATGGTCGGTACTCTATTGACGATGTGGCAGGGCTAACCTGCCTTTTCCGATGCATTCGAGAGGTTGACCATGACCATCTTTTCTGCGGTATCCGCAGCGCCGGCAGATCCGATCCTCGGTCTGACTGAGAAATTCCTCGCAGATTCTCGCCCGGATAAGGTCAATCTCGGTGTCGGAGCCTATACAGATGAGTCCGGACGATTGCCGCTGCTTACCTGTGTCGCCGAAGCTGAACGCCGCCTCGCCGCCAATTTGCGGCCACGCCCTTATCTGCCCATCGATGGCCTGAAAGACTTCATCACAGCCAGTCAATCCTTGATTTTTGGGGACGACAGTGACGCTGTTCGCCAAGGCCGCCTCGTCACCGCTCAGTCTCTAGCCGGAACCGGTGGGTTGCGACTCGGAGCCGCCATGCTGCACCACGCCAATCCAGCCGCCACCGTCTTAGTCTCCGACCCTACCTGGGCCAACCACATCGGAATTTTCGAGTCTGCCGGTTTCCAAGTCGGCAAATACCGCTACTACGACCGGCAGACCTCGGCCGTGGACTTCGACGCCATGACGGCAGACCTCGAAGCCGCCACCGCCGGAACCGTCGTCGTCCTTCACGCCTGCTGTCACAACCCAACCGGCTTTGACCTCACCGAGGATCAGCACGACCGAATCATCGAGATCTGCTCGGCTCGCGGCCTAGTTCCCTTCGTCGACATGGCCTACCAGGGTTTCGCTCGATCCATTGACGAAGACGCCTACCTGATCCGGGCCTTACTGGCGTCGGGGATGAGCTTCGTCGTCGCCACCTCCTACTCCAAGACCATGTCGCTGTACGGTGAACGAATCGGCACCGTCTCTGTCGTGTGTGAGAACCCCGATGAGGCACAGCGGGTTCGCAGTCAGCTCAAAGTGATCATCCGCACCATGTACTCCAACCCGCCCACCTATGGGGCGGAGCTCGTCGCCACCGTCCTCAACGATGCTCAACTCCGCACCCAGTGGAGGGGCGAGCTTGACCAGATGCGCGACCGGATCAAGCGAGTGCGCAACGAACTGGTTGCAGGCCTCGAACAACGCAATGTCGCCCGCGACATGGGCTTCATCAACCAACAAGTCGGCATGTTTTCTTTCTGTGGTCTCACTGCCGAAGAGATGGCCAAACTCGCCGATGACTACGGCATTTATGGCACTTCCTCGGGACGAATCTGCGTGGCTGCCCTCAACGCCAGCAACATCAACTATGTTGCAGACGCGATCGCCTCGGTGATTGGCTGAGGACAAGCCCACAGACCGGCAATCTTCAAACGAGGCCAAGGAATCCAGCCCAGACCGTGATCAACCCTCGCTAGGGTTCAAGCTGAGTGGGGAGCACCCCGCACCAAGGCATCTGGCCTGGTCTAAGCCCCGGCTGGATTGCTGGCCTGGCGGACAAAGTCGGCACTCAACCCGATCATCTGTTCAGTTCTGCGCCATACCGCCCTCAATGGCCGGATAAATCTCTGCGGCTCGGCAGTTTTAACCTGGACCAGGCGCCCAGCCTGGATCAGGGGAGCCACCACCAGCAATGACAGCATTGCCGGGGCAAGTCCGCCCACCGTCGTCCCCACCACTGCCGCATTGGACCAGACTTCACATGCCGGAGGTGCTAGGGAGTAGCCCGCCAAGGCTTTCAGGTAAGTCAGCCTGGTTCCAGATCCTTCCTCACGGCAAACCAGCGGGGTTGCTGCGAGCCGAGCCAAGGACACAGGTGACGTCCGGGTCGCCCACGGATGCCCAGGGGCAACCACGAGGATCAGTCGATCCCTTTGGATAATCGTTGACTGCAAATCGGGGGGCGCATCCGGTGTCTCGATGAAGCCCAGCGACACCAGGCCTTCCCTCACGAGTGACATAACCTGGGCCGAGTTCGCCACCCGCAATGTCACCGATGTGGCCGGGTGTGAGATTTGGAATCCGGCTAGCCACCCCGGGGCAAGATACTCGGCGATGGTCTGCGAAGCCGCCACCGAAAGCTGGGACTGAATATCGTCCCGCAAAGAGTCCACCCCAGCATTCCACAACTCAATCTGATCGAGGACCGGCTGTGACCATCTCGCCACCGCCTCTCCTTCGAGGGTGAGCTTCGATCCAAGCGGGGTGCGAATCAACAGCGTCGTCCCGAGTTGCCTCTCCATCCGGCTCAACATCCTCGACGCGTTGGGTTGAGGAATCTCCAGAGTATTCGCCGCCTTCGCCACTGAGCCGAGTTCCCCGACAAGAACCAACAGTTGCAAGGTACGGAAATCAGGGATCATCACTGAACCAGCCTATGCCGATCTGATATACCGTACGGCCATTTTGATCATTCCTAGTGAAACGGCAATCACCTAGGGTTTTCATGTGTCCAACACTGACCGAGACCGTGAAATAACAGAGCCACATTCTAGGCGTGCCGGTGGGACCAGCACGCCAGCCAATCAATATCCCGCCGGCACGCCCCTCGTTCCTTCTCAGCCAAACTCGGTCACTGATCCCGCATCGCGTGGCAAGGATGGAACTGCCGAGGATCACGCGGCAGGCAACCCCGAAGTTTCTACCTCATCTGTAGCAGCGAAGAACACCGATGGACACATCATCTCCTGGGTGAAGACCTTCCTGCCAGGGATCGGCCTATGCCTGCTCGGCACCGTCGTCGCCCTCGTTATCAATCACTTCGTACCGACCGTCTCAGCCATGTTGATCGGTATTCTGCTCGGTGCACTCCTGGCAAACACCGTCGCTGTACCTGCCGTCTGCGCAGACGGTGTGGCTTTCTCCGCGAAGCGATTGTTGCGCATCGGCATCGTCTTGCTGGGTCTCCAGATCGTCTTCGGTGACATCCAAGCCTTGGGGTGGGGGATGATCCTCGTGGTGGTCGCCATCGTCGGCGTCGGTGTCCTCGGCACGAACCTGATAGGTAAAGCCATGGGGATCGACTTCAAGCAGCGCATCTTGATTGCGTGTGGATTCTCCATCTGCGGTGCCGCAGCCGTCGCCGGGTGTGAGACCGTCGTCAAAGCCAAGCGTGAAGAGATCGCGACGGCCTTGGCGCTGGTCGTTGTTTACGGCACTATCATGATCCCGGTGGTTCCACTCCTGACCCGCTTGTTCGGGATGGACGCCGAAGTGTCTGGGCTGTGGGCTGGCGGCTCCATCCACGAGGTAGCCCAGGTGGTCGCCGCTGGTGGCATCATCGAGAATCACACGGCAGGGGCGCTGAACTATGCGGTGATCGTCAAACTCGCCCGCGTCATCATGTTGGCCCCCGTCATGGCCGGTATCGGAATCATGATGCGCAAGTTCCAAGAACACCACCCAGGCCAAGGGGCTAAGGTTCCGCTCGTTCCCGGTTTCGTCATCGGGTTCTTAGGTGCCGTCGTCGTTGCCTCCATCAATCAAAAACTGGGATGGATCTCCGCTGACGTCTTGCGTGTCGTCAAATACATCCAGGCTGGTCTGCTGTCGATGGCGATGTTCGCCCTGGGATGTGGCATTGACGTCAAGGCGCTGAAATCGGTGGGGTGGAAGCCGATTGCGCTCGGGTTCATCGCCACCGTCCTGGTCGCTATTGTGGCCCTGGTAGGGGTATTGCTGGTCCGCTAGAGTGAGACCATGCCCACACGCACTGCAGAACTCGTTGATCTTCTCGCTCTCGAACAAATCGAGATCGGCCTCTTTAGAGGGCGCCAACCCGAGACGGTCCTGCAACGCACCTTCGGCGGTCAGGTGCTCGCACAAGCGATCATGGCGGCATACGCGACGGTCGAGCCCGATCGACGGCTGCACTCAATGAACGCCTTCTTCCTGCACGCCGGACACACTGACTACCCGATCATCTACGACTGCGCCAAGATGCGTGACGGTAACTCCTTCTCGACCCGCAGAGTCGTCGCCCGACAAGGCGGCCGCCCCATTTTTGAACTCGTCTGCTCCTTCCACATCGACGAGCCCGGTCTCGACCACTTCGACCCCTTCCCCGGTGACGTCCCAGACCCTAACGACTGTCCGCGCCTGGTTGAGGTGATGGCTAAACGCTTCAAGACGGCGGCGTCCTGGTTCAGGGAATGGGATGCCCTCGACGTCCGCTACGCCGGAGACTCGGTGACATCACAGACTATCGGACGCGAACATGGCGCCACCATGCGGATCTGGATGAAGACCCAAGACCCGGTCTTTGACTCTCCTCGCCTCCACCAAGCTCTCGCCGCCTACATGTCCGACCTCACCCTGCTTTCGGTGAGCACGATCCCGCACCAAGTAATGTTCTTGTCCCAGCAGATGCAGTCAGCCTCGATCGACCATGTGATGTGGTTCCACCGTCCCTTCCGAGCAGACCGATGGATTCTGTTTGACCAAGTCTCCCCGTCCGCCTCCCAAGCCCTAGGTTTGAGTTCCGGACGCCTATTCCAAGACGGCGTAATGGTTGGGGCGTGCGCCCAAGAGGGGCTGATCAGGGTAGTTGACCCGGATTCCACCCGAGGACGATCCATGCGGCACTGACCGGCTGCGCAGGCTGGGGACATTTCTGGAAAGAGCGCTGCCACTTCATGGTTCAAGGCCATTCGGTTCGTCTCACCCAGCGCCTGACATCGCGAACAAGGGCTGGGGCGGTCGTTCGAGGGGCATCCCCCAAACCCGCCCCTATGCTGGCACCTGTCAACGTCTGATTAAATCCAACGGCGGTGCCTCAGGGAAACCCCAAAGCACCGCCGTCTCATCCTTCTCTCAACGTTATAGAGTCTGGTTGTATCCACCCTGGCATGCCAGCTACGGCGGTGAGGTGACTCAAAGATCGTCACTTCACGAAGCTGTGCGGCTAGGCGGCTTGTTGGCGCATCCGAGCCAAAGCGGAACGCTCAATCTGGCGCACACGTTCGGCAGTGATACCCCACACTTCGCCGATATCAGCGAGTTTCTCTTGCCGCCCGTCGGTCAAGCCGTAACGTCTGCGGACGACGTCAGCCGAGCGCTCATCCAGCTCGGCAAGCATCGTCTCCAGTCGTCGACGATCCTCAGCTTGCATGAACTCTTCGTCCGGGCCGGGGGCGCTTTCCTTGGCGATGAGGTCACCGAGAGTGGTGTCCCCGCCGTCCTCTAGCGGAGCATCGAGGGAGGTGTGCTCCTTGGAATACGACATCAAGTCGTAGACCTTATCGACGTCCATCTCCAAAGTCTCGGCAATCTCGACGATCTCAGGTTCACGTCCGAGCTGCTTTTCGAGGATTCGACGAGTATTGGAGACCTGGTTGATTTGTTCGGCAACGTGGACAGGCAGACGCACGATCCGGGCCTGCTGTGCGGCACCTCGGGTGATAGCCTGACGAATCCACCACGTCGAATAGGTAGAGAACTTATAACCCTTGGTGTAGTCGAATTTTTCCACCGCGCGCAACAGCCCCGTGTTGCCTTCTTGAATGAGGTCGAGCAAAGGCATTTGGTTGCGACCATATTTTCGGGCAACAGAGACAACCAGCCTCAGATTCGCCTGGACAAAGCGACGCTCCGCCTCGCGTCCTTCGGCGATGATCTGGTCGAGTTCCTCATCGGTGACCTCGAAGGGACTGGGGATAGCTCCGGAGATGATCTGTTCGGCGTAGAGACCGGCCTCAATGCGTCGAGCAAGCTCGACCTCATCTTCGGCAGTCAGGAGCGGGGTGCGGGCGATCTCTTCGAGATACATCCCTACGGAATCTTTGCTCATATCGGTAATCTGCGCAGTGGCTGTGGTTTCCATCTAACCTCCTTGGGTTACATCTGGGGTTGATGCGGACGTGACCTGGTCGGGTCCGCGTCAACTGCCATCAGTTATAACTCTGGCGTTCCCACAGACATTCCAAACGGCTTCTTAATTCACCTGGTTTTCAGATTCATCAGGCAGAATCGGACCGGAGTCACACCCGAGCGGACGTAGCGGTCGGACCGCAGGTAGAGGCAAGCGTCGTCTTTTTCAGGGTGTTTTCAGGACGTCACTTCCATACCGTCCTCGACCTGCGCCCGCTCCTGGATCATGCAGACTTGGGAAGTTGTGGAAGAGGTGACACAATAGACAGGAGTGCGACTCTTGACACGATTGGGTTTTCTGTGCCCAAAACTCCACCAGCGGAAGGATTCTTGTGGCGACGCGTTCAAGTAAAGCAGCCAGCGACACTCCGGATCTGACTCCGGCATCACCAAAGTCTGCGACGAAAGCCAAGGCTAACTCGACAAGGACGACGAAGGTGAGTGGCGCTGCAGCTTCATCAACTAAGACGACGAAGACGACCGCTGATCAGACTGCCGCCGCCTCCAAGACCAAGACCTCAGTCACGAAGACAAACGCGGCTGAGACCAAGACGGCTGCCAAGTCTGCGTCGAAGTCCGCCTCGAAAACTTCCGCATCGAAGTCAACTGCGACGAAGACGTCGGCTACTGCTAAGGCTAAGGCGTCCACCGCTACCTCCAAGACCAAGACCAAGGCCAAGCCTGCTGCCTCAAAAACAGCTACGGCTAAGTCTGGTGCTACGAAATCTGCCTCAGCCAAGGCCGATGCGAAGAAGGCTGTCGCCGAGGGAGTTGAGGAGAAGCCGACGAAGAAGCGTCGCAGCCCCGCCAAGAAGGCTAAAGCCCCTGCCAAAGACACCACCAAGATCAGCGTTGAGAACGCCGCAGAGGACAATCCTGATCAGATCGACGGCGCTGATGATTTTGATTTGAATTCGGTCGATGACGACGATATCGATCTTGATGATCTCGGCGACGACGTCGATATTTCTTTCGACGAGGATTCCGCTGTGGCCACCATCACTGATCCAGAATCCGGGCTCAGTGTTGAGGTAGAGGCTCAACTCATCGACGGCGAATACGTCATCGAGATTGGCGGAAAGAAACGCAGCCTCGATGAACTCGACGACAACGAGTTCGATCAGACTGAGGCAGCCAAGGACGAGAAGCAGATCAACGACGAATTGGGGAAAGAATCGGAGGAGTTTTCCGTCTCTGACTCCGACGACTCGGACGAACCCGAACAACAAGTTGTTTCTGCCGGGGCTACCGCAGACCCCGTCAAGGACTATCTCAAACAGATCGGCAAGGTTGCCCTGCTCAACGCCGAGGAAGAGGTCGATCTGGCCACTCGGATCGAAGCGGGGCTCTTCGCTGAAGAACAGCTCGTGGAACACCCCGAGTTGATTCCGCCGGAAGACTATGACGACTACGAGTGGATCGCTGAGGACGGTCGTAGGGCTAAGAATCACCTGCTCGAAGCTAACTTACGTCTGGTGGTGTCTTTGGCCAAGCGCTACACCGGCCGAGGTATGCTCTTCCTCGACCTCATCCAAGAGGGCAATCTCGGCTTGATCCGTGCTGTGGAGAAGTTCGACTACACCAAGGGTTATAAGTTCTCTACCTACGCAACCTGGTGGATCAAGCAGGCGATTACCCGCGCCATGGCAGACCAGGCTCGTACCATCCGCATCCCGGTGCACATGGTCGAAGTGATCAACAAGCTGGCTAGAGTTCAGCGTCAGATGTTGCAGGACTTGGGTCGGGAACCAACGGCGGAGGAGTTGGCGGCCGAGCTCGACATGACCCCTGAGAAGGTCATTGAGGTGCAGAAATACGGTCGAGAGCCGATCTCTCTGCACACTCCGCTTGGCGAGGACGGGGACTCTGAGTTTGGTGACTTGATTGAAGACTCCGAGGCGATCGTGCCGGCAGAGGCAGTCAACTTCACCCTGCTGCAAGAGCAGCTCCACGAAGTGCTCGATACCTTGTCTGAGCGCGAAGCCGGGGTGGTATCGATGCGGTTCGGTTTGACTGACGGCCAGCCGAAGACCCTCGACGAGATCGGTAAGGTCTATGGGGTCACCCGCGAACGTATTCGTCAGATTGAATCAAAGACGATGAGTAAGTTGCGCCATCCTTCCAGGTCTCAGGTGCTTAGGGATTACCTGGACTAGGTAAGTCTTAGTAATGGCGGCGAGGGGAGGATTTGCCCATCCCCTCGTGGTCGCAAAGCGAAAGGCGGTTGCCTAGGCGAACGAGTCTAGGCCACCGCCTTTTTCTAACCTCAAAAGCCAGCGCCACCACCATGAGGCGCGAAGGCTGCGTCTTTGTAGCGCGTCCCCTAGTGGAAGTAGGGGATCATCAACCAGAGCCCAAATAAGATGATACAGAGCACGATCGCGACTGAGACCCCGGCTAGCAACTTTTGAAAGGCCGCAGGTTGATTGTTCTCGACCGCCGTCTCGGCTTTATCAATGCAGTTAGCCGAAAAGGACACCAGCGCGGTAAACAGCACCGAAACCACGATGGTGGTGATCGAGACGACCCCTAGTGAGAACCAGTCGATGTTCATGCCGAAACTCCCATCGGTGCCGAGCTCGAAGGCTTCGCGGCTGGGTTGTACTTAGCCATGTTGGGAGCCTTGACGACGTGCAGGCGGACCTCGCCGGTTTCCGAAACGTTGTTGCCGTCAACCTTGTTGCGCAGACTGATCATGAAGATCACAACCGAAACAATGATCAGGAATGCCACCACGACGCCGAACCCGATCAATCCAGAGTTGGCGATCATCCCGCACAAGGCGCCGACGATACCGGCAGCAGGCAAGGTCAAGATCCAAGCAATAAACATCCGGCCTGCGATCCGCCAGTTCACCTTCGTGCCGCGCCCAACCCCAGAACCGAGGATAGAACCGGAGCACACATGGGTTGTCGACAAGCCGAATCCCAGGTGTGCAGAAGCCAGAATCGCCACGGTCGAAGAGGTCTCGGCGACGAATCCTTGTGGCGGCTCAATCTCAACCAGGCCTTTGCCCATGGTGCGCATGATTCTCCAACCACCTGAATAGGTGCCCAGGCCGATAGCCAAACCAGCCGCACCAATCACCCACCAGTGGGGGCGAGAGCCGGGGGTCTGGTAGCCAGCAGAAACCAGCACCAAGGTGATGATGCCCATCGTTTTCTGACCGTCAGAAGTGCCGTGGGCCAAGGCGACCATCGAAGCGGATAGACGCTGCCCTTGACGGAAGATCATCTGGGCGTGGGTGTTGTCGTGGTCGGTGATGCGATAGGTGAACACCGTCGACAAGGCCGATGCCAGACCGGCGACGAGGGGAGCGACCAATGCTGGGAGCAGAATCTTCGAGACGATGACCCCGCCGTGGACGCCGTGAAAACCGACCGTAGCCAACACGGCACCGATGAGGGCACCGAACATGGCGTGGGATGAGCTAGACGGCATTCCGAAAAGCCAGGTCAGAAGATTCCAGACGATGGCTCCTGCGAGACCGGCAAAGACGACCTCAGGGGTAATTAAATTCTCATCAACCATCCCAGAAGAGATCGTATGGGCGACCTCTGTGGATAGGCAGGCCCCGATCACGTTCAGGATGGCTGCGATTAGGACGGCCTGGCGTGGTCGAAACGCCCCGGTGGCAACAGAAGTGGCCATCGCATTGGCCGAGTCATGAAAACCATTCGTGAAATCGAAGATCAAAGCTACGGCGATGACGATGCAAACTATGACCAATAACATCTGCGAGGACCCCGTACCTATGAGACCAGTCGAGGAACGTACACAGGGCACCCCTCGCCTTTCATTATCAACACTTCGAAAATCGAAAACTGTGTCTGGACGGAAACTTTTCCGCACGCTACACCATGACGTTTACGTACGTTCAAGCCAATGACACAAGACACGTTACTCGATTGATCGTCTCGTGCAAACTGAGAACGGCAAAATATCCTCAGTTCGTGCCACAACTGAGGATATCTGAGCGCGTGATTCGCTACCTACTAGGGGTTTTGCCGGGCTCCTGGAGGGGCGGGGCAGACAAAAATTTTTATCGGATCATCTGAGTTTGGTCGATGACGATGGTTCCGACTTGCTCCAGCTTCTCGCGATGCTGACGGGCATGATGGGCGCAGAACAGCAGCTCACCGGACTCCAGTTGCACCCGCAGGTAGGCCTGAGCGCCGCAACGGTCGCAACGATCGGCAGCGGTTAGGGGTGTAACTTCGATCACTGATGTGGTCAAGAAGACTCCTCGTGTCAGGAAAACTATGTGTGTCGGGCAAGCGCTCAGGTCTTGGCACCTGGATCTAGCCGCAGGGTTGGCGCTCTCGATACCAGATTCTGGCGCACCATCGTCAGTTCACTCAACCACGCCAGAGACCTAGATCAGAACTTGTTCCAGGAATCGTACCTGATGGCTCCATTCATTCTACGCGGTCTTTCAAGATGGACTCCGGTCGGTGGTGACGGACACCTAGCTAACCCGTCAACGGCGTGGGTGTTTCGGTAATCACCCGCCACGGGGTATTGTCGCTTGGTGACTTCTGCTCCTGAACGTGACGCCGCGCACACCGTGCGCAAATACAACGCGGAAAACCTGCTCGTCCTCGAAGGGCTCGAAGCAGTCCGCAAACGCCCGGCCATGTACATTGGCTCCACAGATACTCGTGGCCTCATGCATTGTCTGTGGGAGATCTTCGACAATGCCGTCGATGAGGCACTGGCCGGTTTCGGGAACAGTATCGAAATCTCTCTCCACGCCGACGGCTCCGTTGAGGTCGTCGATCATGCCCGTGGCATCCCGGTCGACAAGGAGCCTCGAACCGGGCTGTCTGGGGTCCAAGTCGTCTTCACCAAACTCCATGCCGGGGGTAAGTTCGGCACCGGAACCTATACCGCTACAGGTGGTCTGCATGGGGTCGGCGCCTCCGTCGTCAACGCCTTGTCTTCGCGACTCGATGTCGAGGTGGACCGCGACGGCTATACCTGGCAGATGTCTTTCCAGCGTGGCGTTCCTGGGGTTTTCTCCGGCGACGGCCTTGACGCAGATTTCTCCCCCTCCGACACCTTGCGCAAGGGGAAGAAGATCGCAAAGAAGACCACTGGTACCCGGGTTCGCTACTGGCCGGACCGCCAGATCTTCCTCCACGGTGCCCAACTCGATTGGGACTCCCTGACCAAGCGGGCTCGGCAAACGGCTTTCCTCGTCCCGGGCTTACACATCACGATCACAGACGAACGCGGGGACGACAAGATCGTCGAAGAGTTCAAGTTTGACGGTGGTATCGGAGAGTTCTGCGATTTTGTCTCCACTGGTGAGCCCGTCACTGACGTGTGGCGGATCACCGGCTCAGACACCTTCGTTGAAACCGTCCCGGTCGTCGATAAGAAGGGACGCATGATCCCCCAAGACGTCGAGCGCACCCTCGATGTCGATATCGCGCTGCGTTGGACCAACAGCTATGACACCGTGGTTCGGTCCTACGTCAACATCGTGGCAACCCCCAAGGGCGGAACCCACGTTGCCGGGTTCGAGCGTGGCGTCTTGAAGGCCTTCAAGAACGGTCTTGACGGAACCCGAATCATGAAGGCTAACGAGGACATCGTCAAAGAGGACTGTTTGGAGGGGCTGTCAGCGATCATCACCGTCCGTCTGGCAGAACCGCAGTTCGAGGGGCAGACGAAGGAAGTGCTCGGCACCCCGCCTGCTAGTCGGATCGTCGCCAAACTTGTTGAAGAACAGCTCACCTCCGTGTTGACGACGACGGGCAAGGACCGGCAGCAGGCTCGCACCGTCATGGAGAAGGTTGTCGGTGCATCTAGGGCGCGGGTGGCGGCCAGGGTGCACAAGGAGGCCCAGCGTCGCAAGAATGCGTTGGAGTCTTCCCAGTTGCCGCCGAAGTTGAAAGACTGCCGATCCCACGACATTGATAGCACCGAGCTTTTCATCGTCGAGGGCGATTCTGCGTTGGGGACGGCGAATCTGGCTCGCAATTCTGAATTCCAGGCCCTGCTGCCGATTAGAGGCAAGATTCTCAACGTGCAAAAGGCGTCTTTCACCGACATGTTGAAGAATGCGGAGTGTGCCGCGATAATCCAGGTCGTCGGTGCCGGGTCAGGCAAGAGTTTCGACCTGGACGCATGTCGCTACGGCAAGGTTGTTTTCATGGCTGACGCAGACGCCGACGGTGCCCATATTCGATGTCTGCTAGCAACCTTGTTCTTCCGCTACATGAGGCCGTTACTCGAAGCCGGGCGGGTGTTTTCTGCGGTGCCGCCACTGCACCGATTTGAGCTGATCAACCCCAAGCGTGGTTACAGCAAGTATCTCTACACCTATTCGGACGACGAATACCGGCGCAAGATGGCTGAACTGACCAAGAAGAATCAGAAGTTCAAAGAGCCGCAGCGTTATAAGGGCTTAGGCGAGATGGATGCCGATCAGCTCAAAGAGACGACGATGGATCCGCGGAATCGGACGTTGCGGAGGTTGACTGTCGACGATGCCGCAGAGGCCGAGCGAGTTTTTGAGCTACTGATGGGCTCCGACGTCACCCCGCGCAAGGAATTCGTCGTCTCCGGTGCCTTCCAGATCGACGCAGACAACATCGATATGTGATCTGCCCCAACCGTAAGATTCCGGCCTCGGAATCCCCCATATCGCCGACTGGCAAGGGGAGGACTCCGGTCGAGGTATCTGGTCGCGACAAAACCAATCTGAAGGTTTTAGCGCCTTTGCAATGGCAATAAATCGCTTTTAGACCTAGATTGAGTTCTGTGGCCAACCAAAAGCACGACGTGACGGCCCTTGAGGAAAAACCTCTCGGAAACACCACCCGCAAGAAAGTCATTTCTTGGGCGATGTGGGATTGGGGTACCCAGCCGTTCAACACCATCATCATCACCTTCGTTTTCGGCGTCTACATCACCTCCGACGCTTTCGGTTCGGAGAACACCACCTCCGGTGCGCTGGCGTTGTCAACCACCGTCTCTGGTCTCTTGATTGCCCTGATGGCTCCCGTCCTGGGGCAAAGCTCCGATCGCTCTGGGCACAAAGTGCGCAACATGCGCTGGATGACCTGGGGGATCGCCGCGATCTCAGCATCTCTGTTCTTCATCAAACCGGACCCGAACTACCTCTGGCCAGGCCTCATCCTGCTCGGAGTCGGCTCCATCCTGTCGGAAATCGGCTCGGTTCACTACAACGCGGTTCTCGACGATATCGCCTCACCGCGCAACGTCGGCCGCATCTCCGGATTCGGCTGGGGGATGGGTTACCTCGGTGGCATCGTCTCTCTCTTAGCTTTCTTCGTCCTCTTCATCAACCCCGACGTTGGCCTCTTCGGCGTCACCAGCGAAGACGCCATGAACATCCGCGCCGTCATGGTCGCATGTGGTTTATGGACGCTGATCTTCACCATCCCCACCTTCGTATCTCTGCGAGACAAGGCCCCCTCGAAGGCTGTAACTGATTCTCAGGCTGGCAAGGAGATTGCTTACCGGCAGTTCTTGCGTCGCTATGCCCAGGCTCAGCAGGGTGCGTCCTGGTGGAGACGCTGTGGCTATCAGATTGCCCGCCGCACCACCGCCATCTGGATCCCGTACCTCTTGTTGGGGAAGTCTTTGAAATCCCTGGCTAGTGTGTCTCGCCAAACCGTCTATTTCCTCTTCGCCTCGGCTCTATTCCGCGACGGCCTAGCCGGTGTCTTCGCTTTCGGCGGGGTGATCGCGGGGCGAACCTTCGGGATGAGTGAAGCTGAAATCATCTACTTCGGTGCAGCCGCAAATATCATCGCCGGTTTGGCCACGATCGGGATTGGT
The DNA here is from genome assembly GCA_023442485.1 of Actinomycetes bacterium. Classification (GTDB taxonomy): domain Bacteria; phylum Actinomycetota; class Actinomycetes; order Propionibacteriales; family Propionibacteriaceae; genus JAEZZG01. The sequence continues at coordinate 9,582 of JAEZZG010000015.1, read as the reverse complement.
GCTTTAGACGACAAGATCGGCCCGAAACGCGTGATCGTTTATTCCTTAATCATGTTACTCATCTGTGGCACCGGTATCTTCATCTTCCACGATGGCGGCAAAACCGTATTTTGGGCCCTCGGCCTGACCATGTGTGCCTTCGTCGGCCCGGCTCAGTCAGCCTCTCGCAGTTTCCTAGCGCGGGTGATCCCTGCAGGTAAAGCCGGTGAGGTATTCGGACTCTACGCCACTACCGGACGTGTCGTGTCTTTCCTCTCGCCTGCGATGTTTGGCCTGATGATCGTCATCGGCTCCAAGGTCGTCGGCGGCAACGCCCAGTACTGGGGCATCATCGGTATCGTCATCGTGCTCCTAGCCGGGATGTTGGTGTTGCTGCCGGTCAAGGAGCAGCACCATCACGCGCGCTGAGCCTCTCATCGGCCAAGACCTAGAACAGCACCCCGTCGTCGAGGTTGTCGGCTTCAAACTCTGAGTTCGGGTTCACCTGCGCAGAGATGTTCGGCTGAGGCTTTGTCGAAGCTGTGGTTGTCTCTGTTGACGTAGGTGCCGTCGGTGAGACGGTGGTCGACCTTGCCGAGTTCTTGCGAGCCCTGGTTGGGGTTGCCTGCTCCACGCCACTACCGGCGTCGCGGCTGGCGTCGCGGCCGGATTCACTCCCAGCGTCGGAGCCAGAACTAGGCTCGATCACCCCCGGCATTCCCGGTATCGCCCGCGTCGTCCGCGATGACACCCAAGCGATCGGTTGGAGACCTGGTGTTCCAGACGAATCCCGCTTTCCGGTTGCCGGTGGCAAGGTGATCGGCGCCCCGGAGGTTGCCCCTGCCACCGCAGGTTCGGTACCCGCCCACGCCAAGATCAAACAATCTTCACCTTTGAGGAATCGATGGCAACGGACACCACCTGTGCCGCGTCCCTTCCCGGGGAACTCGCCGAATTTCGAGACCTTCACCATCCCGGACTGAGTTCCGGGCAGAGCCGTCGAACTACCCGAGACGGTGACCACTACGGAGTCCAGATCGTAGACCGAGGTGAACGAAATCACCTTCGCCTTATCGGCAAGTCGAATCCCGGCAATGCCGGAACCATTGCGTCCTTGGGGACGAACCAGTGCAGCCGAAAAGTGCAGCAGTTGGGCGTCTGAGGTAATGAAGCACAGCTCTTCAGCGTCGCTGCCCAACTCGACGGCGCCGATCACTGAATCCCCTTCGGCCAGACTAATCACCGACCATGAATCCTTACTCAGTAACTCCGGTTTCACCCTCTTGACTACGCCTTGGGCTGTGCCTAACGCGACACCAGGGGAGTCCAGATTGAGGCTAGTGATACCCACCACAGATTCGTTCTTCTCCAGCGGGTACAGCTCCGCAACCCGAGAACCCCCTTGCAGGTTAGGTGCACTCGCGGTCACCACCACCGTCGGCAACTCAATGGCCTTGGCTTTGATCAGATTCCCCGCAGAGGTGATCACCCCGAAATCACCTCGGGCAGTAGCCGGAATCACTGCCGCAATCACGTCGTGGTTAGCCCTCGGACCCTCGGTCGGCAGTGGGTCTCGGTTCGTCGTGCGAGCGATCATCCCCGACGAGGACAGCACGATCCAGCACGGATCATCGGCAACCTCTAGGGGTTCTGTGGCGGCGGCACTCGCGGTCATTCCGTCACTTTCAAGTAGTACCGTCCGGCGTGGGGTACCGAATTCTTGGGCAACCTGGTCGAGGTCAAGAATCAAGGTATTGCGCAACACTTCGTCATCGCTGAGCAACTGCTGTAAGGACGAGATTTCCTGGTTCAGTTCCTCCCGCTGCTTCTCCAACTCGATCTGGCTCATCTTAGTCAATCGGCGAAGCTGCATGTCGAGAATCGCGTTGGCTTGCGGTTCAGTCAGCTCGAAGTAGGTGATCAACCGCTGCCTGGCTTCGGAGACGGTCTCGGATGATCGGATCAGTTGGATGATGTCGTCAATGTTGAGGACGGCGACCAAGAAGCCCTCAACCAGGTGCAACTTTTCTTCGGCACGGTTCAACCGGAACTGGGCCTGCCGCAAGGTGACGTCTTTGCGGTGGGCCAAGAACACCTCCATCAGTGCCTTCAGCGACAGAGTCTGGGGCTGGCCGTCAACCAGGGCGACATTGTTGATGGCGAAGGAGTCTTCGAGTTTGGTCTGTTTGTAGAGCTGGGCGAGCAGGGCCTCCGGGTTGATCCCGTTCTTGACCTCGACGACGAGCCGAGTCCCATGTTCGAGGTCAGTGAGGTCCTTGACGTCAGAGATTCCGGTGAGTTTCTTCGCCTGCACCAGTTTCTTCAACTGCTCTATGACTTGTTCTGGTCCGACCATGTAAGGCAACTCAGTGAAGACGATGCCGCGCTTGCGTGCCGAGACTGCTTCGATCCTGGCGGTGGCACGCATCTTGAAGGTGCCGTTGCCGGTCTCGTAGGCCTGACGGATTCCGTCGAGCCCGACGATCTTGCCGCCAGAGGGAAGATCGGGACCGGGGATGAACCTCATCAACTCATCGACGGATGCCTCAGGGTGGCGTAGCAAATATTTGAGCCCCTGGACCACCTCGACCAGGTTATGCGGCGCCATATTGGTGGCCATGCCGACGGCGATACCTTTTGCCCCGTTGACTAGCAGGTTCGGGATTTGGGACGGTAATACTGTCGGTTCCAGAGCCTTACCGTCGTAGTTGGGGCGGAAATCAACGGTGTCTTCGTCGATGCCGTTGGTCATGGCTTTCGCCGGGGTGGCCATGCGGCACTCGGTATAACGCATCGCAGCCGGTCCAGCGTCGAGAGAACCGAAATTACCGTGCCCGTCGACCATCGGGAGACGAACTGACCACGGCTGGGCGAGTTTGACTAAGGCGTCGTAAATGGAGGCGTCGCCGTGGGGGTGGAGCAAACCCATCACCTGTCCGACGACCCTGGCCGACTTGACGTGGGGTTTGTCCGGGTTGATCCCCATGTCGTTCATGGAGTAGAGGATGCGTCGCTGAACCGGTTTCAATCCGTCCCGGGCGTCAGGGAGGGCTCGGGAATAGATCACCGAGTAGGAATACTCCAGAAAACTGGTCTCCATTTCTGAGGAGACGTTGACGTCAATGATCTTTTCGTCGAAGTCCTCGATGATGTCGGCCTTCTTGGCCATCCCTGTCCTCCTTCAGGATCGCTGAACGCTCCATTGTGCCTGGAATGAGCTATTTTCTTCGATTCCCACGCCGAGAAAAGCGTCGCCTGCCGGTAGCCGGCGCCGGTGTGAGCCGCCCCGCGATCGCCTCCAATAACTGGGGATGTAAGCTGAACCCGTCAGGGCCTCGAACCTCTGGGGCCGAGTCCGGACGCCAGGTCATCGGGTCATCATGGTTGATCGTCACCGGTGTGCCGTGAGAGAGGAACTGCTCGCCGGGACTGAGCTGACGAATCCCGATCGCGGCGACACGGTCAGGACGCAGTTCGGCGAACTCTGAATAGATCTGCGGGTCGTGCTGGCCGTCGTCACCAATGAGAACCCATTTGATCCCCGGGAAGTCACGGGCGAGTTCGTGCAAGGAGCGCTTCTTGTGATCCCTCCCAGATCGAAACCATCCGGTATTCGTCGGGCCCCAGTCGGTGAGCAAGAATGGCCCGTCGGGGAAGCCATGACGTCGCAGGAATCGACGCAAGAATGGAACCGTATTCCACGCCCCAGTCGACACATAAATCAGCGGAGCCCCGGGATATTGCTCCACAAACTCCTGATACATCTCGGCCATCCCCGCAACAGTCTTTCGTGCCTCTTCGGTCAAAGCGAAGGTATTCCACCCGGCAATCAACGGACGCGGAAGATAGGTGGTTAGTACAGTGTCGTCAATATCGGAGACAAAACCGATGCTAACCGACGACGAGATGATCTGAATCGTCGCCTGGGTCGGCTGCGCCTGCGAGGTAGATAAGGTGACGTGGTGCCAGCCAGGTTCGAGGCCAGGATTGACAATCCGAACATCGATATAGCCTTGTCTATCCGTGACGAGGTCGACGTTCGTGTCCCCAATGGTCAAGGTTGCCGCGCAGTAGGGCAGTGGGTTGGCGATGAAGCTGCGCCACCCACGTTGATGCCGAAAAGTCTCGGCTCTGCGGCGGAAGAAATCGGCGTCCTTGGCTGGGATCAACACCACTCTGGCGAGGACGCGAATCTGATCGTCGGTTCCGTAGCCGATGAAGGGGACGATTGCCTCCACCCAGCCGCGCCACCTCAAGAATGCGTTCTTGGGGCCGGTGATGGCGTCCTGAATCCGCGCCGCAAAGAAAGTGGAGTGTTTGGCCACCGTCCCTATCCTCTCGTCGAACCGTCCGGTTAGGCGTGGAAACCCTGACCGTTACGATAACCGATTACCAAAATAGAGAGTATTCGTCCAAGTGTGACAAGATGAAGATGTGACCTGGGAAGACATGTTTCGTCCGGGAGCTTCTGATATCCCTGACCAGATGAAGGCAGACATTGAAGATTGCGGGTATTTCCCGCAGATTGTCATCCGAGCCATTAGTCAATCACTAGGCGGTGAGCCTGTGGTGTCGTGGCTAGTCAACCAGGAGACGGCCTTCAACAATGAAGAGTTCCATCGGCACCTGACGGTGCTGGTTCTGACCCAGAAGAGACTCATCGCCAACCACACCGACGATGTTCAAGAAGACGGAATCTCCAAGGGCGCGATCACGACCACCGAGTCGGTGGGGCTGGACCGCATCAACTCCGTCGTCCTCAGCCACGTCTACGAGATTCAAGGCGAGGAAAACACCTCGGATTTGACCGAGTCGGAAGCCACCTTCTCCCTTGGCTGGCAGGTGATGAACCGGATCGACCTAGAGCCTGCCACTTGTGCTGATCCTCAGTGTGAAGTCGATCATGGATATACCGGTCGTGCCCTGGCCGAAGATCTCTCGATCAGGATGTCTGCCACTGCCGACGGGACTGATAATCTAGCGAAGTTGATTGACTTCGCGACTGCGCTGCAACAGATGACCGCTAGGACACGATGACTGAGCTACTGATTCCGCGTTACGGTGAAAGCACTCTTGCTGATGTGATGCCTTCTGTGGCTGCTCAGTTGATGGGCGATCCCAGCCGTGACCGTTTGTCGCTACCCACCGCGAAGAACTACGTCTTAGTGATGGTCGACGGCCTCGGCTACGAGGTGTTGTCAGCCAATGTCACCCACGCACCCTTCTTGTCCAGGCTCCTGCCTGAAGCCAAGATACTCACCAGCGGGATCCCGTCCACGACGGCAACCTCGCTGAGCTGTTTGGGGACCGGCCTTTGCCCGGGCAGTCACGGCATCGTCGGCTACACCTTCCGCGACCCCGACGGAAGAGTGATGAACGCATTGACCTTCGATACCGGGTATGACCCGATGCGTCTGCAGCCGATCCCGACCATGTTTGAACGGATGGAGGCCGACGGCATCCACGTCAACAGCGTCTCACCCCAACGCTTTGTTGGATCTGGGTTGACGACGGTGGCGCTGCGCGGTGGCACATTCTTCGGCGTCCGCGACGAGAAGAACGACAAGGAACGCAGGCGCTTGATTCGCCAGGCCGTTTCCACGCCGACTCCGACCTTCACCTATGTGTATGAGCGTTTCTTGGACCATACTGGCCACGGACGAGGCGTGAACTCACACGAGTGGCGTTCCACCTTGACCAAGATCGACGCTTTCATCGCCCAGTTGCGCCAAGAACTAGGCGATGATGTGTGTCTGTTGATAACAGGTGATCACGGCATGATTGATGTGCCGAGGCAACACCGTCTGGTGATTGAAGAGGAGCCGTCCCTGAGTGCCGGGCTCGACCAGATCGGCGGTGAAGGGCGATTCCGTCAGCTCTACACAGGTGAACCCGAGGCAGTCAAACAGCGCTGGGCAAGGATGTTAGGGGAGAGGGCTCAGGTTTTGCGCCGGGAGGAGGCAATCGAGGCTGGCTGGTACGGTGCCGTCCGCGACGCCAACCTTGACCGCATTGGCGATGTGGTGGTCGCCATGGCTACTGATTGGGCAATCATGTCGCTGAACTTCCCGGGTGAGTTCACCTTGGTCGGTATGCATGGTTCGCTCACCCCTGCCGAGATGAGAGTTCCCTTGCTGATTGCCGAGGGTGGTTCTCGTGGCTGAGCTAGTCTTCTTCACCGGGCCGATGGATTCCGGTAAATCCACCCTGGCCTTGCAGATGGTCTACACCCAGTCTGCCCATGACCGCAAAGGTCGCTTATTCACCAAGCTCGACCGTTGCGGCAACGCCCGTATCTCATCTCGAATCGGTCTTGCCCAAGACGCAATCGAGGTTGATGACGATCTGGATTTCTGGCAATACCTGGTCTCTACCTTGTCCACAGGAATCTCCCTTGACTATCTGGTTTGCGATGAGACCCAGTTCTACACCGGCAAACAAATCGAACAGCTCGCCAAGATCGTCGACGAGTTGGGAATCGACGTCTTCTGCTTCGGAATCCTCTCAGATTTCCGCACCCAACTCTTCCCCGGGTCGAAGCGTCTGGTGGAGTTAGCTGACTCGATCCAGCACACCCCGATCACACCGCTGTGTTGGTGCGGATCGCCAGCAACAATGAATGCCAGAACCGTCAACGGGGTGATGGTGACCGAGGGCGACCAGGTGTGCATCGGAGATACCAACGCGTCAGAATCCGTCGTCTCTTACGAAGTCTTGTGTCGGCGCCACCACCGGTTGATGATGACGAAACACAACACTCAGGCAACTCTGAGCCCAGACACCTTGCCCTTCGATGACTAGGAGTAATCGGGCGTGGCTGATCGCCAAGGGCTTGGCCGATCAGCGAGTCGTCAACCCCTTAAGCTGATCAGGTATGCGTTCGCGGCTGCGGCGGGGAGGTAATCACGAGACGGTGATAGTGCCGCTCGGCGACCTGATCTAGGCAGGGGTTGACGAGATGTTTATCATCTACTTCTTGTCGGCGGGGCCAAACAGAATCTCATCCCAGCTCGGGATGCGCACCCGCCTTGATTTCTTCCGTTTCGGCTGTTCCTCATCAACCTCGACCTCAATCAGCGGTTGCTGATCGCTATCCTCGTTGTGGGGTGCCGGTTCTGGGTGGGCGCGGCCATCGGTTTTTGCAGCCGGTGCAGGAGTTTGGGTGACGGATGAACCGGCAGCGGAGGTCTCTTGGGTGGCTGCTTCGACGATGGAGCTATCTGCCGGTGCGGCAGTGGGGTCTGCCAAGGTGGCTCCACCATGATCAGCGTAGCTGGGGGCTTCGGAGGGGGTCGGCTCTACAGGTAGTGGAGAGTCGGCGTCGTCAGCGTCGAAATCGTCGTCGGCACCAAGGCTAGACAGCATGTCGTAGAGCACATCCATTTGGGTGGCGGCTGCAGGGATGATGTCGTAGCGATCCCCGACTGCGGTCAAGGCCGCCCCGTCGTAGGCGAAGGGATCATCCTCGCCGAGCCCTGGCCAGCCGTCGAGAGGATTGCGGGCGGGGGCGTCGTCGTCCGGGCTATCGGAGCTAGTGCCGGGAGCCAGCCCATCCCCATTCGTCGAGGTCAGCCCGGTGTCCAGATCGATGGTGGGCTCGGTATCAGGATCGATGCGCAACGGGGATGCAACCATTGCGGGAAGGTCGCCGATCAGTGATCTGGCGTCGTCATTGCGGGCGACGGAGAATCGAGACTGCAAGTCGTAGAGGAATTCGGCGTCATAGTCGGGCCAGGTCGCCCGGACGATCCAGCGCTTATCTTCGCCTCGATAGGCGTCCCAGGTGACGTCGTCGAATGGAATGGCGCGAGCTGCGAAGACGGGCTCAACGATCTGCCGAAGGCTCTGATGAGTCGATGGCTCACCCGAGCGCCTCACCGGGCTCTGGAGTGCCATTCCCGCGACATGGGCACGCTCAGCGAGTACAGGTGCGGTGAAAGCTTCGATCTGGCTTTCGGTCACGCCAGCCTCTTTGGCGACATCGCTGGGTGTGGCTCCGGCTCGGATCCGAGCTTGGATCTCTCGGGGGCTTAACGCGCTTTGCATCTATGACATCCTAATCACTGAGGTACTCAGAGGATAACCTACAGGGTTTGAGCATCGAAAATGAGGATTCATCGTGTTGTTTCTTGAATCCACTGTACAATCTCGCCGTCAACGTGTTTATTTTCTCTCTTGGAGGGATCATGGCAACCGATTACGATGCACCACGCAAATCTGAAGAGGAGATGCGGGAGGACTCGATCGAGGAACTCAAGACGAGGCGGAACGACAAGAATTCCGGCAAAGTTGACGAGGACGAGGTTGAGGCTGCCGAATCATTTGAGCTTCCAGGCGCTGACCTCTCCCATGAGGAACTTACCGTGCGGGTCTTGCCCCGTCAGTCCGGTGAATTCATGTGCGCATCTTGCTATCTGGTCAAGAGCCGTAGCCAGCTTGCAGAAACCATCGGGGATAAGGATTACTGCGTCGACTGCGCCTAGCGACTGCAGCGACACAGCGGCGGGAAAAGTAACGACGGTTGTAGGAGACGGCGACTGTGTACCGCCGACATCGACTAGGCGCCGTCGGGTTGAGGCATAGAGCCGGGATTTCACTCAGCCCCAGGTTCGTCTGAGACGCCGTCGCTGATGATCCTTCACCTGCCAAATTCATTCAACGTCCTCCTGATCTCAGTCAGGAGGACGTTGCGGTTTAGTTGCATTACTGGCTCTGGTTAGCTCAGTGAACCCTCAGACCTTCAAATAAGTCTTGCGCTGTCCAGGCTCCTTGTGGCCCATCTGCACTCGCCAGCGCCTAGCTGCGAACCGGTTGATAAACATCTGCGACATCGCAATCCCAAGACCAGAAACGACAGCCCAGGTCACGGCCACTGACGCCGGGGTTTCTGGGTCATTGGGTTCTGGCGGTTCCTCTCCGGTGATCGATTCCCACGCCTTTTCAACAACCTTCGTCGCGGCGATCGTGGTGGCGGTGCCTAGCAGGCCCGCATATACCGTCCATCCGAGTTTCTCAGGCAAACTCATCACAAAATCCTCTCGGTACACCAACCCAAAGTGGCTCATGGTGGCTGGTTCGTCGGCTCAAGTCTACATGGGCTCTTCCATCAAGCGTTTGGTGACTGTGTATTCCTGCCTTGATAAAGTGAGGCCGTGCATGATCTTGACGTCCAGATTCGCCGACTCGACCCCGATCTCCCGCTGCCTAGCTACGCCCATCCAGGTGATGCCGGTGCCGATCTGTGCTCAACTATTGACCTGGTGCTCGCCCCGGGTGAGCGAGCCCTGGTCCCGACTGGCATCGCGGTCGCTATCCCCGACGGGTTCGCTGGTTTCGTCCATCCTCGCTCCGGCCTAGCTGCCCGCGAGGGCTTGTCCATCGTCAACACTCCCGGCACTATCGACGCTGGCTACCGGGGCGAAATCACGGTGTGCTTGTTCAATACCGATCGTTCCCGCCCGATTCAGCTTCGTCGGGGAGACAAGATTGCTCAGCTCGTGATCCAGCCGGTGATGACTGCGTCTTTCATCGAAGTCGATGCTCTTGACGAATCCGAGCGTGGCTCGGGTGGTTACGGATCAACCGGCGGGGTTTCAATGTGGG
>JAEZZG010000048.1 GCA_023442485.1 Actinomycetes bacterium | reverse complement strand
ATGTTGGGCACCAATCACCATCGCTAATCCGGCGACTTGGGCGGTTCCGGTGACTGATTTGAGGTTGTGCTGGGCGAAGACCCGCTCGATCGCTACACAGTCGGGCTTGAAGGCGTCGAACCATTCGTTGAGGTCGCAAAACACCCGGTACAGACGCTTGTCAAGGGCTAAGTCAGGGGGTGTGCGAATGACCCCGACGTTGACCAGGCGCAGGGCCGAGGTAGCGGGACCGGATTCGACGATCCCCACTCCACACCTGGTTAAACCAGGATCGACACCCATCACCCGCATAGCATCCTTTCGACCAGGATCATCCTATGCGGACAATGAATGTCGACCTAGTGGACTCACCACGAACGCCGAGATTGTCTGACGGCTACACCTTGATCTGATGGTTGCCGATAGCTCGTCTCAGCCTGGGTTTCTACTAGTCTTCCTCAGCGAAGGCGGCCTGCACCTCAGCGGAGTAATCGGCGTTGTGGAAGACATTTTGCACATCGTCAAGATCCTCGAGTGCGTCGATGATCTTCTCCAACTTCTCAGCCTGAGTCACGTCATCGACGCTCTGCTCGAAGGTGGGAGTGAACTGCACCTCGGCGGATTCATAGTCATAACCGGCATCTTGAATCGCGCTGCGGACACCGACCAGATCGTTGGGCTCGGAGTAAATCTCGAACACCTCCCCAGAGTCCTGAATGTCCTCGACGGCGGCATCCATGGTGGCTTCCATGACGTCATCTTCAGTCAAAGTAGCCCCATTCTGGGACTTAGCCACCTCGACAACGCCCTTGCGCACGAAGAGACGCTGCACTGAGCCGCCATCAGCCATCGTGGCCCCGTTGCGAGTGACGGCGACGCGAACGTCAGAGACTGCTCGATTGCGATTATCGGTGAGGCATTCGATCAGGATAGCCACGCCAGCCGGGCCGTAGGCTTCATACATGATCGTTTCGTAGGAGACGGCATCGGAGCCTTCGCCAGATCCACGTTTGACTGCGCGATCGATATTGTCGTTGGGGACGGAGTTCTTCTTCGCCTTTTGGATCGCGTCGTACAGAGCTGGGTTTCCTCCAGGATCACCACCGCCGATACGGGCAGCAACCTCGATGTTCTTGATCAGCTTGGCAAAGAGTTTGCCGCGCTTAGCATCAATCGCTGCCTTCTTATGTTTCGTGGTTGCCCATTTGGAATGTCCCGACATCGATTCCCTTTCTTTACTATGGACGGCCCGTCATGGATTGATGGACCAGGGATCACTCTTGGTCGAACAGAGGCGAGTGCGGTGAACACGTCCAGATCAGCCTCTTCTCGCCGACTCAATCGTGATCGATCAGACGCAATAAAACTACGGCACCTGCCAAACGGTGACAAGTTCACCGCAGTGTTGGCCCGAGATGCAGGGCAGATAAGCAAACATGTTCACTCGAACAGCCCTAGTGGGAACGGGGTTGAGCGCTTGATGTGACGAGTGTAGAGGACGATTTCAACCTCGGGCCGATAACCCAACCGCCCGTACCCATCGACTGCTGAGGACGGATTTTCAGTGTCGACGCCGATACCTGCCCACAGACAGTCAGCCTCCTTGAATGATGAGATCGATGCTTGGAGGAGGGACAGTGCGATGCCGCGTCCGCGATACTGAGGCAAGACACCTAGCATCGTCGTCCAGCCACCGCGCTCATCTTCGTCATTGACGGTGACGGCATTGACTGCATAGCCGACCACTTCCCCGCGATCGAGGGCCACCCATGACCAGTCCGGACGGCACTCAGGAGAGTTCAGGACTTCAGCCCAATCATTTTGACTCAATGGTTTCGTCCCCGGACGAGTCTCGAAGGCTGTGTTGTGGGCAATGCGGGCCGCCTCAACATGATCGGGAGCTAACGGGGCCACGAGGATGCTGCCGATATCGGAGACCCAGTCGCTCTTATCTTTGCGGAAATCAAGCAACAGATCGACGTACCATCGAAATGGCCTCAACCCGACACTCTCAGCGGTCGCGCGGAAGCGGTCATTAGAGGCTTTGATGTGGCGGCAACAGATGACTTCGTCGATTCCGTCCTGCTCAGATTCGTGGAGCCACGCGGCTGCTCTTTCTAACTGCCAGGCCAGGCGACGACGTTCCATCTCTTGATGACGCAGGGCCGGGTGAACACCGCCGTCGAGCCAAATCTTTGATACCGGCTCGCTACGTTCAATCCGATTCCACGCGAAAGCAACCATGGTGTGGGCACGGTCTCTTCCCACGACGGCGTTGCGGGATGCGGCTTGAACAGGATCGAGCCAGCGCTGTTCGATCTCGTCAATATCAACTGTCTCAAAGGGCTGATCGAAGTAGTCGATGACCCTTTTCAGCTCGGCCAGTTCAACCAGGTCAGCTTCGGCGAGAGCAGCCCAACCGAGTGACCCCTCAACCATGGAGTCATAGGTCGTGTCTGGTTCGAGACTCCCGGTACGGGTGACCTCTGAGGATGAGGTCATGCATATCACCTCACGAAAATAATGTGCTCCAAAGAGGAAACCGCAAGTCGCCACGATCAAGAAGATCACAGGGCGCCCCGACTGTTTCCGACACCCTAGTTTAGCGGGTATGGACTATTCATCGACGCGAAGGGGCAAGGTCTAGCCAAACTCGACCATGTTTCCACCGCGGCGGGAAAGATTGCCACGAGTTCAGCGAACCCATCTAGAACACTAACCGAGCGGCGGAGGTGGTTTGCGGTTTCAGCCAGGAATCATCCCTGTCTTAGCCACTGTCAAGGCATCAGTCAAGGTGAAGTTTCCAACGTAGAGGGCAGTCCCGATGATCGCACCCTCCACCCCGATCGGGACCAAGCCGACGAGTCGCCGAATATCTTCGAGGGTAGAGATTCCCCCTGAAGCCACCACCTTGGCTGAGGTTCTCGCGCAAATCGAGCCGAGCAACTCAAAGTTCGGGCCGGTGAGCATCCCGTCCGAGCCGACATCAGTGACGACGAAGCGGGAACAACCGGCTGCAGAGAGACGGGCAACGGTCTCGCTCACATCTCCTCCGGACTCCGTCCAGGCTCGGGTGGCGAGTTGACCGTTCTTGACGTCGAGGGCGATCGCGATCTGATCTCCGTAAGAAGCGATCACCTTTTCACACCATTGGGGATTCTCCAAGGCAGCGGTGCCGATGTTGACTCGGGTTGCCCCGGCGTCGAGAATGCGTTTGAGGGAGGTGTCGTCGCGGATACCGCCAGAGACCTCGACTTGGATGTCCACTTCGGAGATGATCTGGGAAACCAGTTCGGCGTGTGAGCCATCCCCGAAGGCGGCGTCGAGATCGACGACGTGGAGCCAGCTAGCGCCTTGGCTTTGCCATCGGGTGGCCATTTCAATGGGGTCGCCAAAATCCTTTTGAGTGCCGTCGATACCTTGGACGAGCTGGACGGCCTTTCCTGCGCGCAGGTCGATGGCTGGGATTAGGATGAGTTCGCTCACGAGTTACCTCTCCGCGTTGATGCCTGAGGAATCAAGCCAGTTGGATAGAAGACTTAGACCAGCCCGACCAGATTTCTCTGGGTGGAATTGGGTGGAGAACACACGGCCACACTCGAGTGCGGCGATGAATCTGTCTCCGCCGTGTTCAGAAAACGTAATCTTGACTGGCCGTGTCTGATGTTCGAGTGCGGCGATCGCGGCTGCTTCACCGTCACGAGCGGCATAGGAGTGGACGAAGTAGAATCTCTGATCCTCGACTCCGCGAAACAAGACGGAGCCGGCTGGTGGATCGACGCGATTCCAACCCATGTGCGGTAATCGCGCGGTGTTGAGTTGAGTGACTGTTCCTGGGATAAGCCCTAGCCCTTCAGTGTCGACGCCGTGTTCGACACCGAGACTGAAGAGAACCTGGTGGCCGACACAGATGCCGAGTAGGTCATTGTCGTCGTTGACCCAATCACAGATGAACTGATCGACTCGGTGTTCTCTCAACCCGTCCATGCAGGCCGCATAAGCCCCCACACCTGGAAGAACCAGCTTGTCACAACGCGACAGGGCGTCGGGATCATCCGAAACCAGGACGGAATCAGTCAGGGATAGTAGTGCTTGGTGGACCGAGTGGAGGTTGCCTGACCCATAGTCGATGATGCCAACTGAAACCATCAACGGGCCTCGACACTGGGACCGAGGGTGCCTTTTGTTGAGGGAATCCCGCTCACCCGGGGATCATCCTCGATTGCCGCGCGCAAGGCCCGGGCGAAGGCTTTGAACTGAGCTTCGACGATGTGGTGCGGATCGCGCCCGGCTAGCAGAGTCAGGTGGATGCATAGACCAGAGTTGTAGGCGATTGCTTCCATGACGTGTTGAGTCATCGAACCTTGATAGCAAACCCCGCTACCACCGATCCGGGCATAGATCTGAGCTTCGGGTTCACCCTTGCACACACAGTAGGGCCTTCCAGCGACATCGACGACGCAGTGGGCTAGGGCTTCGTCCAGCGGAATAGTGGCCTCTCCGAAGCGTCGAATACCACTCTTATCTCCGAGTGCCTGAGCCAGGGCTTGACCGAAGGCAATCGCGATATCTTCGACACTGTGGTGTCCATCAATGTGGACATCTCCAGAACATGACACCTGCAGATCGATCAAAGAGTGTTTGGACAAAGCAGTCAGCATGTGATCGTAGAAACCTATGCCCGAGTCGATCTGTGATTCGCCGGTGCCGTCGAGATTGATGGCAACGGTGATTTCGGATTCTGAGGTAACCCGGTGAATAGTGGCGGTTCTAGTCATGATCTCCTCTGTACGATGCAGCTAGATTGTGGTCAATGGATGTTGCCTGCGATGTCTACGCTTTGAGGGTTCAGTGCAGACGATGAGTGGACGAGACCCTCGGTAGAGTCGGTTCGAGTCGGGGAAGTCCTTTGAGGCTAAGCAGGCCATCTTTGAAGGCCTGATTGGCTTGTGGGGTTCCCACACAGATCCGAAGATATCCGTCGGGCCCAGTTTCGCGGACGAGGACTCCCTGATCGAGGAGGAGCTGCCAGGCTTGATGGCGGTCAACAAAGCGTCCAAAAAGGAAGAAGTTGGATTGGGAGGCAACTACTTCAAAGCCTTGACGCTTACACCATTCTTGGAGGTCTTGGCAGTCTTGTCTGAGTTGATCGACCTTGGCCATCATCTCCTGGGTGTGGGCCAACGCCACCCTAGCCACCACCTGGGTTTGGGTGGATAGGTGGTAAGGCAGCCGAACTATTCGGCAGGCATCCACGATGGCGGGGTCTGCGGCGAGATAGCCCACCCTCCCTCCGGCTAGGGCAAAGGCTTTGGACAGGGTTCTAGACACGATCAGATTTGCGTGGCTCGGTAGAAGCGCCAGGCTAGAGTCTTCAGGAGTTTCAGTGAACTCTTGATAGGCCTCATCGACGATGACCAGACCGTCAAAGCGGTCACAGATCTCATCGATCACTGATACGGGAGTGATCGTTCCGGTCGGGTTGTTTGGGGTGGCGATGATCACCATGTCTGGCTGGTGCTGAGCAACTGCATCCACCACCATGTCTGCACTGATGCGGTAGTAGGGGTCACGCGGGACCGTGACATAGCCCGTCAACGTGTTTCGAGCATATTCGGGATACATCGAATAGGTCGGGGTGAAGGCCATCAACGTCCGTCCTGGACCGCCAAAAGCACTCAAGATATGAGTCATCACCTCGTTGGAACCGTTGCCCGCCCAGATATTCCTAGCGGTGAGCCCAAAACCGAGGTAGTGGGCGAGGTCTTCACGCAGCCCCAATGCTTCACGATCTGGATAGCGATTGAGCTGCCCAGCAGCCTTTGCCAGCGCCTTGCCCATCGCTTCGCAAACCTTCTCAGAAGGCGGGTATGGGTTTTCGTTGACATTGAGCGGGAATGGCACATCGAGTTGAGGCGCGCCATAGGGTTCCTCCCCCACCAACTCCTGACGCAGCGGCAAAGATTCCAGCCTCAAAGGGTGGGTGAGCCGAGCTGCAGGCTTAGCTGGGTTACCTGGATTCCTCATGAGACATCCTTCGTTTTTCGCACTGTGGCGGCGAATGAGTGAGCCGATAGATTTTCGATCCGTCCAAAGGCCTCGACATTGTCGGCGATCTCTGCCATCGCCGATGCGGTGTAGTCAACGATCTGAGTGGCCCTCATGAACGACCGCGTGGTCAGACCTGAGGAGAATCGGGCCGTCGAAGACGTAGGTAAGACGTGGGTCGATCCTGCGCTGTAGTCCCCCAAAGGTACAGGCGAATGGCCTCCGACGAAGATCGCCCCGGCGTTGATGATTCGATCGGCAACTCGTCGCGCATCGATGGTGTGAATCTCGAGGTGTTCGGCGGCGTAGGTGTTGGCGATCTCGACCATGTGGTCGAGGTCGCGGGCAAGGATGATTGCTGACTGCTCAGACGTCAGGGCCTGGGTGAACAGTTCACGAGACCGCTGAGAATAGGGCGCGGCTTCACTGTTGACCTGGGCGGTGATTGCCTGATTGACTCGCTCGGCCATCTGCTCAGAGTCGGTCACGAGGACGGAGGCGGCTAGAACATCGTGTTCGGCCTGGGAGATCAAGTCGGCTGCGACGAAATCGGGATCGGCGGTCTCGTCTGCGATCACCATGATTTCGGTGGGGCCGGCTTCCGAATCGATCCCGACCGCACCTAAGACGTAGCGTTTGGCAGCGGCGACGTAGATATTTCCTGGCCCGCAAATCAGGTCGACGCGCTCGCACAGCCCCGGCACTCCATAGGCAAACATGGCGATTGCCTGGGCTCCTCCGACCGAGTAGACCTCGTCAACCCCGAGCTCGTAGCAAACCGCCATCACCATCGGGTGGGGATAGCCCGTCTCGGCCAGATAGGGAGAGGTCACTGCGATCTGCTCGACCCCGGCTACTTGGGCCGGAACCACGTTCATGACGACAGTTGACACTAGCGGATAGGAACCGGCCGGGATATAGAGTCCGGCGCGTTGAACTGGGGTCAGCCTGGTACTCACCGTTGCCCCAGGGGCTACCTCTACGGATCTAAGCGGCGCCTCAGCCTCGGTATTTTCACATACTGCCCGACGACGACGGATGGATTCTCGAATGATCGAGAGCTGGTCTAGATCAGCCGCCTGCCACGCCTGTTTGAGTACGTCGCTAGGTACGCGCAGACCCTGCGAGATTGGGCCTTGAAACTCTGCGACATAGTTGCGTAGCGCCGACTCGCCTGAGGCCTGGATGTCGGCGCAGATTTGGGAGACGGGACCCATGGCTGCACTAATGTCGAAGCTGCCACGAGGAAGTCGCTCGTGGAGATTCGCCGACGGGCAGGTTCGCAGATCAGTCACTCTCAGCACGCGCTCGAGTCTACTCATAATCGCGGTTGACGACGCAGTAGACCAAAACTGACCTGGTGCTGCAAAGATTTGAAATCTTGCGAGGATCGTTTTGGGTTCAGGATTATTTCTAGTCTTCTTCGCAGTATTGAAATAAAAGGGAGGAACATGATGAGATTAGTCAGTGATTTTAGCTCCGCTCCTCGTTCCGATCGGGATTGGGACTGTCGTCAACATCGTCGCTATCGTCCTCGGTTCTCTCATCGGCTTGGTGATCGGTCATCGCTTCCCTGAGCGTATGCGCGAGCTGGTGATCGATTCCCTTGGTGTATTCACCATCGTCATCGGCATCTTGTCTGTGGCGTCTATGAATGACCCCGTCTTGACCGCCGCTGTCGGGGCCTTCGGTACCGTCATCGTCTTGTTGTCCGTCCTCCTGGGGGCAGTGACCGGGTCGTGGCTGCAGATCGAGGAACGCATCGACCAGGCCGGTGACTGGCTGAAGCGGCGCTCTCGCCAAGATCGCTCACCTAGTTTCGTCGAGGGCTTTGTCACCTCCACCATCATTTTTTGCATCGGCCCGCTGACCCTCCTGGGATCGCTGAGTGAAGGACTCGGCCAAGGCCCGAACCAGCTCGTCATCAAGGCTCTCCTGGACGGCTTTACCGCCATCGCCTTTGCGTCCACCTTCGGCATCGGGGTGATGGCGGCGGCCTTCTCCGTCGCTATCATCCAAGGCAGTTTGACCCTGCTCGGCTACCTGCTCGGCGACATTTTGCCTGCCCCCTCTGTCTTGTCCATGACGGCCACAGGAGGGGTGTTGTTGATTGCGCTGGGGCTGCGTTTGTTGAAGTTGAAGACAGTCAAGGTTGGCGACCTGACTCTCGCCCTGATCTGGGCACCGGTGATGACCTGGATTTTCACTCAGGTTGCGCACTGACTCAGGTCCAACTCCCAGCTAGGCTAAGGCCCATGGCAAGGCAATCCTCCCAGTCTCCGGCGACCCGCTTCCTCGATCGCCACCAGGTGAACTATCGGATTCACGAGTATCACCACGAGCCCGGGCAGCGCCACTTCGCAGACGAGGCAGTTGCCGCCCTCGGGCATGATCCGCGTCGCACTTTTAAGACCTTGATTGTCCGGCTCACCGGGGGCAAGCAGGAGTATGCGTGCGCGGTGGTTCCGGTATCACGCCAGCTTGATCTCAAAGCTCTCGCTCATATCGCCGGCTCCAAGCGGGCTGTGATGGCAGATCCGGACGTTGCTGAGCGCCTGACGGGGATGGTTGTTGGCGGAATCTCCCCCGTCGGCCAAAAGCGTCCGATCCCCCAATTTATTGACGAAAGCGCCCTCACCTTCCCCACGATCTTCGTCTCTGGAGGCCAGCGGGGACTCCAAGTCGAGATCGCTCCTGAAGTCCTGATTGAGCTGGCTAAGGCAAACCCCGCAGACCTTACCCGGGTCAGTTGAGCTTGATCGCACCCGGAGCAGTGACGACTGGGGATGGGACTACGACTCCCCTAGTGACTACTGGGAAAGCTGTGGGGTGGCAGTTCCGTCAACCGAGGTAACGACGACGCGTCCGTCAGTGCGGGTAGTCACGTTGCTCTTCTTGACCTGCTGGGGTTGATTGCGGTGTCGGGACGGAAGCATGAAAATCGAACACACCAGCACCGCCGCGACGGCGAAGGTCGGCCAAATCAGCACACTGACCCAGGTATTCAAAGTGAAATCAACCGCCACGCTCTCGCCTACAGTAGCTGTGGCAAGCCGGGACTGGAAGTGCCTGGGGCCCATCAGCGCCCCGATGCCCCAACAGGCCAAGGCGGCGATCAGAGAGTACACCACCGCGAAGACTGGTGCGTTCCAGCCAGACTCTTTCCCCATCATCCAGGTGGCAATACCGAGCACAACACCAACGACGGCACCGATGACCACATAGTAGGCGTCAATCCCGAAGATTTGGGTGATCTGAGTCTCAGACATGGTCGCAACCTCACCGGAGCCAACGCTGTAGGCGGGTAGCTGGACGATGTAATGCCAGATGAGTCCGGCGAGGGCACCTATGAGTACCGAGGCCAGGAGTAGAACCGTCAACACCCGAGGATGATCGGTCATCATGGTCCCTGTCTTCTTGGAACGACGACGATCTGCCTCGAAGGAGATCGGTGTCTCAGCCATGGGCCCTCCTCATCAATGTCTTACGCCCATCATAATCAGCTCTAGGCAACGCCTCGACCTACGACGCCTTCTTAGCTCGGGCGAGTATCGCCGGAGCTTTCATACATGATTGGCCGAGCAGGGTCTTCAGATCGGCCATCAACGACTCGGTTCGGCGAACGTTGAAGCTGTCGGAGAGTCGCACGCTCGTGTGGGTGGAATCGTCGTGGACGGTGGCGATCACCGAACAACTGCCCGGGTAGCGCTGCAACACCCGTTTGACTTGTTCCATCACGGTCGCGGTCACACGACTGTAGGGAAGGTAGAGGTGGACGGGCTCGGTTTCGGCATCTGCACTCACCGGGAAAGACACCTCGCGGGCAGACATCTGGACCGAACCATCACGATTCTCGACAATCCCTGACACCGCAGCGAGGCGGTCAGGAACCCAACTGGCTTCAGTCGTCTTATAGACCTTCGGAAATACCAGGACATCGATGGAGGCCTCGAGGTCTTCGATCGTGACGATCGCCCACGAGTCACCATTCTTGGTTTGCCGTCTTTGAACCTGGGTGATCAGTCCGCAAACTGTCTCGAAGTTGCGCTTATCGGAGTTTTCTTCGGCAATCGCTTCGACGATGGAGATTGAGCGGTTGCTTTCGAGAACCGATTCCAGGCCCATCAAGGGGTGATCCGAGATATACAGACCTAGCATCTCGCGTTCAAAGGTCAGTTTGATTGATTTCTCCCATTCGGCAGTCTCGGGGACGCTGCGATCCGCGAAGATCGAGGAGGAATCGTCTGCATCGTCTTCACCGAAGAAACTCGCCAGGGACGCCTGACCGTGCATCTCATTACGTTTGATGTCGATGATTTCGTCGATCGAATCCTCGTAGATATCAATGAGGGCGCGACGCGAATGTCCCATTGAGTCAAAGGCCCCCGATTTGATCAGGGATTCTATGACTCGCTTATTGCACACCTCCGACGGAGAATGATCGAGGAATTCGTAGAAGTCATGTGCTGGTCCATGTTCGGTGCGGCCTTGGATCAAAGAATCGACGACGTGTTCACCGACGTTGCGAATCGCAGCCAGCCCATAACGGATGTCATCGCCGACTGCGGTGAACCTGGCTTGGGATTCATTGACGTCAGGGGTGAGCACCTTGATCCCCATCCGCCTGGCCTCGTTGAGATAGACGGCGGTCTTGGTCTTGTCTGATCGCACAGACTGCAGTAGGGCGGCCATGTATTCGACTGGATAGTTGGCTTTGAGATATGCCGTCCAGTAGGTCACCATGCCGTAGGCAGCGGAGTGAGACTTGTTGAAGGCATAGTTGGAGAATGGGACCAAGATTCCCCAGAGCGTGTCGATGGCGTCTCGCGAATATCCGTTATCGAGCATTCCTTGGCTAAATGGCTGATACTCGGCGTCGAGGACCTCTTTCTTCTTCTTCCCCATGGCTCGTCGCAGCAGATCGGCTCGGCCAAGGGAGTAGCCGGCAACCTTTTGGGCGATCTGCTGGACCTGTTCCTGGTAGACGATCAAACCGTAGGTGACGCCGAGGATGTCGGCGAGTGGTTCGGCGAGCTCGGGGTGAATCGGGACGATGTCTTGGCGTCCGCGCTTGCGCAAGGCGTAGTTGGTGTGGGAGTCGGCGCCCATCGGCCCTGGACGATACAGAGCCGACAGTGCCGAGAGGTCCTCGATGTCGTCAGGTTTCATCAACCTCAACAAAGAACGCATCCCATCTGAGTCCAACTGGAATACGCCTAGGGTGTCGGCGTTGGAGATCAGCTCATAGGTTCTCGGGTCCGAGGGGTCTTGGCCCAGTGCGTCAAGGTCGACGTCGACGCCGCGGTTCTCTCTGATGTTAGAGATCGCATCATCCATGATGGTCAGGTTCCGCAGACCCAAGAAGTCCATCTTAACTAGGCCTAATGACTCAGCGCTGGGGTAGTCGAACTGGGTAATGACCTGCCCATCGGATTCGCGCTTCATCAAGGGGATGACGTCCTCCAGCGGGACGGAGGACATGATCATGCCACATGCGTGCACACCCCATTGGCGCTTCAATCCTTCAAGGCCGGTGGCGACCTGAACGACTTCACGGACCTCATCGTCTTCCTCATAGAGGTTGCGGAAATCTACCCCTTCGGCGTATCGGTCATGATCAGGGTTGAACAGTTGAGATAGCGGGACGTCCTTGCCCATGACAGCCGGCGGCATCGACTTCGTGATTTCGTCACCCAGCCGATAGGGCTTTTCCAGGATGCGGGAGGCGTCTCTGACAGCCTGCTTGGCCTTGATGGTGCCGTAGGTGACAATCTGGCAGACATGGTCTGCGCCATAGAGTTCAGTGACGTGCTCGATCACCTCATTGCGGCGACGCTCGTCGAAGTCGATATCAAAGTCGGGCAGAGAGGGGCGCTCAGGGTTGAGGAAGCGTTCAAACAGTAGCCCGTAGCGTAGCGGGTCCAGCTCGGTGATTTTCATCGCATAGGCGACGATGGAGCCTGCGCCAGAACCACGACCAGGACCAACCCGGATCCCGTTACGTTTGGCCCAGGTGACGTATTCCGACACCACCAGGAAGTAACCGGCATAGCCCTTCTGGACAATCACGTCTAGCTCGGTGTCGGCGCGTTCACGAACCTGAGACGGGAGTGGGGTGCCGTAACGTTCGACCAGTCCTGCCTCAGCTTGTTTGCGGAACCAGGTAGCTTCCGTCTCGCCTTCTGGCACCGGGAATTGGGGCATGTAGGTGCCCATGCCTTCGTCGAAATGAGTCTCGACCTGATCGGCAATCACGACGGTGTTGTCACATGCTTCAGGGTAGTTGGAGAAGATGGTCCGCATCTCCTCTTCGGGACGCAAGTAGTAGCCGGACCCGTTGAACTTGAACCTATCTGTCGCCGACTTATAGCTGCCCGCAGACACGCACAACAGGTTGTCGTGGGTGTCGGCGTCCTCGGCGTTGACGTAGTGCAAGTCGTTGGTGGCAACGAGGGGTGCGTTGATCTTCTTAGCCAAGCGCAGGAGATCGTCGCGGACCTTAGTTTCGATATCGATACCGTGATCCATCAGTTCCACGAAGAAATGCTGCTTGCCGAAGATATCTTGAAATTCAGAGGCCGCCTGGACCGCAGAATCAAACATGCCCAGCCGCAGATAGGTTTGCACCTCTCCGCTGGGACAGCCGGTGGTAGCGATGATCCCCTCGTGGTAACGCTGCAGAATTTCTCGATCAGCGCGCGGCTTGCGATAGAAACCCTCCAACCAAGACTTTGAACTCAGCCTGAACAGATTGTGCATCCCGACGGAGTTACGAGCCCACATCGTCATGTGAGTGTAGGCTCCCGCGGCCGAAACGTCATCACCGCCGCCATCTCCGAAGCTGACCCGTTTGCGTTCGTGACGTTTCGTGTCACCTGGGGTCAGATAGGCCTCAAGCCCGATGATGGGCTTGATGTCGTGTTTGAGCGCGGTCTTGTAGAACTCGTATGCGCCGAACATGTTTCCGTGATCGGTGATTGCCAAGGCAGGCATCTGGTATTCGGCGGTCTTCTTCATCAGATCGGAGATTCGCGCGGCCCCGTCAAGCATTGAGTAATCAGTGTGATTATGCAGATGCACGAAATTGGCGGGCACAATCTTCTCCTTCAGTCAACAGCCAGGGGTTCATCATTCCGGTCACGAGGGCTGGGCAGCCCAACTGTCGAATAGTCTAAGTGAGCCGGTCACTGCCGGTAGAGTCAGTTGCCGCCTCGACGTCGACGTCGGTTTCGCAAGACTCTAAGTCATCAACAGCCACGCTCTTCGCGAGGTCGGGCGTGTTGCCAGGATCGGCGATTTGAACATTGACGGAGGAAGTCTTGTGCAAGATCAGCAACCAGACCACACCGAGGACAAATAGCCCCAGCGCGATGGCGTCGTGGACGCGCAATGGTCCAATATAGTTCGATGGATCGATGCGGATCATGTCGATCCAGAATCGTCCGAAGGTATAGATGATCACATAGGCGGCGAAGAGCTCTCCGGCTTTGAGAGTGAAGCGACGCGCAATCCAGAGCAGGACGAATACGCCACAGACATTCCAGATCATCTCGTACAAGAAGGTTGGGTGGAAGGTGGAGAACTGCTCAAAACCGGGAGGGCGGTGACGCAGATCAATCTCTAGCCCCCATGCCAGATTCGTGGGCAGACCGAAGACTTCCTGATTGAACCAATTGCCGAGACGCCCAATCGCTTGTCCGAGCAGGATGCCGGGAGCCAGACAGTCAGCCATGGCAAGAAATGAGACCTTCTTGATCTTCGTCATCACCCAAGCAGCCAACGCCCCCAGCGGGATTGCCCCCATCACGCCGAGACCACCGTGCCAGATGCGAAGCGCCTCCCACTTGTCTGCTCCTGGGCCAAAATAGTCACTGAATTCTGTGATCAGGACGTAGAGCCTGGCTCCGATAATGCCGAAGATGACCGCCACCAACATGACAGTCTCGTAGGTGTCCGCACTCCCGCCGCGCTTGATCCACCGGCGCTCACCAATCGCCCAGGCGGTAATGATCGACACCACCATGGTGATGCCGTAGACATGGATGGTCAGCGGGCCCAGATTGAAACTTGAAAAGGATGGGGACGGGATTGACATTGCGGCCATCTGTTCAATCACGAACGGGCTCATGCATAACTCCTTCAGGTTTCCTGGCGAAAGCTACCCTACCCTGGAGCTTCCTCACGGAAGGGGTGCGTAACAGCCGACCTCACCTGCCCATCTTAACTGTTCTGAGAAGGAAGCCAAGATCAGCTCAACGCCTCAGCTAAGGCGATGGTGGCCTCGGATGGGTCTGACCTCACAGTGCCCGGCGTGGCTTGATCGCCTTTGCAGCGGTATCAGGAACCTGGCGATCTTCACTATCGTGACCTGATCCTTCAACGTCTGGATTAGTCACAGCAACATCTTTGAACCAGGAGACAAACCTGTCAGCCATGGCTTGACTAGGCATCCAGAACCCGACCATCCGGGCGGTACGCCGTCGCTGCTGCGAATGGAAAGTGACGACCGGACAGTATCCAATAAGAGTCTTTTTGGCTGTCACAGTTGAGATGGTGTGGCTGCCGGTCCTTTCTCCCGCGACTAAGACTTGCGGTAACCGGACGATCACCGTCGAATACCCGGCAAGGACAACAACGACGATTAATCCAAACCAAATCACTGCGAATCCGCTGATCCACATGGCCAGCGAATCTCGGGTGAACATCCAGTAGCTCAGATAAGCGATGCCACCACCGCATACCACGGCGACTAGCCAACCGATAAGACCGAATTTCACCCGCATGAGGTCAGGTTACCTCACCGGATTCAGGTAGGTCTGTAGGTTCATCGGTCTCGTACCCCCAAAGCCAAAGATTGGGCGAGATCACGCAACGGATCCAGGTCGATGGAGCCAGAACCGTCTTGATCTATGAGCTTTTGGACCAGGGCAGACCCGACGATTGCTGCCGAAGCATATTTGACCACGTCCCGAGCCTGCTCTCGGTTGGAGATGCCCAAACCGACACCGACGGGAAGGATTGGATCAATCTGACGGGCTCTGGCGACGAGGGTAGGTGCGGAGGTTGAACTCTGGGCGCGCACACCAGTGACTCCCATGACGGCGGTAGCATATACCCAGCCCCGACATGATGAGGTGACGTAGGCGATTCTGTCGTCAGATGAGACCGGAGAGATCAGGAAGATTCGGTCGAGCCCGTAGGCGTCTGAGGCCGTAATCCATTCATCTGCCTCATCGGGGATCAAATCCGGGGTGATACATCCTGCCCCGCCCGCGTTGGCTAGATCGCGTGCGAAGGCATCAACTCCGTATTGTTCGATGAGGTTCCAGTAGGTCATGACGACGGCGCGTTTGCCGGTCTTGGCTACCGCCTCGGCTGCGGAAAAAACGTCGGCGGTCTTGGTGCCTCTTTCTAGGGCGATCTGTCCTGCGTGTTGGATGGTGGGGCCGTCCATCATCGGGTCAGAGTAGGGCAGGCCGATTTCGACGAGGTCACATCCGAGTCCATCACGGCCTGTCGCGATGGCTTCCATCGCCTGGATAGAATCGTCAAGAGTGGGGTAGCCGAGAGGAAGATACCCAATGAGGGCTCCTCTCCCCTGCTTTTGGACATCGTCGAGGATGTGCCCGGTGATGCCGAGGTGGTCGGTGACATCGGTTCCGCGCTGCTGGGTGTGACCCGGGCCGGGCTCTCCGGCTCTACCGGTGGGACGTGGGCCGGCCGTCATAGAAGCGATGCGCGCCCGATCGCCGCCCTCATTAGACTGTTGCATATCCGTTGCAGTGCTGGTGTTATCCATGTTTTTCCTCAGTGATGACGTCGTGACGATGAATACCTGCTTAGCCGATGGTGCGATCAACTTCACCTGTGAGATTGCACCAATTCAGTGCAGTGGTGACGTCTTTGTCCCCGCGTCCAGAGATGGTGACGAGGATGGCTGGCTGGTGGTCAAGTTTGGCGTCAGCGAGTTCTTTCGAGATCTTGATTGCTCCAGCGACGGCATGGGCGGACTCGATAGCAGGCATGATGCCTTCTAGTTGGGTCAGCTGGGTGAGTGCCTCCATGGCTTCGGTATCAGTGATCGGCTGGTACACGGCTCGCCCACGGCTTGCCAAATAGGCGTGTTCGGGACCGACACCTGGATAGTCGAGTCCAGCCGAGATCGAGTGGGATTCAATGGTTTGACCTTGGCTGTCTTGAAGAATGTAGGTTCGTGCTCCGTGGAGGACCCCAACCGTCCCTCCCGAAATCGAGGCAGCGTGTCTGCCGGTGTCGACTCCCTCCCCTCCGGCTTCAAATCCGTAGAGCCTGACCTGGGGGTCGTCGAGATAGGCGGCGAAGGAACCGATCGCGTTAGACCCTCCTCCCACACAGGCACACACCGCGTCAGGAAGAATGCCGAATCTCTCGAGCATCTGCTGCCTGGATTCTCGAGAGATAACTGATTGGAATTCCTTGACAAGGCTGGGGAATGGATGGGGGCCGGCAGCCGATCCAATCAGGTAGTGAGTGGTATCGACGTTGGCAACCCAATCGCGCATGGCCTCATTCATGGCGTCTTTGAGGGTGGCGGATCCGGTGTTGACCCCGACGACGGTGGCGCCGAGCATCTGCATCCGAGCGACGTTGAGGGCTTGACGACGGGTATCGACCGACCCCATGTAGACGACACATTCCAGGCCAAGAAGTGCTGCAATCGTGGCGGTTGCGACGCCGTGTTGACCGGCTCCAGTCTCGGCAATGATCCTGCTCTTCCCCATTCTCTTGGTGAGCAAAGCCTGGCCGAGCACATTGTTGAGCTTGTGAGATCCTGTGTGGTTGAGATCTTCGCGTTTGAGGTAGATCGCTGCCCCGTGACACAACTGTTCAAAGCGGCGGGCTCTGGTGATGGGGGTGGCGCGCCCAGCGTAGTGGATGCGGAGCTGGTCGAGTTCGTGACAGAACTGAGGATCGGCGATGGCCTTGGTGAATTCGTCTTCCAGTTCGCTCAGGGCTCCGTAGAGAGCCTCAGGGACGAACTTACCGCCGAACTCGTCTAAATGTCCGCATTCGTCGACAAAGAACGCCAGCGTAGTGGGTGACATCGGGGGTTCATCGTGGAGGATTTGACGTCCGGTGAAGCAACTAGGCGTGTTGGTGTGGCACGCCTGGCCAACCTGGTCCACCTTCATCAGCAGGGTATCCCCATCGCAGTCGAGCGCGAGTGAGCGAACATGTTGAGTGTGCCCCGAGGTTTCACCCTTGACCCAGTATTCCTGCCTAGAGCGCGAGAAATAGGTGGCCTTGCGGGTTTGCAGAGTGCGACGCAGCGCTTCATCGTCCATCCACGCCATCATCAAGACTTCGCCAGTGGAGGCGTCTTGAACGATGACTGGGATCAGACCTTGATCATTGAGACGCAGTTGGTCTGTGATGTGGGGCGACAAACCCATCAGTGATCTCCTCCCGTGACAACTGCGTGGCTAGTGAGGCAGGTGTCCTCGTCCATCCTAGGCACCAGGTCACAGATTCTCGGCATCGTCCAGGGTGTGGCGCACACGATGGATTGACCAGGTGTTTCAACCAGCTCACCGTCGCTGCAATCAGGCATCACATTTGGATCAGCACCCTCGATCACTGGACTTGGCCTGCACTGCTAGGCCTGGGACCTGCCCACATCACTGCCTGGAAGGACCGGCCTATTTCGTGGTGATTCATCACGGCTCCATTGCCTCAATCACATTGGATAAGGAGTGTCCCCCACCGAAATATCCCGCCTCACCGTCCAGGTTAATCTGGCTTCCTACCGCGTCCGGAATCAATGGGTGGAGACCGGGAGTGCTCTGCTGAATCCAGGTGAGAATGTCGTCGTCTGTGGTGTATCGACGCACAGATTGGATCACGAACTCGTCTAGTTCTTCCCTCGAGATTCCGGCACGGGCAGCTAGATACGCCATGGTGGGCTCCGAGACCCCGGCCGCGTTGTAGGTTACTGCCGGGTTCCCGGTCGCAGCCGCCGCCACGGCTGCGAGTCTGCCTCCAAGGGAGTGGCCTGCGTAGACGATCAGTTGCCGATTCAACTCAGATGAGCGGATGGCCTCGGTCAACGTAATCACATTGCGGCTTTGATCGGAGACGGTGAGGGCCCCAACGAGGTCTTCGGTTACGTCGCCGTCGAGGTCCGAGAAGTCGGTTCCGGCGAAGGCCACGATGATGCGTCCGGATCCTTGATGACGGAAAATCCCGGCACTGAATCCGTTGGGTGATTCCAGTAAGGCAGGATCGATGCCGATCGCTCGCAGCTCAGCATC
Source organism: Actinomycetes bacterium (assembly GCA_023442485.1). Classification (GTDB taxonomy): domain Bacteria; phylum Actinomycetota; class Actinomycetes; order Propionibacteriales; family Propionibacteriaceae; genus JAEZZG01. The sequence continues at coordinate 6,459 of JAEZZG010000048.1, read as the reverse complement.
GGACATGTGTGCCCATCCTGGCGGTAGCGGCTGCTTTCGTCCCAGAGCTGCAACAACTCGGGCAATGTCTTGGTCGCTGGAGGATGGAACGGAAAAAGTGGTGGGGCCGCTGCCTGCAATGGATGGATCAAAAACCGGTGCGGATTCTTGGTGGACAAGCGCGTAAGCGGCTTGGTCAAGGCTGACACCGACTCCAGAAATCTGACCGGCGATCTCGGCGCAGGTCGCGATCATGGCGGTGATGGTTTGGCAGACGGTGCGAGCGTGAAGGGCGATATAGCCTGCCATTGATGAGATGAAGGCCATTGTTGCCGAAGCGATGATGGCTAGACCACCAGGTACGCCAAGACACCAGCCCAAGGTCGCGATCAGGGCCCCTGCCCGTTGCAGAATGTGACTGATCATGTCCACGACGATCGTGATGACCACGTCCTTGGTGTCTGCAACAGCCCTAGCCATGGAGGTGAAACCTTGATTGAGTGAGTGAATCGCCCCAGGGTAGGAGTTGAGCACATCGGCAAGCAGGTTGAGGGTCGACTGGCATTGGTCTCCGGCTTCACCGGTCCAGCTTTCACCAACGTGTCTGCGCACATGATCGAGCTGACGATTGAGTCCGTCTATTAGCTGTTGACAACGGGTGTTATCTGTCACGACAAGAGATAGGCCCGTGGAGTCGCCGGTCAGGTCAGTCAGGATGGACTGGAAGTAGCCGAGGTGGTTGATCAGCGCCTCGAGAATGGAACCGAGAACCCAATCCCACGGGGCCATCATCACATTTGAGCTGATCGCAGCACAGACGAGGTCAGTAAGCTGATAGTGACGGTCGAGACCAGATGTGATGGATGGGTCAAGTTGATAGTCGGGAGGGCAGGTGATCTGCGACAAGACCTGACTAGCCGCAGCGAGCCCGGCTTGGCTGAGGGTCAAGGAGTCACCTCCTGGCTGCAGCCATTGACGAACATGCTGGCGCTGGCGAACAGATCGAACAGTTCGGAGACAATCCCTAACGCATCCCACCCCGTCGATCCGCTATCAGGTGGACACGCGGTGATGGTGTGTAGGCCAAAACCGTTGTGACGCGCTGCCAAGAACCCACCTGTGACCGGGGTCGACGGCAGGCGATACCAGAGGGATTCAATCTGACCCGGGTCCCAGTCATCGATGGCTGCAACCGTAGACCAGGGCTGGTTGACTGTGGTCCGGAGCTGAGCGTCTGGGAGACGGTGAACGGATTTTAATCCGCGACAGAAGGCGGTAGAAAACCGAGATTGAATCGTCTCGTCGCACAGCGAGAAAGGCCTTCGCCGACGGACCGGAGGGTCAGGGACTGCTCTTCTGATACCTGGGATTTCCTGAGTTGAAAGGTGGCCGGACTCGAGCGCGAGTAGCTCAACCCCAGCGACCGTACCTCGCCCGCAATAATGCGCGGATAACCCAGTCCATGCCAATAGCCACGCCCTTTCGATATCGGCTAGCACCACAGGCAGATCGGCTAGATCACACCTGGACACGGAGAGGCAGACGTCGCGTAACACGCCATCGGAAGAGATCGAGACAGATGCCTGACCACAGACTGCCTTGGCAAGCACGGCTTGGTGAAGGGAAGCGTCAATGGTGGACAGGAATTTATTCAACTGAGTTGCAGGATGATCTATCGCCATGAGTGACTGCCCACCAACTCTTGGCATTGGCTCTCATAGGTTGAATACGCCCGAACTGAATCTGCGATCCTCCCTCCGAGTTCAGCGATGGCTTGACTGAGGGTGTCGACGAAGCGTCGATGGGCCGATGAGGTAGCTGGTTCAGTCAAGTGAGCAGCGCTGCCGATCAGGCGGCCGAAAATATCGGGTGAAACCTGCCGGATAAGGTGGGCAGACGACGACATTTGGTCGGCGATGCGTTTGAGATGGATTCCTTGTTCACCGACGCGGCTGAAGACGATGGTGAGCACTGTGGTTGACGATGAGAGATCGGGATCAGCCATGACACCTCCTTAGAACCAGTCACTGCCTATCCTCGGAGTTGACTGATTGAAGTGCCAGGAAAGAAAGAGGCTGGGGATAACTTCCCCAGCCTCGAAGAATTTGGTCTCGGCTGCGATGCCCGTCTGCACATTGTGGGATCACAGTCGGACGAGCCCGCGAACATTCTAGGTGAGTTTATCTAGGATCAGTTCGCGAACCTTCGCCGCGTCAGCCTGCCCTTTCATCTGTTTCATGACAGTGCCGATCAAGGCACCGGCAGCCTGAACCTTGCCGGCGCGAATCTTGTCGGCGATATCAGGGTTCGCAGCGATAGCTTCATCCACGGCGGCACTGAGCGCCCCGGTATCCGAGACCACGGCAAGACCGCGATTGGCGACAATCTGATCAGGTGACCCCTCGCCAGCTAGGACACCGTCGAAGACCTGCCGGGCGAGTTTGTCGTTGATCTCTCCCCGATCGACAAGGGCTTGAATCTCAGCCACCTGGGCGGGGGTGATGGTCAACTCGTCGAGCCCGATACCATCCTCGTTCGCGCGTCGAGCAAGCTCTGTCAGCCACCATTTCTTCGCCGCTGAGGCGCCGCACCCGGCCTCTACCGTTTCTGCGATGAGATCGATGGCGTGCGCACCTGCGATGTCGCGCATCTCGGCGTCAGAGAAACCCCACTCTTGCTGCAGCCTTGCCCTCTTGCGGCCTGGAGGTTCAGGCAAGGTCTTGCGCAGTTCTTCGATGCGCTCTTGGCTGGTACATACCGGAACCAGATCAGGTTCTGGGAAGTAGCGATAATCTTCGGCCTGCTCTTTGGAACGCCCCGCTGTGGTGTAGCCGTCCTCATTCCACATCCTGGTTTCCTGTTTAACCTTGCCACCGGAAGCCAAGATCGCGGCCTGACGGCAGATCTCGTAACGCAACGCACCCTCGACGGATCGGAGGGAGTTGACATTCTTCGTCTCCGTCCTGGTACCCAACTGGCTCGACCCCTTCGGCATGAGCGAAACGTTGGCATCACAACGCATATTGCCCTGCTCCATGCGGGCTTCCGAGACGTCAAGGGCTTTCATCATTTCGCGCAGATAAGCCATGTAGGCCCGCCCAACCTCGGGTGCGTGACGTCCGGTCCCCATAATCGGTTTGGTGACGATCTCGATCAGCGGGACACCGGCTCGGTTGTAATCCATCAGCGAATAGTCGGCGCCGTGGATGCGTCCGGAACTTCCCATGTGCACCGATTTCCCGGCATCTTCTTCCATGTGGGCTCGCTCGACCGGGATCGTGAAAGAGATTCCGTCCACTTCGACCTCAACCTCGCCGTCGAAACAGATCGGCTCGTCATATTGCGAGATCTGATAGTTCTTCGTCATGTCCGGATAGAAGTAGTTCTTGCGCGCAAACCGGCACCACTGAGCAATCTCGCAATTGAGGGCCAGACCAATCCGAATCGCGGACTCTACGGCCTTACCGTTGACTACTGGCAAAGATCCCGGCAGGCCTAGACAAACCGGGCACACATTGGTGTTGGGTTCGGCGAAAGAATCAGTGGAACAGCCGCACCACATCTTCGACTTGGTATTGAGTTCGACGTGAACCTCTAGGCCGAGAACAGGGTCGAACCGCTCCATGGCCTCGTCAAAATCCATCAACTCATCCATCATGATTCGCCCCTCCTCAGTTCTTCTCCGTCGAAGTCGCCACCGACGCCGCGTGACCGTCAAGCCCTCGTGCTTGAAGGGTCAACTCGCCGCCCCATTCTTGCGTGAAGATCTGCTCCACACAGGCACCCACTTGGTAGACCAGATCATCCCTCATCACGGGTGCCATCACCTGCAGACCGACCGGCATTGAGTCCTCAGACAACCCGATGGGGAAGGAACCTGCCGCATTTCCAGCCAGGTTCGCCGGGATGGTACACAGGTCGGCCTTGTACATGGCCATCGGGTCGTTGATTCTCTCGCCGAGTTTGAAGGCGGTCGTCGGCGTTGCCGGGGAGATGAGAACATCACAGGAAGCGAAGGCATTCTCGAAATCTTGACGGATCAGGGTGCGCACCTTCTGGGCTGAGCCGTAATAGGCGTCGTAATATCCCGACGACAAGGCATAGGTGCCTAAGATGATGCGGCGTTTTGCCTCGGCCCCGAAACCGTCATCCCGGGTCAACTCCATCACATCGGCGACCGAGTTCGATCCGTCATCACCGACGCGAAGACCGTAGCGAATACCGTCGAAACGAGCCAGGTTGGACGATACCTCGGCGGGCATGATCAAGTAGTAGGTAGCCAACGAGTAGTCGAAGTGCGGACACGACACCTCGCGAACCTCGGCACCTGCCTCAATCAAGGCATCGACGGCCTCTCGGAACCGAGCCTCAACCCCAGGCTGGTAGCCTTCGCCACCAAGTTCCTTAACGACACCGATCTTCATCCCCTTAACGTCGGCACGACGAACCGCACCGAGGAGATCCGGCAGCGGTTGATTGATCGAGGTGGAATCCATCGGGTCATATCCGCCCATCACCTGATGCAGGTGGGCGGCGTCTAAAACATTGCGGGCCACCGGGCCGGGCTGGTCTAAGGAAGAGGCCATCGCGATCACGCCATAGCGGGAGACACCACCGTAGGTCGGCTTGATTCCGACGGTTCCGGTGTAGGCGCCGGGGGCACGGATCGAACCACCGGTATCGGTACCCGTGGCTAGTGGGGCTAGATAGCCTGCAACGGCAGCAGAGGACCCGCCACCTGATCCCCCCGGAGTTCGTTCGAGATCCCATGGATTGTGTGAGGGACCGATAAAAGAGGTCTCCGTTGATGACCCCATCGCGAACTCGTCCAGGTTGGTCTTCCCAAGTACCACCATCCCGGCATCGAGGAGTCGGGTGGTGACGGTGGAGTCATACGGCGGAACCCAGTTGCTCAGGATTTTCGATCCGGCGGTGGTGCGCAGCCCCTTCGTGCAGAACAGATCCTTGACCGCAATCGGCACTCCTGCCAGCGGGGAGAGGGTTTCGCCGGATTGAATCCTCGCATCGATCGCGTCAGCATCGGATAAGGCCTGATCGTTGAGGGTGATGAAGGCCTTGATCTTAGACTCGAAGGATTCGATTCGGTCCAAGAAGGCCTCGGTGACTTCACGCGACGTGACCTGTTTGGTGGCGATCATCTGGCCGAGTTCGACGGCTGAGCGATAAATCAGTTCAGTCATTTACTCTGCCTCCTCAGCCAGAATGTGCGGGACTCTAAATCGCTGGTCTTCCACTCGCGGAGCACCAGCGAGGATGTCGTCGGGAGACATCGACTCGGTGATGGCGTCTTCTCGAAAAACATTGGTGAGGTCAAGGGCGTGGGAGGTAGGATTCACGTCGGCGCGGGCAACCTCGGACACCACGGCCACGGATTCGAGGATGAGATCGAGCTGGGGAGCCAGCAACGCGCACTCCTCGTCACTGAGCCGGATCCGGGCGAGATGACCGAGCCGAGCGACCTCGTCAGGTGTCAAAGCCACCATGGTCTCCTTGAATGATCAGTCGATGCCGACGAACGACACCGGAAGTTGTCAACTCTGCCTATCCTAGAGTGAAACCGCCAGATTGCGGATTTTGACCATGAAACCTAGTCTCGCCGACCAAGCTACCTGAGTTAGATCATCTGGACGGTGAGGTAGAAGAAGTATCCCACCCTGAAGATGATGGCCACCATGGCGATCAAGGCGAGGCCTGCCCAAATCCGCCCCCATTTCTTCGCTCGAGTGGTCGGGACCAAGACCGGAGCCCAGACGCCGCGGCGTGGCTTCCCGGGACGCGGTTGAACATTCGAGGCAGTGTCGAGGTTGAGGTCAAGGTTGGAGAACAGGCCCATGTTCATCATCTTATCGAGGCAGCCAAAGGCAACGAAAGTGGCGCATGGATGGTGGCAAGGGGCAAGGCGGATGGGGGTTGGCCGGAGTTTGGCCTAGACGGCGGTCATTCGGAGTTGATCCGAGATGTGACTTCTTCGGCAACCACACCCAACACCTTCATCGCATTGATCGCATCGCGGGTAGAAAAACCTGAGAGTCCGCAGGCGGGGGTCAACACCACAGTGTCCTGAATGCGCACCGGATCTGCAACCTCACTCAGCAGATGCAACGAATCCGCAACCATCTGGTTGATTGCGATCCGGCGTAGTCGATCGGCGTCTGTGACACCGATGGCCGCCGGCGACTTGCGGGCTACCTCTAGATAATCCGGATAGGTGGACAAGCACCCCAGCCAAACCCGTCCTCCCCGATCACACCACTGCCCCAATTGATCGAGCTGGTCACGGCGACCGGCGACGACGGCAGTATCGAAACTGAGTGTGTCGAATCCTGCAGTGGCGACCACGTCGACCGGGATCGGCCCCGAGCAACAATGGACAGCGACCTGGCTGATGTGTGGATCCTTCCTCACTTCGTTGATCACTGTGGCAAGCATGGCCGAGGCTTCGGCGCTGGAGATCGGATC
>JAEZZG010000041.1 GCA_023442485.1 Actinomycetes bacterium | reverse complement strand
CGTTTTGAACACATTAATTCATCAACTTTTGTCCGAAACCGCCATTTGGGCTCCGAGTGGGGAAAGCCTGCAACTCGGGGTAGGTAGCTGGGGTGCAGGATTGGCCGATCAAAGGGCCTTTGTGGTGCGGTTCCAGTTCGGTTGCGCCGGCTCATCGTGGTCACCGAGGCTGGCAACTGAATCACGAATTCCCGGTCACAGCCTCCATGATCTGCGACCCGTAACTTGTCAGGGTTCTCAGCCCGACAATGCCCATCTGGATTAGCTCCGCCTCCGTCCGTGGTGGGCGTTCGCTAAGGGCTTGGACGGTGGCGTCGGTGAGTAAAACAAACTCGGGTATTTGCTCAGCCTGGGCGGTCTGCTTCCGCCAGCGCAGCAACCTGGTTTTGACGTCCTGATCGACGCTGGAGTGGCAGTTGAGGTGACGTCCGAGTTTGACCTCAGTCCCAGTCACCAAGGATCTCTGGCAGTCGCTGCATTTCAACTCTGCAAACCCTTGCGTGGTTGCCGCCGCGACCGGCACCGCCCTCACCAAGGTCACCTGGCCCGAAGCTGGCTGAAGGAAGTACCTGCTGATTCTCGACGCTGACGACGATGGCTGCGTCCACGACACGCGCAAGACACGCCGTGCCCTAGTCACCCCCACATAGGCGAGTCTCTGTTCCTCGGCGAGCTGGTCACAAGAGCTGGCTCTTGACGACGGCAAGGAACGGTCGTCAACACCGAGCAGACACACCGCATCCCACTCCAACCCTTTGGCGGCGTGCAGGGTAGATAGGGTGACCGCATTGGCTTCAGGGACGCGGCCACAAGATCGGTAATAGTTCAACTCTTCGATCACCTCAGCCAGGCTGGCCTCGGGTCTTGCCGCCACCAGTTCCTTGACCAGATCCATGATCGCCGTCAGCGATTCCCAGCGGCGACGCTGAAAACCGAGGATCGATCCACCGTCACTGCTCCAACCTGCTTGTTCACATGCGGCAGCGACGCCGCGCACCACGTCGTCAACGTCGGGTACAGACTTCAACAGGTGAAACACCTGCTTGACCTCTGCGCGGTCAAAGAATCTCTCCTGGCCATAGACGATGAACGGTATTTTCGCCGCAGCCAGCGCCCGCTGCAAGGGATAGCCCTTTGCTTTCACCCGATAAAGCACACCCATCTGTTTCCACTCAACCTCCTCAGCATGGAGTTTCTCCAGCCAGGCGGTGGTGGCGGCGGCTTCTTCCTCGTCATTGATGGCGTGCACAAACTCGGGTCTGACACCCTCGTCGCCGACACTACTTAGCTTCGGCGATGACAAAGCCGACAAGGATTTGACGTGATTAGCTAGATCAATGATGAGCCTTGTGGAGCGATAGTTTCGGGTGAGGTCAATGACCTTGGTCTTCGGGTCTCGGCTGCGCTGGATCAAGTAGCGTGGGTCTGCCCCGGCGAATCCGTGGATAGACTGCTGTGGGTCCCCGACCACACACCAGTCTGTGCGGGGGCCGATCACGAGATTCAAGAAGGTGTTGTGGATCGCCGATACGTCTTGGAACTCATCGACGACGACGTGGCAGTAGCGGCGGCGAATCTCAGCGAGGATGTCTTCGCGTTCGAGCAACATGCCGTTGGCGCACAGCACGATGTCAGAGAAATCAACGAGGCCTCGAAGATGTTTGAGTTGTTCGTAGGCCTGGTAGCACATAGCGATTGTTCGCGGTTCAAGCGCGGTCGAGCGTCCGTAGCTGGCTGCGAGGTCGGCATAGTTGTCTGGGAAGACATTGCACACCTTGGCCCAGCCGATCTCATTGCTGACCTCCCCGACGGTGGCATCGCCGAGGTCGAGACGGGCTAGGACTTCTTTGATGAGTTCGTCGCTGTCGTCGCAGACGGAGGGGAAGTCGGAGCCGGAGAAACGCGGCCAAAAGTGGCGGGCGATGCGCAAGGCGGTGGCGTGAAAGGTTTGAGCCTGGACGGCACCGACGCCGAGCCCGATCAGTCTTGACTTCATCTCCCCAGCGGCCTTCGTCGTGAAGGTGACCGCCAAGGTTCGAGACGGATCAAGCTGGCCTGTGGCTGCCCCATAGGCTATCCGATGGGTGATCGTCCTGGTCTTGCCCGTCCCTGCCCCGGCAATGATGACCACAGGCGAACCGAACTCAGTTGCTGCCTGGCGTTGCTGCGGGTCCAAACTGGCCAAGATAGTTTCAGGTGGCACTAAAGGCGACTCTCGGTGACTCATCGGTTAGCCCTAGTCAAAGGCAGGTAGTTCACTTCGACGCCACGCAGCAATCACTTGAGAGGCGACCGAACCGACATGCGGGAGAACCACTGAACCATCAACGATGCCGGCCTCAACATCGTCTCGGCTATACCAGCGCGCCCACTCGAGTTCACCGTCACCGATGGATATATCTCCCTCACCCAACGCGGTGAAAGCCAGCATCAACGACCGAGGCAGGGGCCAAGGCTGTGAGCCAAGATATTTCACCTGGCGAATCTCGATGTTAGCTTCCTCCTTGACCTCCCGGTAGATCGAGTGTTCGACGGACTCCCCTGACTCGACGAACCCGGCCAAGATGGAGACATAGTGGGGTTTCCAATGGGGTTGGTGCGCCAGGAGTAGGCGATCCTCGTGATCCCGGACGGCAACGATCATCGCCGGATCTTGACGCGGAAAGGTCTGCAAGTGGCAATCCCGGCAGGATTTCGAGAACCCGCCCACATCGAGGTCCAACTGGCCGCCGCAAGCCTCGCAATAGCGAGCCATCCTGATCCAAGCCGCGATCCCTGTCGCCGCCGAGGCAACCTCCCTGGGGATTGCCCCCAGTTCGCCGTCGCGCACCGTCGCGGTGCGGTGGCCCTTAGCGTCTGCCGCGTCGATCAGATGCGCAAACCAGGGGGTGTCTGCGACCAACCCCAGGAATACCGTGTCGGTATCGTCCATCTCGTCGCGAGGCCGAGACAGACAGTCCAGGCGCAGGACTCCCTCGGGCGCAACCGGGATCACGCAAGCCGCATCATCTCGCCACAGCCGATGTATTTCCTCGCGGCTGAGGCGCGATTCAACGTGGCGATCCAGAATCGGGGCCTTGGACCATGGATCCAAGATGAAGGTCATTTCAGTTTCACCTCTGCCATTTTGTCTTTGACGGCTTGCAGCTCTTCTAGGCTATACAGTTTGTCCGGACGCTCAACCCGTCCTGACCTGACGTGATAGTACAGTGCGTCGACCGCGTCCAGATCGCAGTTGTGGGATTGGGCCCAGGCAATCCGGTAGGCCGAAATCTGGATCGGGTTTTGCGGGCCATCGCCGGTCTTCCAGTCGACCACCTCGTAGCCCGAGGGAGTTTGAAAAACTGCGTCGATCTTTCCGGTGATTTTTCCGTCACCGAGTGGTAGTGAGATCTCGACCTCCACGGCGACGGGTTGACGTTTGGCGAAGGGAGAGCTGAGGAATCGGTCAATCAGCTCTTGCACGTCGGGATTCGTGTCGGCGTCGGGCAAGGGTTCGAGATATTGGGCGTCAGCGGCTCCCCCGCGTCGATAGTAATTCTCTACCCAGGCGTGGAAGGCCGTTCCGGTTAGTGCCAGATCATTCCACGGGATCGGCATCGGACGACGCAGGTTGAGCAGGTACTGATCGGGGTGGGTCTCCATCTGGGCCAGCGACGACACCGAAACCGTCTCCGGGATGGTCACCCCATCATCCTCGCGGGCAAGTTTGATGTTATCGACGACGTGTCGAATCGCTCTCAGCCACTGACGTGCCCTGGTGGCGTCATCGAGATCGGTCAACTCGTCAATCGAATCAAGCAGGATTTGCCAGTGATGATCGCAGGAGGGGCCTCGCTCGGGGTACGCCATCGAGCCGAGCCTGCCTGCTGGGTCCAATGCGGCATTGATCGTCTCGGCGACCCGATTGATTCTCCACTCATCTTCATTCATGAGCTGGGGCCACTGGGCGTTGCGGGTGTCGCTATCCCCGTCTGCTGCAGAATCGTCTTCGTCAACCTCGAGATCGACATGCTGGGCGCATTGGTAGATCGCATCAAAGAACGGTGACGGCTCGAATCCTGCCTTCCCCTGATGACATAAACCCACCAGTGTCGATTTCGCCCGCGTCACCGCAACATAGCCAAGCCTGGTTTCTTCACTGACCAGATGGTCTGTCTGCTCATCCTTACACCGCCGAATTGATTCTTCGGTGTAGGTGTCAGCCTTGGGCATGATGGCCCCGTCTCGGCGAAGCTGAGGCGGCAAGGTCTCCGCAACGGAGAGATAGGAATCCCTGACCACTCGCTTCGGGAAGGAACCATCCATCAAGAAAGGCAGGTAGACGGTATCCCATTCCAACCCCTTGGCCTTGTGGATCGTCGACAAGGTGACCGCATTGGGCACAGTTGTCGCCGCGATTTCGAGGGCGTCGTCGTGGGAATCTGCGTAGGCAATATAGGTAAGAAATTCTTCCAGCCCGCTTTGCCCGCTGATATCGGCGAAAGAATCCACCACCGACAAGAACTTGTGGTATTGAATCACCCGGACGTCGTCGATGGCAGGACTTTGCCTGATCTCAATCTCCACACCGATCAGGTCAGCGACGGTGCGCACTAACTGAGGTAGGGGCTGATGGCGGTAGCGGCGCAGATACTCAATTTCTTCTTCCAGGGTGGATAACTTTTCCAGGACTAGGTCTAATAGTAGCCCAGGCTGATCTGGGAGGCTTGTGTAGGCGTTGAGATCAGTGGCGGTACGGCTGGAAGAGACGGTGTCGGGACGGCACTTGTTCAACCCAAAGACGACCTCAAGTAAGGATGGTGGTTTCTGCCCGTCGCGCTCAGACGAAGCGCTGCGAATCAACTCAGTCAGCGCCTGACTTGACGCTAGCGGGAACTGCAACCTAGGCCCGGTCAATACTGAGATCAGGGCCACGTCGTCGCACGGATCGGCGATCAAACGCAGCATATTGATGATTTCGGCGATCTCGGGGAGCAGTAGCAGTCCGTCGATGCCGACGACTGCCACAGGAATCCCCTCGTCGGTGAGGTGCCGGTAACAAAGAGTGACCTCGTTATTCGTCCGGCACAGCACCGCAATGGACTTCCAGTTCGGCTCTATCCCGCCCCGATCCGGTTTGATAGCCGAGACTGCCTGGCGGCGGATGTTGCCAGACAGCCACTCCAACATGGCGTTTTGATCGCGACGTTGTGAGGCGACGATGGTGGTTGTGGCACCTGTGCCTGATTTCAGCTCCGGGACGCAGAGTCGGTGCTCAGATTGGTTCTGGCGCAAAGGTTGGGAAATGAGGTTGGCGACCTCGACAACCCCGACGCCAGATCTCCAGGTGTCTGACAAGGTCAAAACCGTCGAAGGCGTCCCGTCTGATTTCGGGAAGGCCTGGCGGAAGACATCCATGGCGTCGGTGGAGGCGCCGCGCCAGGCATAGATAGCTTGTAACGGATCCCCAACTGCCATCACTGAGTGACCGTCTCCAAACAGTGAACTCAGCAAGGTGATTTGAGCTGATGACGTGTCCTGGAACTCGTCGAGGAGGACGGTGCGGAAGCGGGATCGAAGCCGCTGGGAGATCGGGTTGTCCCCTTCGCCGAGCAACGCCAGCCGAACCGCGTCGGTGAGGTTATCTTGGAACTCGGCTAGCCCCAAACTGGCCTTGAGTTTGCGGTAGCAGCGCACCAAAGGCAGCAAGTCGAGCCGCTGCTGGGTCGTCTTGACGACAGCTTGGATCTCTTTCGGAATCTTCTTTCGTCTGCGCTGGGTAGCCAGAATCTGCTGATATTCGCACTCGGCCTGTCGGGCCTTCTCCGCGTCACGACGGAAGAACTCCTCTCCCCACTCCAGATCAACCATGTGGTTGTGAAGTTCAGAGTCGAGATGAAGCAGCCTGGATGCGAGGCTGGTAACCGAGGTGGACAATGACTCGGTGATCAACTCCGGGTGGGATTTGATCACCTCCACCGCCAACTGCACATTCTGCGGGCTGGTGATCAATCTGCGCTGTGACAAGCCGATTCGTAGCCCGTAATCGTCAACGAGTCGCTTGGCGAAGGCGTCATAGGTGTACACCTCGGGTTCCGCGTCGGCAACGTCGAAACCGAGCTGACGGACCTGGACGGTGACGGCTCTCAGCTTCGCAGCTAACTGAGCGGTGGCTTTCTCAGTGAAGGTGAGGCCGAGGATTTCGTCGGGACGAATCCCGCTTGCGATCAGCCAAGCTGCCCGCGCCGCCATCACCGTGGTCTTTCCGGCACCGGCGCCGGCAATCACCAAGGTTGGCTCAAAGGGGGCTGTGATCACCCGCTGTTGTTCCTCGGAGAAAGTGAAGGTCGCCGGGTCTTGGCCCATGACTTCAGCCAGGGTCTCAAACGTCATCTCAGGCACGACGAGCTCCTTCTTCGACGGTGATGGTGATTGATCTGCCTGGGCTGGCATCGACATCGTCGTCACTGCTAGACCCGGTTGCGGCCTTTCTCGCCCCATCATTGGCGTGTCCGACACGGTATAGCGGATCCGCCAAACCCGGGCAACCCAGCCGGTGATCGCATGATCCACAGATCCGGACGTCTTCGCTGCGGGCGTAGAAGTTTCGTTCGCGATGGACAGATGTCCAGTTATCGAAGTACTCCTGGATGTGATCAGGCATGGCGACGTCGTCTTGGTCGGCCAGATCGACGGCCTGCCCTAGTCGCCCTATCCCTATTTGTTCTCGACTGTTGGGCATATCCGAGGCCAGCGGGCTTAGCAGATACACCAGACAAGCTCCGCTCACCGACGGATTCGGCTCAGTCACTGACTTAACGGCCCCTAAGCTGACCGCGAGTTGATACAAGTAGAGCTGGATATCTTCTTCGGCCTCTTTCTTCGTCTTGACCGTCTTCCCCGTCTTGAAATCCACCACCCGGAAACTGCCGGATGCGTCCTGAGCGAGCCAGTCGATGGTGCCGCGAATCCTAAAGGTGGGCCCGTTGACGCGAATCTTGAAGTCGAAGTTGACCTCTGATCCCACGCATGAATCAGGTTGAGCGCTGCGCCACTGGCAGAAACGGTGAACGGCGTCTGAGATGTCTTGTTCATCTGTCTCACGCAGCACGCTCCATCCTGGATCGATGAAGGCGTTGAGACGGTCCTCGGTCTTGAGTGCATCAATGTGGTGTTTGATCACGGCAGGGACCTGATCGAGGGGCAGGTTACCGGTGTAGATTTCGTTGATGATGGTGTGAATCGCGGTCCCTTTGCGCAGTGGCATTGCCCCGGAGTCACGCCGGATCAGTTGATCAAGATACATCCGGCGCGGGCACCTCTTGAGAGCATCGAGTCGTGAGGCCGAGACCACATAGACTTCCTCACCATCCCCGCCGGGCTGAGTTGCCGGAGTCAAGACGTCGCGGTGCCACCACCTCGATGGGTGGGCGTGGTGAAGGAGAAGTTTTCCGTGTCGGTCTCGCAGTGACGCCAAATAGGCCAGGCCACGGGTGGCGACGTCTGCCAGGGCGGGCCGATCGGTCGAGATTGCTGCTCGCCTAAGTTCGACGATCAGGTCGCTCGGCAATAAGTCATGACCGAGGCTGGCGTCTGCCCCGTAATGAATCACGAGTCCATCGTCGAGGGTTTCTGCAAGGAACCGGCTCATCAACAGCTCACCGTCGTCGGCGTCACTCATTTCACCGAGGGTCCACAGCCGCAGGAATCGTTTCGCCCGGCTGCAGGCGAGCAGAAACATCCGCCTCTCTTCGGCAATAACCTCAAACATGGATTGTGAGGACTTCGCCTGTTCCGGATAGAGCCGGTCGGTATCAAAGATGGAGCCACGACGCGACCAGTTCGGCCATGAGCCTTCCTCGAGCCCGAAGAGGATGACGGCTTCCCACTCGCGTCCCTTCGCGGCGTGGGCGGTCAACACCTCGACACAGTCACGGCCCGCCCCCGCGCTGCGGTGGGAATCTGCGGGAATCATGACTGCGTCAATGAAATCAAGGAAGGTCCGCACCCCGCCGAATCCTTGGCTATTGATGAACTTCTTTGCCTGGTCGAATAGCGTCCGGACCCCGTTGATCTCCCGGTCAGCATGGTCGCGATGGATGTGCCCGTCGACAACTTCCCTCAGCAGTTTGTGTTCCCAAGAGCTCGGATCGTCGTCGTGCCACAGCGCCCACAGCACTTGATAAATATTGGCGTTCGCCCGGATAGCCTGGACCGCGCGCACCACAAGGTTGACCGTTTTATCGAGATAGTCAACCGCGTCGAGTTCTGGAGCGTAGATCGCAGCCAGCCCCTCGTCGTCGCTGGCATCTTCATCGGTCAATGCCGCGTCGAGTCGCTTCGCTAGATAAAGCTCGATCGGGGTGGAGTTGTGTTCATCCCACTGCCAGGTCTCGTCGATGTCAATCCATCGATACTGTTGACGCTGCAACTTGCCCCAGTGAACCAACGAGGCATCGATGAGCGGAGAGGTCACCAACCAATCGATCTCAGACAGCAGTAGTCGCTGGCGCGAAATATAGTTGTCGACGATTTGCAGGGCACGCAGCAAGACGGTCGCCCCCGGTTCTTGGTTGAGCGGCAGATCGGCCCCGATGATTCGATGCGGGATTCCGGCACTGGCTAAATACCCGCCGATCTCGACCAGAGGAGAACCTCCCGAGCGACTGATCACCGCCATCTGTGACCAGGCGAGGTTGTGGTCGTGGTGGAGTTCGAGAAGCTGTTTGGTGATCGGCTGATACCCCCCGACGAGAGGGTCTCCACGCCAAATCTCGACGGAGCCGTCACCGACGAAGGCTGCAGGGGCCGGGCCGTCACTGCATGAGGAGTCACCCTTGTTGATTGCCGAGATATCTTTGACGACGTTGGCTCTCACCTTCGCATTCCATGACGCCACATCGCCGGTTGCTCGGGCTGGAACATCGAGATGAATGCGGGTGAGAGGGATTGATGGATCAAGCCAGCCGGAGGTTTGCGCCCCCCAGATATAGGCGCCTCGAAAACTAAAGACCTGCTGGGAAAGGTCTCGGGTCGCGATTACCGGAATCCCTAAGCCGGCGAGTTTTTGGACAAAACGCAAACAGGCTTGGTCGAATTCCTCGATGTCGTCGATGAGGACCAAGGAGTACTGATCCTTGATCCGGGACGCGAAGGCGGGGTCGTCCAGGCAGGAGGTTGCCCGCACAATCATCTCGGTGTAGTCGATCTCACCGTGTTCGCTGAGTGAAAGCAGATAGGCGGCGAGGAATCTCGCTGCCGGCAGCCAGATCGTGATCGGCGGGTGGGCTTGGGTGCCGAAGCTCACGAGATCATCAGGGGTTAGTCCGAACTGGCGGGCCTTGATCAAGAATTCACGCAGCTCGATGCGAAACTCGTCAGTACCAATACCTTCGCCACTGATGTGACCTTCCCACAGCCCAGAGCCGAGTTCAGCGAGGAGTTGAGCTAGACGAACATCGTGTTCTGGGCTGGTGAGAAGCTTCGGGCATTCATCGGCCGGAAAGAACTGGCCGAGAAGACCCAGGGCGAGGCTGTGAGGTGTGGCGAAGATATGACCCGAGCTCGAGTGGCCTAGACGGTTGAGAACATCGTCGCGCAGTTGAGTGGCCGCCCTGAAGTTGTTGGCGAGGACGATGATGCGGTCGAGACCGACTCCGCGGTTGACGTGGGAGATGACGTTGTCGACTAGGACTCTGGTCTTGCCGCTGCCCGGAACCCCGTCAACGATGGTGAAACCTGCCAGGCACAAATCGGGGTGAAGGTCGGAATAAGGGTTGGTGGGTCCGGTATCGGCACCTTGTCCATTGTTGACGTCAACGACAGCGTCATCACGAGTGGCACAGTACTGGCTGCTTTGCATCGTTGCCCTCTCTTCGGTTCCCACTCCCCCTCAACGATAGGAAGAATCTTACCTCCCCGCTGATCGACGGGAGCGGGCCGACACTTGTCTGCTTAGGCCAACCTCGGTGAAGTGAACAATTTGTTTTCTCAACCCGGGCGCGCATTTAGCACAAAACACCATATCGTTCGATCTTTTTCACACCTTATAGGTGATAACTAAGGGATTCGTGTCACAATGATCTGCGTTGGGGGCAGGTGAAACGAACCTTATTTCGTGAATCACGATCACGTCAGCTTCACTTTGCGCGCCGCTGGAGATGATCTAGAAATCTTGGGGAATCTGGAGTCGTCTCCATCATGCATTATTCGCAGGCTCGCCCACATCTGGTTGTGCGAGTCCATGAGCTAGGAGAGAAAGATGGCTACAGGGACTGTGAAGTGGTTCAACGCTGAAAAAGGATACGGTTTCATCACGATGGAGGGAATCGAGAACGATATCTTCGTCCACTACAGCGCTATTCAGACTGAGGGTTTCCGCACCCTGTCTGAGGGGCAGACCGTTGAGTTCAACGTCGTCGAAGGTCGTGACGGGAAGGAGCAGGCCGAGTCGGTTCGCCCGGTGGTGTGAGTCAATCACGACGGCTTCGGCTCCGTCTAATTCTGACGACGGGCTGGTGACCAGGCGTAGCACCTCGTCACCAGCGGCTGGCCCGGGATGACGCCGCTAACTCCGGGGCTGGAGGCAGTCAGCAAACCGGTTTGCAATCAAGTCCTGTAGCAACTACTCAGCATCTACTGCAGGTCTTGAGCATTCGACTGCCTGACCATTTGCTCGCACCTGCCAGGATTTAGATGACGAAAAGAGATAGTGACGGCCTGGGTTTTCACCTCCGTTGATCAACCAGGTAGCGTAGAGGCGTGGAAATGAAGATTGGTATCCCTCAGATTGCCCGTGAACTCACCCTCGAAACTACCTGGACGGCAGATGAAGCTCGCAGTGCCGTCGCTGCCGTCATGAACGGTGAGCAGAAGATCCTCGAGGTTCCGCAACTGCGCGGTGACAAGGCCATGATTGCGGGTGAGCAGCTCGCTTATGTCGTCATCGGGGCTGAACACGCCCGCCCGGTCGGTTTCGGCACTGTCTGATTTCACCGCGAGCGCAGGGCAGATGTCGAACAGCCCGGACGGTTCCGCACCTAGAGGCGAGGATGTGGACCAGACGTCAATCAGCACAAAGCCCGGTTGAGTATCCTCAACCGGGCTTCTTTCCATCGAAGATGTGCAGTTTTATTGAACCGCAGACGATTTGTGCCACCTCATCGTCGAGACCAGAGTTAATAGCGCAGACCTAAATCAGCCATCAGCGCGGTGGCATCTGCCGTCAAATCCGTCAGAATCTTACTCATCGAGACCAAATCTCCACACTCGGAATTGCTGTCGGTCATGTAACGGGTCATCTTCGGATTCGACGCGCAAATATGTTGAAGCTGGGCAATCACTTCAGCAACCACACGACGTCCGTAGAGCGACAAGCGGTCAACGAGGGACGGGTCTTTCGATAAATAGTGACGCAAAGCCTTGATCGGATATTGCCGATCCTCATCGCTGGGACGATTTCTGTCGAGGTAGTCAGACAATGCGGCAGGGAGACGAATTGAGCGCGTGAACGAATCCCAGATTTGCTGAGTGAGGACAATCTTGGTCAGAGCCTCGGTCCACATGTGCGGATCGGTGAAAGCGTGGAGGTCATTGAGCGGACGCCTAAAGGGGCGCATTGCGTCCGAGATCGTCACCGACCAGCGCTGCACCTGGGCGTTGACGGCCTCAATCTGTGGAAGTCTGCTCGTCGCCAATGCCGCTAGGGAGAGCTCGGCACCCGATCGAGGGGCGCGGCGGGCAAGACGGGCCAGGTGTTCAAAGTCGGACAAGCCGATCCTGGCGAAAAGACCCCATAAGCTCACTTCGGCTGGGAGTTCGTCCTCGGCCTCTTGGACGGTGTGGCTTGATGGGGTGGCTTCGACATCGTGGACGGGTGAGCCGTCGGTGGCGTCGGCTCCGCTGCCACGAAACTGCTCATGGAGCGGGTCACCGTCAAGCGGATGGTTTAGATCCTGCTGGTCGAGCGGACCCTGGGAAAAATGGTCGAACTGGCCAGGTCGGTCAATCGTTTCGTCATTGCGCACATCCACAGGGTAACTTGAAACGCTAAGCCTAATCGTCCATTACACGCGACTTGCGGTAGACTTCGACCGAATAAAAGATGACTGAAAGGGCCGGAGATTCCGGCAAAGCTCCTGATAGAAAGCTGAATATCCTGTCTACCAACGATTCCATGACTGTCGATGATGAGGCGACTGCGACTGGCTCCGACACCACTTTTGCGGAGTTGGGCGTCCATGACGACATCGTCAAAGCCCTCGCCGATGCGTCTATCACCTCGCCATTCCCGATTCAAGAACTCGCGATCCCGCTTGCGCTCACCGGGGCTGATCTCATCGGCCAGGCGCGCACCGGCACCGGGAAAACCCTCGCCTTCGGCGTCACCATCTTGCAACGAATCAGCTTGCCCGGCGACGACAACTACAGCGAAGACAACACTCTCCCCCAGGCTCTGGTGATGTGCCCCACCCGCGAACTAGCGGTTCAGGTAGCCAACGAGATCGACACTGCTGGCAAGATTCGACGAGCCCGAGTCACCACCATCTACGGAGGGGTCAGCTACGACGATCAGCTCGCTGACCTAGAAAGAGGTGTCGATATCGTCGTCGGCACCCCTGGTCGCCTCCTGGATCTGATCGATCGCGGCTCGCTCAAACTGACCAATATCTCAGTCGCCGTCCTCGATGAAGCCGATGAGATGCTCGACCTAGGCTTCCTCACCGATGTGGAACGCCTCCTGCAGCACACCCCACAGCACCGACAGACCCTCCTCTTCTCGGCCACCATGCCGGCTGAGGTGATGTCCTTGGCTCGCGCCCACCTTCACCATCCGATCAATATCCGTGCTGAGGGACGCGACGCCCGCGCAACCGTACCAGACACCACCCAGTTGATTTACCAGGCCCATGAACTAGACAAGCCCGAGATCGTCGCCCGGATTTTACAGTCCAGTGACGTCGACAAGGTCATGATTTTTTGCCGGATGAAGCGCGACGCGAATCGTCTCCACGACGAGTTGTACGACCGAGGCTTTGATGTCTGCGTCATTCACGGCGACTTGAACCAGCGGATGCGTGAGAAGTCCCTGAAGAAGTTTCGCACCGGCAAAACCCGGGCTCTGGTTGCCACCGATGTTGCCGCCCGCGGCATTGATGTGACTGGTGTGTCCCATGTGATCAACTACGAATGTCCAGAAGACGACAAGAGCTATGTCCATCGGATCGGACGCACCGGACGCGCTGGCGCCAAAGGAATCGCGGTCACCTTGGTGGACTGGACCGACGTTGTTCGCTGGAAGGTGATTAACCGGCAGCTCAATCTAGAATTCGACGACCCGATCGAGACCTATTCCACCTCTGAGCACCTCTATAGTGATCTCAACATCCCCGCTGATGCCAAGGGCGTGGTTGAGAATCGTCGCGGAGAACGCGAGGAGAAGGGCTCTGGCCGAGGTCGAGACGGTGGCCGTGGTCGCAGTCGCGGACTTGAAGGAAGCCGCAGGCGCGACGGCAGCGATCGTGGCGGACGCGATAGTGGAGACGGTAAGAGACGCCAGCGTCGACGCACCCGCAATGGGAAACCTCGTCACGGGACCGGCGAAGGGCCAGGTCAGGGCGCAGACATGAGCACACCGTCACCGCGTCAAGATCAATCAGATGTGACAAAGTCCCAGGTTCCGCGACGTCGGCGTCGACGCACCCGCAATGGGAAACCCACCTCAGGTGATTCACAGGCCCAGTAATTAGCATTGTCTCTTTCCAAGTGTTTCACCCTGCCACGTGCAGGGTGAAACAGGGCTGAGTGGCTTCCCCGAAAGCTCTAGTTACGGGGAAGCTAGCGATCTTCGGTGCTGTGCGAGTTAGTACACCATTTTCATCGCTTCGCGCACCTGAGCCAGGGTCTTGTCGGCAATCTCGTTAGCGACGGCATTGCCCTTCGCCAACACCTCAGCCAAGTAGTCGGGGTTGGCCAAGAGCTCAGCCCTCTTGGCGCGGTGAGCAGCGAATCTGGTGTTGACCGCCTCAGTCAGCAGCTTCTTTAAGCCGCCGCCTCCGCCATCACCGATCTCCTCCGCGACGTCTTCCGGGGTGCGATCCAGGCACAAGGCTGCAAGAGAGACCAGATTCGACACCTCAGGACGATTGTCCGGATCATAAGTGATGTGGCGATCTGAATCAGTCACGGCACGTTTGATTCGCTTGGCCGTTTCGTCTGCGCTCATCCCCAATTCGATGGTATTGCCCTTGGACTTGCTCATCTTGGTGCCGTCAAGTCCAAGAATCGCGGCCCCCTTGCTCAGCAGAGCCTCTGGGGCTGGGAAGATTGGACGGGCCGGATCAACCCGTCCGTAGCGCTCATCGAAACGCCTGGCAATCACCCGGGCCTGCTCCAGATGTGGGAGTTGGTCCTTGCCGACCGGGACCAGGTTGGCCTGGCAGAAAAGAATATCGGCGGCTTGATGAACCGGATAGGTCAGCATCAACCCGGACATGGGGCGTCCGTTGGTCAACTCAAGCTCGGCCTTGACGGTGGGGTTTCGACGCAGTTCCGATTCCGTCACCAAGGACAAGAATGGCAGCATCAACTGGTTCAACCCCGGGACCATCGAATGGGTGAACACCGTGGAGCGTTCAGGATCGATACCTGCGGCAATGTAATCAGCCAGCAGGGAATAGACTCGCTCCTGGATCGGGCCGGTGCCGTCACGATCGGTGATTACCTGATAGTCAGCAATCAGCACCATCGTGTCGACGCCGAGATCCTGCAACCGGACGCGATTCTCCAACGAACCGAAGAAATGACCTAGGTGGAGATTGCCGGTCGGACGGTCTCCGGTCAACATCCGGTACTTGCCAGGGTTGATTTTGAGATCATGGGCAATCTCAGCCGAACGAGCCAAGCTACGCCGCAGCGAGCCTTCACTCAAACTGGTTTCAAGATCGGCGTCAACAGTAGACGCATCGACGGTCTCGAGATCGGCGCACTGACGGGTCACGGCGACAACTCCCTCTATCTTTGATGAATAACCCGTTCAGTCTAGCAAGGATTAGCCTTCGTCTTTGAGCGCCACCAAGCACACTGGAGGACCCCGGCTCATATCATTCGTGTCAGACGTCCATCAACGCGCCGCGAAAGCTCATTCAATGCGGTCTCACGGGTGAGATTGCACCCTAGCGAATTATTGGGTTTGCCGGTTCCGTGATAGTCGCTTCCTCCCGTGCGCACGAGTCCAAGACGATAGCCCAGATCTGACAATAAGGCGCGAGTATCTTGATCATGGTCGGTGTGATCAACCTCGATGCCATCCAGCCCATAGCTAGTGACCAAGTTGGTGATGTAGGTCGGTGTCAGCACCTCATCTCCGTGACGGCCCCACGGGTGGGCAATCACCGCAACTCCCCCGGCTGCGTGGATGAGCTGAATCGCCAGCGGCAACGGGGTGGCGTATCGGCTGACATATCCGGGACGGCCTCGCAGCAAGTAGTGTTCAAAGGCTTCCGAGCGATCCTTTGTGATCCCTTTGGCCACCATCACGTCTGCGACGTGAGGACGCCCCACCGAAGGTGAACCCGCCGCTTGCTCGATGACCTCGTCCTCAGTGATGTCGACCCCTGCCTCTCTCAACTGGGCACATATGAGTGGAATCCGTCCCTGACGGGATTGGCGGACCCGCGCCAGTTCGTCGTTGAGCGCCCGGTTATCCATGATTGGGCCGTAGCCGAGTAAGTGAATCGATAGGTCTTCGACCTTCGTCGACATCTCAACCCCGGGGATCACCTGCACTCCGAGACGCCGACCGGCGTCGATGGCTTCATTGACCCCATCGAAGGTGTCGTGATCGGTCAACGCAATCACGTCAAGTCCGGCATCTTGGGCGTTGATGACGAGCCGCGTGGGGCTGTCGGTGCCATCGGAGACGCTAGAGTGCGTGTGCAGATCGATCCTCATGGACCAATCATGCCAAAACGAGTCAAACATCACCGATTACTGGCAGGAATGGATGCTTTGGCACAATGGCGGCATGCAGATCACTTCCCGATTGGATTACGCTGCCCGCCCAGATCAGGTCTATGCCATGATGACCTCTACCAAGTGGCTGGAACAGCTCGCCCAGCGCTGCCGCGCCAACACCTATTCGACATCGGCTGAGCCAAGAACCGACGGCGGCATGACGACACGTCTATCAATGCAACTGCCGGCACCATCGTCAGTTCCGATGTTTAGCGGCAAGCTCATGGATGTCACCTACACGGTGACGTGGTCACCCAACGGGGACGAATCCTATCGGGGCAAGATGCGCATCGATGTGGCCAAGGTCCCGCTGCATTTCACCGGCCAAGCCGATATCACAGCCGCCGGGCGGGGAACCGTGGTGGATTACGACGCTACCCTCCAGGTCAAGATTCCAGTTATCGGCAAGAAAATCGAACAGGCTGCCTCTCCCTTCATGACCAGGGTGATTGAGGTACAGCAAGAGCTAGGTGAGACTTGGCTCACAAACGCTCAGTAATGTCGTGCCAGAGCAGATCTGATTCTTCCATGAGTTTCTGAACAATTGGCTTATTCCAGGCGTCATCGATACTGTCACCGAGAGTCAGGCTGGCTGCTTGGCGAGCAAGTTGAGGTAACTCGTCATCGAACCAACTCTCCATCCCAGTTAGGTTCACGCTGGCCAACCTAACTGCACCGTTGTGGCACTCCTCCGCGCTCTCCGTCAGGGACGTGCGCGGGAGAGTACCCGTCATCACCAACCGTTCACCGTAGCGGGTTAAGGCATAGATTGACGCCATCATCAGTGCTGCCCGCTCGGCTTCTTCACCACCCGATTCATCGATGTCGACGGCATCAAGCAGGGCTTGATTAGGGGTGAAACCGATCTTGGAGTCGATAGTTTTGCCATCGAATAGATCAGCGAGTTCTTGTCGCGAAACTGCCACGCAGATGAAGGCGGGGCTATCTCCACGAGGTCGGGTCACTGCGTCAGGGCAGGCAGATTTCGTCTCCCCCACACCCACACGATGGGTTGCATAATCGTTGCGCCCGCGCTGTTGGGGTCTGGGTGTGCGTCCGCGTGATGGGTGGGGACGCTGACGTGAGCGAGGTTGGTGCTGACCTTCCACTGTGACTCCTTAAGACGATCTTGTTGAAGCATATCGGTTCCTTGTGGCAGCGATCACCTAGTGGTGGTGACGGCGGCGTGCGGGTGCAGCCGAGGCCTTCTCGCTTCACGGCCACTGCGAGGCGTAAGCCGATATGAGTTGCAAGCCTGCAGTGATTGGCAGGTCGCTCAGGACGTGTGAGATTGTTCCGA
Organism: Actinomycetes bacterium; assembly: GCA_023442485.1. GTDB lineage: Bacteria > Actinomycetota > Actinomycetes > Propionibacteriales > Propionibacteriaceae > JAEZZG01. The sequence goes on along the minus strand of JAEZZG010000041.1, from coordinate 10,008 downwards.
TTCCACTCGGGCAGCGCCGTGACTTATCCACAGATTCTGGTTCGATCCGGTCAGTGGATGATCAGGGCTTGGACAATGGGAAGGTGAATATCCCAGTCCTTGAACTTCTCCCTCACTCCTGCGATGTGCGGGTCATCCCTGAGCCTCTATCAAGCCAAGATCCTCGACGCCAAGTCGCCTCCATCCTTATCAAATCAGTATTGGAGGTCTTGTCTGGACGTCGTCCTGCTTCTCAGTTTCGATCTGTCTTCGACGCCGAGTCTTGGCTGGAGTTGAAGCGCTGGCACCAGGTGAGGTTGTGGGCAGAATCGCGGATTGAATCGATCAGGCTAGTCGCCGTCTCTGAGGAGAGGGCATTTTGTTATTTCCGGATCATCATCACCGGTCAAGATTCGCCGCACCCGCGCCCCCGGCGTCGGTCGGCCTCACCCCTTCCGCAATCAAGTGGACAGGCTCCGGGGAACCCGGCACCTCAGCGTCCGATCCCCAGGTCACTTGCCGGCACTGCGGTCCTCAGGGTCGTAGACGATAACTGGGTGTGTCGAGGTTTCACAATCCTCGGCACACCCAGCCTGATCGGTGGAGACAGCAACTAGCGGTTAGCGGTTAGCGCCGTGGCAAACCTTGAACTTCTTTCCGGAACCACACGGGCACTTCTGGTTGCGTCCAACCCCGGCGAAGGCACTCTTCTCGCTGCGCGACTTGGTGTCTTTGACGGCAGCACCAGATTCGTCGGGAGCTGAATAGGAAAGATTCGTTTCTTCTCGCTGCTTCAACCCGGCAACCTGCAGCGACCCGACCTGGGCGGATTCGTCTTGGACCGATCCTAGTTCGGCTTCACGACGCTGTTTCAAAGCCGCAGCCAGCGAGTCTGCCGACAAATCGGTTGATTCGTCGCCGACAGATAGGGTTGGCTGCTGGGGTTCAGGACGGTTGACCCGGACCTCGAGATTGAACAGGTAGCCGACGACCTCTTCTTCAAAGGCGGCGTACATGGCGTCATACATCTGCCCGCCTTCGTTCTGGTACTCAACCAGCGGGTCACGCTGAGCATAGGCACGCAAACCAATGCCCTCACGCAGATAGTCCATCTCGTAGAGGTGTTCACGCCACTTACGGTCGAGGACAGTCAACATGACCTGCCGCTCAAACTCGCGCATATTCTCTTCGCCCAGGGCCTCTTCTCGCCGGTCATACGCGGTATTGGCGTCCTCGACGAAGGCTTGAATCAACTCGTCGCGTTCGACACCGTAGTAATCGTCAATGTCGAGGGTGACTGGGTAGAGGGTGCGCATCTGGGTCCAGAGCACGTCCAGATCCCAGTCCTCAAGCAGGCCCTCGGTGTTGACAGCAACCACACCCGAGACCACCTTCTCGACCAGGCCGCGCAGCGTGGATTCTACGTCTTCACCTTCGAGGATGCGGCGACGATCCTTGTAGATTGCGTGACGCTGACGGTTCATCACGTCGTCATAGCGGAGCACATTCTTTCGGATTTCAAAGTTTTGAGCTTCGACCTGTTTCTGGGCCGACTCAATAGAGCGAGTGATCAGTTTAGTCTCGATCGGGACATCGTCAGGCAGATTCATGGTCGTCATCGCCCGGGCGACAAGCTCAGACTTGAACAGACGCATCAGATCGTCTTCAAGTGAGAGGTAGAACCTCGATTCACCCGGGTCACCCTGACGTCCGGAACGACCACGCAACTGGTTATCGATACGGCGTGACTCGTGCCTTTCTGAACCGATGACATAGAGACCGCCAAGCTCGGTGACCTCGTCATGTTCGGTCTTGGTCTGCTCCTCAAACATTTTCAGAGCCGGCCCATATTCCTTTTCGTAGAGTTCGGGTTCTTCGATCGGGTCAATATCACGACGACGCAGGTCCGCGTCAGCCAAGAACTCGGCATTGCCGCCGAGCATGATGTCGGTACCACGGCCTGCCATGTTGGTAGCGACTGTCACCGCACCCTTGCGCCCAGCCAAAGCAACCACTGCCGCTTCCTGCTCGTGATACTTGGCATTGAGCACCTGGTGAGCAACCCCGGCTCGCTTGAGCAAGGCGGACAACAGCTCCGATTTTTCCACCGAGGCCGTACCCAACAGAACGGGCTGCCCCTTCTCGTGGCGATCGACAACGTCGGCGACGATAGCTTCAAACTTAGCCTGTTCGGTGCGGTAGATCAGATCAGATTGATCAATACGAATCATCGGCATATTCGTCGGAATCTCGATCACCGAGAGGCCGTAAATCTTCTGGAATTCACTCTCTTCCGTCTTGGCGGTACCGGTCATACCAGCCAGCTTTTCGTACATGCGGAAGTAGTTCTGCAAGGTGATGGTGGCTAGCGTCTGGTATTCATCCTTGATCTCGACGCCCTCTTTGGCTTCCAGAGACTGATGCAGACCCTCGTTGTATCGACGACCAATCAAGGTGCGGCCAGTGTGCTCATCGACAATCAACACTTCACCTTGGGCGACGATATAGTCCTTGTCGCGTTTGAACAGTTCCTTGGCCTTGATCGAGTTATTCAAGTAGCCAATCAACGGCGTGTTGGCTGACTCGTAAAGATTGTCGATACCGAGTAGATCCTCAGCCTTCTCAATACCGGGAGCCAGAATCGAGACGGTGCGCTTCTTCTCGTCAACCTCATAGTCGACATCGCGGCGCAGACGGGTAGCCAGGCGGGCAAACACCGGGTACCACTGTTTATTCTCTGCTGCCGGGCCGGAGATGATGAGTGGGGTACGAGCTTCGTCAATCAGAATCGAGTCCACCTCGTCGACGATGGCGAAGTAGTGTCCACGCTGGACGCAGTTACTCAACTGCAATGACATGTTGTCGCGCAGATAATCGAAGCCGAACTCGTTATTGGTGCCGTAGGTAATGTCAGCCTGGTATGCCTGACGTCTGGCATCTTGGGCCATATTGGAAAGAATCGAGCCAACATTGAGACCAAGAAAATGGTGTAGCCGCCCCATCCATTCGGATTGATACTTGGCTAGATAATCGTTGACGGTGACAACATGGACGCCCTTACCTGCCAAGGCATTCAAATAAGACGGGAGGGTGGCGACCAGGGTCTTCCCTTCACCAGTTTTCATCTCGGCGATATTGCCTAGATGAAGAGCCGCCCCACCGACTAGCTGGACATCGAAATGACGTTTTCCAAGAACCCTGACAGAGGCCTCGCGGACTGTAGCGAAGGCTTCCGGAAGGATAGAGTCAAGGGATTCGCCGTTGTCGATTCTTTGCTTGAAATCAGCGGTCTGACCGACGAGTTCATCATCGCTCATCCGCTGGAAATCAGGCTCGATCTGATTGATTTCTCCGGCGATCCGCTGCAGTTTTTTGAGAGTGCGTCCTTCTCCAAAGCTGAGAAGACGGTCCATGAAGCTCAACGTGTGTCCTTCTAACTGTTGTCTGCCCGAATGGTGCGCGTTCGATCAACTATATTGCCGGATCCACAATACCGCACCCGAGAAGACAAACGAATCACGACGAAGCCCTGGGACGCCCGCACCGCCTGCCACCGCGGTAAACAAATGAAACCGGCCTGGGGCGGGTATGTCCACACCCAGACCGGAAGAGTCATCTAGCTACAGATCTTCACAACTCGATCTACTGCTTCGGTGTCTCCAAGTGGATAACACCGTAGTCGTAGGCGCGTCTGCGGTAGACAACGGAAGGCAACGAGGTGTCGCGGTCGACATAGAGGAAGAAGTCGTGGCCGACTAGCTCCATCTCGTCAAGGGCTTGAGCCAAGGTGAGCGGCTCAGAGGAGAACGTCTTTTCTCTCACCACCAACGGCCCATCTCCGGTGACTTCAATACCGGAGATGTTCTTCACCGGGATTTCATCATCCTTCGCCTCCGGGGCGACGACGTCGGGCAGGGCCTGCGGCATGGGGCGCAGACCACGACGAGACTTACGACGATCAGCGGCTCGACGCAACTGAGCCATGAGCTTATCGAGGGCTTTATCAAATGCGACCATCTTGTCAGAGGCACACGCCTCGGCCCGAACCACAGGGCCACGACTCCGCAAGGTGATCTGGCTATCAATCATGTCATCAGGAGTGCCTTTTTGATTATTCAGGCTGAACTCAACCTCTACCCTAATAATCCGATCACGCAGTTTTTCTACGCTCTTGAGTCGGGCAGCTACTTGCTCTCGGACATCGTCGCTAATGGTGATTTTGCGGCCGGTAATAGTGACGTCCATGACAGTCCTCCTTGACTAGTGCAAGAAACCATATATCAGCTAGTCAAAGCCCTATCGGAGCGACCCAAAATACGAAGCAGATAGCCTCGACAGGTTTGCTCAACCGGCAATGACAAGCCGTCTTTTGTGGTCTCTACGTTACCTTCTCGATTCAACCTCGGGGTTGTTTTCGTCGAAAACCACATGGGTGACGACTGCCGCTCCATCAACTTGCACTCGGTTGAGACGAAGCATCATCCACGATTGGTGCAGGGTTGACCCCGTGGTACAGATGTCGTCAATCAAGATAGTCACTGCCCCGCTCTGCTGAGTTGGTGCAACCCCGGTGAAGCCAATCTTTCCGATCTTATTGACACTCCGGCCTGCCTTGGTGAGCAAGGTTTGATCAATCCCTCCGGATTGAGTCAATGCCTGACACACCTGCGCCTCGACACCCGAGGTCTGCAACCAGCCTGCGGCGACCTGACCGATGCAGCTCATGTGCGAAAACCCACGCCTGCGGATAGCTTTCGGGCTCGACGGCACCGGCACCATCGTCACCTTCTTCGTTGCCAGATCAAGCGTCGAGGAGATTAGTGCAGCCAGTCTCTGCCCGAGAACCTTGTGCAGGCGATACGCATTCCCGTCTTTGAACGCCACGATCGCCGCTCCCGCAACCGAGCGGTAGTTACCTCCACTGATTACGGGGACTCCCCCGCACCAGGGCAGGCCATCATCGCGCGGTGGTCGATCAATCCAGCCGACAGGGCCGTTGACGAGGTCGTGGCGACAGGGCGGGCAGAGGATTCATCCAGGTTTCAAACACCCCAAACACTGCTCGCCGAGCCACAGATCACGGGCGGCTTCTGCGAGGGAACCCAACACACTAGCTACTGGTGGACGGCTCAATCTGTATCGGTGATTCATGTTGATGATGTCGCAGATAGGCTAGACATTTGTCTGCATGTGGATAAGAACTCCTGAGCGGCGTTGCGCTAAGGAGCGTTGACCGAATGGGAGATTAAAGCGATACCTGACACCAGGGTTCGCCACCGGGACTGATCCTCGTGAATCCATACTTCGCCTTGAGACGAAAGCATCCACAGTTCTGGATGGTCACCGTCTGCCGAGGTGGTGATCGTCACGGGGACAGATCCGTCAATCGGCCCCAGAGACGTCACCTTAGACCCGTCACAGTGAATCTGGTAGACGCCACTGCGCTGGGACGACGAGGTCGATCCGATCACGACCACGTTCTCGGCTCCGCTCCAGTGGAGCTGCTTGAACTCATTCAGCTTGCCGCGAGAGGTACTCAACACCATCTCCTGCCAACCATCAATGTGGAGCTGATTCGTCCCCGCGATCCGAGCCATTCCGAACCGCTCTCCGGCCGAATTCTTCAAGGTGATCGCGATTCTGGTGGAGTCGTAGGAAACGGCAAAGGAGGAGATTTCAGAACCGGCATGATCTGGCAGGGCCATCTCCATCAGCCCCGTTGGTTCGGAATAGCGATAGATCACCGGGGTGTGATTCCGCAAGCCTGCGAACCACAGCTCATTGTTGAAGAACTGCAAGGAGTGAAGCCCGGTTCCAGTAGCTGCCACTGTGACGACGCCATTAGCCACGATGAGTGAGGACAAGGTCACCTTCGTGCGGTCAGCCGAGATGGTGGCTACCTGATTGCTATCGCGACGAATCGCGAACTCGGCAATACCGTCTGAAGCGGCGCTGAGTCCAAGCGTGCCAGCGATCGGGTCGAAGGTGCCGGTGGCGCTGATCCGGCCGATTAGCCCGTCTTTGACGCCGTAGAGTCCGGTTCCTTCCACCCGAGGCCCCGCCGTGATACCACTGACCCCGGCGGGGGTGATGATTCCTTCTTGGTCATTGTTGGGCACCGAATAGACTCCACCCGAGACCATGATCTTCAACCCGGTGATCTCCGGGAAGACCCGCAACGTAGCCATGACTTGAGCCGCAAGTTGTAGCCGCTGATCATTGGGCAAGGCGTTAATATTGCGGGATAGCGGCAAGGTGGCCACCCCGCGCTGATCCACTGCGATCGACCCGATCGATAGTTGGGTGTCTTCCGGGATTGCCGACGTCACTGAGGCAGATAACCAGGTCGATGGCCCCTCGAGCAGGTGCTCGATCACATTTGTTGGGTTGTAGTCCTTCTCGGTCAGGTAAACCCAGTCCGCCACCAAGGCGTCTTGATGGCGATTCAAGAAATACAGCGGCACCTTGTGATAGGTCCGCTCAAACAGATATTCCGAGACCATCACACCGTCGGGGGGATTAGCGATTCGCCATTCGCCGTCCACCAAGACCAAGGTAAAGCTGTGTTTGACCGGTTCGAGATTCCCGGAGATGTAGCGCCCAGCAGAGTCGAGCCGACCCACGAGGGGGGCTTCGATGACGACGGCATCCCCGGCCAGGATTGGCGGATGACCGGTGGCGTCATAGATCACGGTTCCTGATTCTGGAACCCAGGTTTCGCGCACACCAGGGGCTAGATATTGCCGAGCTTCGGTATATGAGGAATCAGACGATGTCATCGCCAGTAAGAAACCAGCAACGATCGCCTCGCGACTAGCTCCCGGGGGCGGCGGTGCCGGCGCGATTTCAACACCGTCACGAGTATCAGGGAAGATGGGTTGTTCGACTCTTTCAACCGGCCCAGACGTCGGGAGGGAGGCACATCCCGGCAGCGCCATGAGAACGCCGAAGCACAGCGACACCGAGAGCCAACGGAGTATGGTGCGGCTCATCTCTGACCTCCTGGGTTGAGATCGAGCGGAGGGTGAGTCAAATCTGCGTCGGGGGCCAGAGGCAGGATCAGGCGGAAACTCGCCCCCACGCCGGGTTCGCCTGCGGCGTCGAGGACACCGCCGTGAAGTTTGGCGTCTTCGCGGGAGATTGATAGGCCTAGGCCGGTTCCGCCAAGGGTACGTTTTCTTGACGGGTCGGCTCGCCAGAACCGTTCAAAAATGTTTTCGACGTGACTGGAATCGAAACCTGAGCCTGAGTCCGTCACCCGAACCACGGCGCATTCGTCGTTGGCAGCGACGTCAACAACGACTGGGTTACCTTCACCATGTTCGATGGCGTTGTTGAGTAGGTTGCGGATGATCCGAGAGATTCGGCGTGGGTCAATGCTGACTCGGATGCAGGTGTTGGCATGGCTGACCAGTGAGGTGTTCATGGATGCAGCAACTCCCCTAGCCAGTTCGACTTCCTGACAGACGAGATCAGCCAGGTCACACTCTTCGAGCATCAGTTCGGCAGCGCCTGAATCAAAGCGGGAAATCTCGAGTAGATCAGCCAACAAGGTCTCGAAGCGGTTGAGTTCATTGTTGAGTAGTTCCACGGAGCGCTGACTATCTCCAGTCAGTTCGTCTCGGGACTCGTAGAGAAGGTCGGTCGCCATTCGCACGGTGGTCACGGGGGTGCGCAACTCGTGGGAGACGTCGGAGACGAAGCGTTGTTGCAGATCTGAGAGCTGTTCTAGTCGCACGATCTGAGATTGCAGCTCATCCGCCATGTGATTCATGGATCGGCCGAGCCTGCCGATGTCGTCCATTCCGCGAATAGTGAGCCTCTTGTCGAGGTGGCCTTCTGCCAGAGATTCTGCGACAACGGCGGCTCGTCGAATCGGCGTCGTGGTTTGTTTTGTAATCAGGTAGGCGACTCCGACAAGCAAACAAATCATCAATGCCCCCGACGACAACACAGCTCGGTTGACGGCAGTGAGCGTCTCAGCTTCTTGGGTGGCGGGGAACACGAGAAAGACTGGCACCTGGATTCCTTGGGCTGCGGCCCTGATAACCCCGCCGACGACGAAACCGGGGACGTCTGGAGTCTCATTAGTGGAGTTAGAGCCTTGCCGAAAGTGAACTTCGGTAGGGACGATGTAGACGCCTGGGTTGTTGGCGATGTCTACCCGGATGGAGTCGGGGACGGTGGTTGCCTCAATCTGTGGGGACACGAAGGTTGACACCGGCCCATCAACGACGAGATAGAAGTCCGAGGCTTGCTGGGCGACTTCGTCGACGACTTGGCTGATCCTCTCATAGAACGATGACACCTTCAGGTCCGCGCCGCCTAGCTGGGACTGCAGCTTATCGAGCTGGGTTTGAGCAACCGAGATGGATTGCTGTTTCTTGGCGTCAATGACCCCTTTGGTTACTTGGCTGATCAGTAGCCACGACGTGACTGTGACCACCACCATTGACGCCAGCAAGGTGGTGGTGATCACCCTCAACGGAAGAGATGACCACCAAAACCTCGAAATCTTGGTGAAAACCTTGCCTGAAGGCAAAGACCTACTCGGGGTCACAGGCCTTATATCCCACACCTCTGACCGTCAACACGATCTGAGGACGTTCCGGATCGAGCTCGATTTTTGACCTCAACCGCTGAACATGGACGTTGACGAGCCTAGTGTCGGATGCGTGCCGGTACCCCCAAACCTGCTCCAACAGCGACTCTCGTGAAAACACCTGATTTGGTTTCTTCGCCAAGGCAAGCAGCAGATCAAACTCGAGCGGAGTCAAGTTGATCGGCTGACCGGCGCGCCTGACTTCGTGGGCGGCGACATCAACCTCGAGGTCACCGGCCTTCAAGGTAGAAACGTCGAAGGAACCCACCTCATCGAAGTGGCGCAGTCTCGCCTTGACACGCGCAAACAGTTCCCTCGGCTTGAACGGCTTGGGGATGTAGTCATCAGCGCCAGCTTCGAGACCGGTGACGACGTCAGCGGTGTCAGATCTGGCGGTCAGCATCACGATCGGGACGCCCGATTGCAACTCATTGCGAATCTTCTTGCACACGTCAATCCCGTTGAGCCCGGGCAGCATGACGTCAAGCAAAATCAAGGCCGGATTGGTTTGCTGAACCACATCGATTGCGTCAGCACCGTTGCCACACCACGCGGTGTCGTAGCCTTCCTTACGCAAGACGATCTGCAACATTTCTGACAAGGAGACATCGTCATCAATGACCAAGATGAGATCTTTCCCGACGGCCATATATGTCCCCTTTTCTCGCACTAACCAGTGCGCTGGACTCATGCTCAACGCACCAACTCTTCGCGGCTTGGCCACTATGCTAGTGATTCGGCAAGTAATTTCTAGTATTTTCGCCAGTTTGGCCTCAGGATGTCTCACTCCTAAGCCAAAGCCCGCCCGACCACAATTCCCAGCAAGGCGACAGTGCAACACGCGATCGCGGTTGCGACGGCCAGGACGGCTGCGGCACGGCTGTTCACAATAAAGGGAACCATCCCCGTCACTACAGCCAGCAACACGGAACCGCTGATGTTGATCGAAAAGGTGGTCCACGGGAATCCACCGTCTAGGGTGGGATAGCTCATCCCTAAGACGGCGCGGGTGAACGTGCCTGCTACTCCTCCCGCAAACACCAATGCGGCGGTGGCAGGCCTCAGCCAAGGTCTCGTCATGATAATGGTGTTTTCCAATCGACGACGGCGGTGGGGACGACTAGGACCGGACGATGCTGATGACTAGCCAGGTGCGTCGAAACCGCACCTTCGAGGAGTCTGTGCATCGCCGAACCGAATCCTGGAGCTTGCCCTCCGACGATGATCATGGCTGCATCAACTGGGTAGTGGACGAACGAAAGGAAAGGCCAAAACCTGGCGGATTGTGGTATCTGTCAAGGCCATAACCAAGCGATCTAATCCTATGCCCAATCCTCCCGTTGGCGGCATCCCGAGTGCCATTGCGTCGAGGAAATCGTAGTCAACCTGCATCGCTTCCCCTTCGCCTCGGGCAGCCTTCCAGGATT
>JAEZZG010000078.1 GCA_023442485.1 Actinomycetes bacterium | reverse complement strand
CCATCCAACTCCGCATCGACAACCATCCAACTCCGCATCGACACCCCAGACCATCTTTTAAATACCCAAAGCCGAGTTTTTCGGGTTTTCACAACCGGGCACAGTAGACTAAATGCCGTTCATCCGGCTCTTCGGACGACAGACAACTAGCCGTCAACACCAAGGAGAATTTGGATGCGTCGGTTAACCGGGTCCATTCGAGATTATGCCTGGGGGACGACGGATGTTATTCCCCACATTCTTGGCACACCCGCGACAGGTGAGCCGCAAGCCGAGTACTGGTTAGGTGCCCACCCCCTTGATCCGTCCGACGCTGACGGCACTCCCCTCGACCAAGTCATCGAGTCCTCGCCTCAGATCGTCGGGCAGGCATCCCTTCATCTCTTCGGCCCGCGCCTTCCCTATTTGATGAAGATTCTCTCGGCCGCCTCGGCACTCAGCCTCCAAGTGCATCCCTCACGAGCCCAGGCGGAGGAAGGCTTCGAGCGAGAGAATGATGCAGGAATCCCCGTCGACGCCCCGGAGCGCTCCTATCGAGACAACTGGCCCAAGCCGGAAATCTTAGTTGCCCTCGACGAGTTCGCCGCCCTCTCCGGCTTCCGCGACCCGCTGATCACATACGACCTATTTAACTCACTCAACGTCAGTGGCGATCTCGCCTCCGTGATCGGGCCGCTGAGGTTCCGCAGTGGTGCCGCCGGGCTGGCTGAGGTCTTCCTGGAATGTCTCACCTCGAAAGACTCCCTCAGCGGCATCGTCTCAGAGGTGGTTGCAGCAGCGTTGCATCACACCGAGGAGCCAGGCGAGTTTGGTGACTTCTGCCGCACCGCCGTCCTCCTTGATTCCCAGCACCCGGCTGATCCCGCTATCTTGGCAGCCTTGCTGATGAACCAGGTCACGTTGAAGCCGTGGGAAGCAATCTTCCAACCCGCCGGTTTGATGCACGCCTACCTCCACGGCACAGGCATCGAGGTCTTAGCTAACTCTGACAACGTCATTCGCGGCGGCCTCACCTCGAAGCTGATTGACGTGGACGAGTTGGTGCGAATCGTCGATTTCTCCTCTGCCCCGGTCAACGTCATGGTTGCCGACCAGACCGCACCCGGCGTCTTCCACTATCCCGCATGTACCGATGAATTCGACGTGTGGCGGTTTGATCTCAGCCACGTCGACACATGTGAGATTCCGCGCCCCGACGCCGGACGAATCATCCTCGTCATCGACGGCGAGATGACCTTGACCAGTTCCTGCACCACCGGTTCGGGCTCGACGATGACCCTGACCAAGGGTGAGTCCGCATTTCTCGACGCGGGGCTGCAGGTAGAAGGGACGGGCACCGCCGTCGCGACGATGTCGGCCTCCGGGGCCTACGCGAAGGCCTAGCCGAACCGGTCAGGTATTCCACGTCTAGGGCTTCCCGACCCGCACTGAGATTCTCCTGGCTAGGGGTTTCAACCTTACTGGTGTACCGACTGATATAGATCGACTAGCAACTCCGTCACCGCTGGAGCGTCATTCATCGGGTTCAGGTAGGTGAAGGACTGCCCACCTGCATCCATGAAGGCCTGCCGGTTCAGCACATCTATCTCGTCTAGGGTCTCGATGCAGTCGGCGATGAAGCCAGGGGTACACACCAACACCGACTTCACCCCATCCTCGCCGGGGATTCTGGCCATTTCGTCAATGGTTGCTGGCCCGATCCACTCTCCCGGCCCGAACTTTGACTGAAAGGTGACCTGGTGATCAACGTCAAGGGTAGCCATGGCCGGATGGTTGAGGATGGCGTCGACCGTGCTCAGACATTGCCTCCGGTAAAGGTCAGGCTGGTGGAGTTCATGGTTCGGCACTCCGTGGAAAGAGAAGACCACGCGGTCGATCGGGGCCTGTTCTCGGTTACCGGCACTAGCCCCAGGGCTGGGGCAAGTGTGGATCGCCGCCGCGCCAGGATTCCCGGTGTGGGCGTGATCGTCATCGGCCAAGACTCCACTGGCTGAGACGTCACGGGTGTGGAGGGAGGGGTTCACACCCGAGGCGAGGCGTCTGCTAGTTATTTCGTCGGCAATGTTGCGGGCATACCAGTCGATGTAGATGGGGTGGGTGGGGAAGTCAGAGATGATGTGCAGGTTTGGCACTCGCTTCGCTTTCGAGTAGTGCCGAAATACCTGGTCGGTGATGGCAGCCACCGTCGACGGGGCATATTGCGGGTAGAGGCTGATCACGGTGACGTCGGTGACCCCTTCCGCGTCGAACTCCCCGAGTGCCTGATCGATACTTGGCTTGGTGTAGGCCATCGCGTATTTCACCGACACGGACGGCAGGGCCTGCTCTAGTCCGCGGTGCTGGGCGAGGGTGTAGTGAACCAACGGGGCCTTATCCCCCATCCAGATCGACTCGTAGACCGGTTTGATTTTCCCGGGACGGACGCGACGGACGATGCCGTGCAGAATCGGCAGCCACAGCCATCGAGGCCAGTGAACGACACGTCGATCCGAGAGGAAAGCCGTCAAGAACGTCCCAATGTCTTTGTGCGAAGGGGTGTCCGGGGAGCCGAGGTTGACGATAACCACCCCGCTCCGAGGGGTTTGTTGTTGATCCACACGGTCACTTTAGCGAATCTGCCCACGCGGATTTGATTGAAACTCGCGCGACATAGCGTCGCACTTTAACTGAGCAACAGCCGAGAGGGCGGTAGGTTGACACTTGTGCAGATGGCATAGTTGTTAAAGTTATGCGCACCTCGACGATTCCTCCCCAGACTTCTCCACCTGCCGTGCCTGATTCGCACGCATCCGCTAGTCACCGCACCCCAGCGAAGTTCCATCTGCCCGGTCTTGACGGCCTGCGTGCACTCGCGGCGGTGGCCGTGGTCGCCTACCACGCCCTGCCAACCCATCTCCCGGGAGGGTTCACCGGGGTTGACGTGTTCTTCGTCCTCTCTGGTTTCTTGATCACCGGGTTAATAATCGACGAATACGACCGAAGTGGCGGTATTGCGATCAGGAGATTTTGGCTGCGCCGGTTCCGCCGTCTATTCCCTGCGGTGGCCGCCACCACCCTGGTGATGATTCCGGTCGCCATGTTGGCCTCCACCGATCTTCTCGTCGGGATTCGTAGACAGTTCATCGGCACCTTGACCTTCACCTTCAACTGGACCGAAATCGCCGCAGGGTCAACCTATTTCGACCGCTGGAACCCCTCCCTGCTGCGCAATATGTGGTCCCTGGCAGTCGAGCAGCAGTTCTACCTGTTATGGCCTTTACTACTGTTGTTGATCGTGAGGCTGCGGCGCGGTTTTCGCCCGCTCCTATCCGGGGCGATCGGCGCGCTCTCCTTGGCCTGGATGGTTATCTGCGTGGCCAACGACGCCGATCTAACCCGCATCTACCAAGGCACCGACACTCATCTATTCCCGTTGATGATCGGTGCGACCCTGGCTTTGGCTCTGCCGTCTCCGCTGCGTGCCGCCTCTGATCAGGCTCGTCACGGGCAACCGTCTTGGATGATTTGGCTGCGTGGACTGCTATCGCTGGCCGGGTTGGCAGCTATGTTCGCCGGATTCTTCATCATCTCTGACCAGTCCGGATGGGCCTATCCGTGGGGTCTGTTGTGGGCCGCGGTCTCGGCTGCATTCGTGATTCAAGGCATGGTTGACGTCGTGTCGGGACGGTGGGGCATCGGTCGCGCCTTAGCGGCAGTGCTGGAGGTAGCCCCGTTGCGCTGGCTAGGGCATCGCTCCTATGCCCTCTATCTGTGGCACTGGCCCGTCCTGGTTGTCCTCCAGTCCCTCTTCCCGCAGGTGAATCCGCTGATCATTGCGGTAGTGGTCTTGGTTCTTTCCATCCTCGCCTCTGCCCTTTCCTACCGTTGGGTGGAGACGCCGATGCGTTTCAACGGCATCATTGACACCTTCAAGTCCTGGTTTGCTATCCCGTCGAGAGCCGCAACAAGTACTGAGGAGGCCCGATGAACCGGCTCACTCCCGCGCTTCAACGGCTGCTGGCCTTCGTGATCGCAGCAGTGCTGGTATCTGGAGTCACGACGGCGTTAATCATCGCCCCGGAGAAAACCTCGGCCCAGATTGCCGTCGAGGAAGGTATGCGAGATGACGGCACCGACGGCTCTGGTGACGCAGATGATGGGGCCAATACCTCGGTTGCGGCTAGCCCTGGGGAGGTGCCTAATCAATCCGGCGCGGACGTCTCGGCGACACCGTCAAATCCTGGGTCTGCTTCACCGTCTGGATCCGTCGATTCCTCGATGCCGAGCACAGCAAAGCAGAAGGTCACAGGGGATCAGGTCAGCGTCATCGGAGATTCGGTGACCTTAGCTGCCAAGAGCAAGCTCACCAAAGCCCTCCCCGGGGTTGACGTTGACGGCAAGGTTTCTCGCGCCGCCCCTCAGGGCTTGGAGATGATCAACTCCTGGTCGAAGTCTGGCCGATTGCGGCCCTACGTCGTGATTGCCTTGGCAACCAATACGAATCTGTCTCAGTCGATGGGCGAGAAGATCATCAGCGCTGTCGGTGATCGCAAACTCGTCTTCGTCACCGGTTACGGCCCGCGTTCTGACGATTGGATTTGGCAGTCGAATCAGACGATCAAATCCTTGGCACTGAAATACCCCGACAAGGTTCAGGTCGCGGATTGGGCTGAGGCTATCAAGCCGCACCCGGATTATTTGGCGAAAGACAGTACCCATCCGGACGGGCGCGGAGCCGCGATCTTCGCCGCCACCGTCGTTGACGCACTGAATCGCTTCCCCTGATTGGCGTCGGCTTCGTAGGACGTTAAAGACACAAGGTGTGGCACGGAAATCTCCGTACCACACCTAATCGGCTTGGGTGGGGCTGACTACTTTCAGCAACCCACGCGAGCATTTTATTCAGCGAACTGCATACGCAGCATCCAGGCAGACTTCTCGAGTTCGCGAGCGGTGCTGATCAGCAGATCTGCCGAGAGCGGATCGTCGTCGTCAACCTTGGAAATGTAGCCCTTGAGGGTTTCAGCGGACTTCATCAGTGCAGCTTCGATCAGCTTGTAGCCGTCGGCGACTGCGACGTGTCCAGCCGGGAACTCGTCCAGGGTGGTGGTCTTGACGATATCTTGGGAGCGACCGCTAGCGACCTCGCCGAGGGCAGCGAGACGCTCGGCAAACTCGTCATAGGCGGTGCGGGTCTGGTCGACGATCAGATCCAGGTGCTCGTGAAGGGACTGGAAACCCTTGCCACGAATGTTCCAGTGGGCTTCCTTGGCCTGCAAGGACAGTTCGATCAGGTCGACAAGGCCCTGCTGAAGGGCTTCGGCCACGATTTTCTTGGTCATATAAATCCTTCCACAAAGGGTATCTTCACTCGCGGTTTCAGCGTTTGGATGTGTCCGCGATAGCGCTCAGCGGCGCGAACGCACCGCGCTGACCCGACTTACGTTTATTATTAGCGTCTGAACACCTAGGATTATTCCAAATCACTCTGACAGATCTGAGGCGTTTATGTTCAAAAGACGTTCTGCAGCCTTGTTGCTGCTTCCGTTAATCTTCTTATCCTCATTGCTGACAGTGCCTGCTTCCGCCGATGATTCGTCTTTGACGATCACCGTCGACCAGAATGCCGACGTCACCGCAGAAGCCATCATCGACACGAGCGACCAGCATATCGATGACCTTGAGGGCGCGTGCAAGGAAATTGAAACCAAAATCCAGAATGGGACGACGTGCACTCCAGACGGGAAGAAGGTCATAATCAAGATCACCAAAGCTGAGATGCTCGGTCAGCTCTTCGGCTTTGAGGTGAAGGCGACCAAGATCGGTAAAGAAGTTCAGTTGAAGATCTCCGACGGCGCACAGTTCGATGCTGAAAGTGGCGACATCAACATCGATATGCCCGGCAAGATCACTAAGGTATCGCCTGATACCGGGGAGATCACCGGCGGTACCCGGCTGTTGCTTCCAGTCAAGGAGATTCAAAAGGGAGACACCATCACGATCACGTCCAACGACAAGCAGGTTCCGAAGTGGCTGCGCTGGGTCATCATCGTCGTGCTGGGTGTCATTATTGGCGCAGTGAGCACTGCTCTGCAGAGGCGTAAGGCCCGCAAGGCCGCTGCCAAGGCGAATCCCGACGCCGCCGGCCCGTGGCCTGGCGCCGGTGCTGCTGGCGCTGCTTTCCCCGGTCCTGGCGGTCAGCCCTACCCCGGCCAGCCGATGCCAGGTCAGCCCTACCCCGGCCAGCCCTATCCGACACAACCCATGCCGGGACAGCCCTACCCGCAGCAACCAAACCCCGGCCAACCTGGGCAAGGCCAAGGTGGACTCGATAACCCGGGCTCAGAAGGAGCCGGAAACCCCAGCCCTTGGGCTCCTCCGGTTCCTCCGGCTCCAAACCAGCCAACTAACCAGGAACAGCCAGGTTTGGGAACGGAGAATCCCGACTCTGATCCGAACCCTGCACAGAACTAATTGATTAGTTTCGATCACTGCCAGGTGGCTAGCTTCGGCTGGCCACCTGGTTTCTTTTCACGACCATCTCCGCCTCGACCACCTGGTTGGCCATCACTGCATTCCCCGCCTCGACTACCTGGTTGACCGTCGCGACCGTCTTCGCCTAAACCACCGTCCCAGCCGTCGAGATCATAAGCCAGCGTCACCTTAGCGGAAGCGTTTGAGGTTGTGGCACAGAGAATTGAGCCTGATAAAGCTGTCGGTAGGCACCGTCTTGGGCAAGTAACTCATCGTGTCTGCCTTGTTCAACCACATCTCCATCCTGCAACACCAAGATCACGTCAGCGTCGACGATGGTGGATAACCTATGGGCGATGACGAAGGATGTCCGCCCTTGTCGCAGCCGATCCATCGCTTTCTTCACAACCCGCTCCGTCCGGGTATCAACAGATGAGGTTGCCTCGTCAAGGATCAAAATGTCGGGGCGAGAAATAAAGACGCGGGCGATGGTGAGAAGCTGGCGCTCCCCCACTGAGAGACTGCCGCCTTCGTCGTCAATGACTGTGTCATACCCCTCGGGGAGTTGACGGATGAAGCGGTCGGCTTGAGCGGCCTTGGCGGCCGCGACGATATCGTCTCTGGTGACGTCATGTCGCGCCCCGAAGGCGATGTTTTCGGCGATGGTGCCGTGAAACAGCCAGGTTTCTTGAAGCACCATGCCAATATGGGAACGCAGCTCGTCTTTGCTGATTTGGCTGATCGGCGTCGACCCGATGCGGATACTGCCTGAATCGAGTTCATAGAAGCGCATCACGAGATTGACCAAGGTGGTCTTACCTGCACCGGTGGGTCCAACGATAGCGACCATCTCGCCAGGGTTGACCGTCAGGTTCATGTCATGAAGAATCACCTTGTCAGGCGAGTAACCGAAACGGACATGGTCGAAGACGATCGGCTTGTTTCCGTAACTTCCGCCCGCGAACGCCCCCGTCTCGCCAGCGTTTGCATCAGTCTTAGCCCCGTCGTCGGTGACGCCGTGTGCGGGCCCGGCGGCCTGGGTAGAACCCTCCCGGGTTGCCGCAGAGTCTAGTTCCTGATCCATCTCGGGTGCGTCCAAGAAGTCGAAGATTCTCTCCACCGACGCCAAACCGGACTGTAACAAGCTAGCGATGGAGGCGAGCTGGGCAATCGGCTGGCTGAACTGCCTCGAATACTGAATGAACGCCTGCACGGCACCGATCGACAAGGCCCCGGAAATCACTTGGAAGCCTCCGCCGACGGCGACGACGACGTAGGAGAGATTCCCCACAAGCATCATCACAGGCGGCATCAACGACGAAATCGCCTGAGCCTTGAATGAGGCACCAAAGAGTTTTTCGTTAGCGGTTGAGAACTGCTCGCGAAGTTCATCACCTAAGCCATAGGCCTGGGCTACCTGGTGTCCGGTGTAGGCCTCTTCGACCACCGCACCCACCTCACCGGTGGCCTCCCATTGGCAATAGAACTGAGGTTGGGCCTTCTTGGCGATAATCGCCGCAGCGAGCGCCCCCAACGGAATCACGATCAAAGCCAGCAGGGTCAACCGCCACGACATCCACGTCATCATGGCTAGCACACCGAGCACTGTCAGCACAGAGTCAAATACCTGGGTGACGGACTGCTGCAGAGTATCGGTGACGTTGTCGACGTCGTTGGTCATTCTCGACATCAAGTCACCGCGTCGTTTCGAGTCGAGATAGGACAGCGGGATCCGATCAACCTTCTCTGCGACCTCACGCCTGAATCTAAACCCGGTGTTCTGGACGGCGGAGCGGACCACCAGACCCGCCATGAAGCGAACTGCGGCAGCAACCAAATAGATAGCCAGAGCGGTTAGCAGGATGCGCGACAACCCGACAAAATCGACCCCGGTTCCGGTCACGCCGTCATAGATCAGATCGGTGCCGTCACCGAGGAGCTTAGGACCGGCCACCCCGGCAGCCACCCCGATCGCCATGCCGATGAGCACCACGACCAGCCGGGCTCTCTCTGGCCGGAGGGTCTTGATGAAGCGTCTGAGTGACCCTGAAAAGTCCCGACTCCGCTCCACCCCTGTAGCGAAGTTTCCGTGTCGCGGACTCACGCTGCCACCCCCATCTGAGGTTCAACGATCTCGCGGTAGAGGGCACAGGTCGCCATCAGCTCCTCGTGGGTCCCCAACCCGGCGACCTCACCCGCATCCAGGACCATGATTTGGTCGCAGTTAATGATGGACGACAATTTCTGCGAGACGATCACGACAGCCGCATCCAAGGTGTACTCAGGTAAAGCAGCGCGCAATTTCTGCTCAGTGGTGGCGTCGAGAGCGGATAAGGAATCATCGAAGATATACAAGTCGGCGCTGCGGTAGAGGGCCCGCGCGATGGCAAGCCGCTGCCGCTGCCCACCGGAGAGGTTCCGCCCGCCTGCCTCGACTTCAGAGTCAATCCCACCGTCCAGTTTTTCCACGAACTCGGCCGCCTGGGCGCCCTCGATAGCGCGCCAAACGCGATCCCGGTCGATTGCGTCAGGGCGGTAGTGGCCACTGACGGTCGAAGCAATCGTCCCAGAGAAGAGATAGGCGGTTTGCGGCACCAACGCGATACGGGACCGGATGTCGTCAATGGCGTAGTTGCGGATGTCTGCGCCGTTGACCAGCACAGTCCCGGAGGTAACGTCGAATAGCCTGGGCAGCAGATTGACCAGGACGGATTTGCCGGAGCCGGTTGGTCCGATGATCCCAGTGGTGGTCCCCCGACCTAGGACAAGGTTGATCCCGTTGAGGATGGGACGCTCGGCTTCATCTAGTTGAACCGTGACCTGTTCTAACTCGAACTCGACTCGATCCGGGACGGGAAGGGGCTCGGCGGGTTCGTGCAGTTCAGGAGATGTCGTGATGACGTCGTGAATCCGCTTAGCGGAGACGGATGCGCGCGGGATCATCACGAAGATGCGGGTCGCCATCATCACCGACATGAAGATCTGCATCAAGTAGTTATTGAAGGCGATCAAGGCACCGACTTGCATGGAATGGTCGGCGATCAGGTGCCCGCCGAACCAAATCACCGCGACTTGGGACACCCAGACGATACTCTGCACCCCGGCGAAAAGGAGAGCGAAGGATCGCCCGACCGCCAAGGCAACTGAGCGCAGTTGGGCGTTGGCATCCGCGAACTTAGTTTGGTGGTCTCGTTGACGGACGAATGCACGGATCACCCTCACCCCGGCAAGCTGTTCACGAAACAACGTGTTGATCCGATCGATGCGGGTCTGCTGGGCCTGGAAGAGGGGATGGAGACGGTGCATCAGCCAGCCCACGAAGGCACCCAACAGCGGCACCATCACCAGGAGCAGCAACGACAGGTGCCGGTTCTGTCTCAGGGCCATGACGACGGCACCTATCCCCATGATGGGGGCCGCGAGCAACATGGCGAAGGCAACCAGGACCACCTGCTGGATTTGCTGGACGTCGTTGGAATTACGCGTGATTAGGGACGATGGCCCGAAGCTGGAGAGCTGGGTGGCGGAGAAGTTGCTGGCATTGAGGAACTGTTCTTTACGTAGCCAGCGCCCAATCCCCATGGAGAGGCGAGCAGCGAGGACGATCGCAACCACCATAGTAATGGCCTGGAAGACGGCGAAGGCCAGCATGATCCCACCCAGGGACCAGATCAGGGAGATGCGGCCCTGGATCACCCCGTCGTCGATGATGCGAGCGTTGACGTCGGGGAGGAAGAGGCCTGCAATCACCGACAGAAGTTGACAGATGAGGATGATCGTAACCACCCCAAGGTGACGCCGAAGATATTGCCAACACAATCGAAACAGCACTCCGCTGATGCCTCTCTCTGCAGTGAGGGAACCCTAGTAGGCCACCCAAAACTCCTAACCAAAACAGCCTAGACCATGTTCACCCTAGATAGAACGGGGTGACCAGGTGGTGAAAATGCGAAGCCAAGAGTGCAGCGGCCAGGCCGAGGCCGTCCGTCCTACCTAACGCCCACCTTGGCAAGTGCGGCGTTGATCTGCTCGGGGCCCATCACGCCGACCCGGGTGTAGCGCACCACACCGTCAGCGTCGATGAAGAAGTGAGTCGGCAGGGAGGTTGCGCCGTAGAGGCGGCTGATGGATTTGGATTCGTCCGCGATGTGGCGAAAAGTCAGTTTCGTTCGTTCGACATAGCTCGTGACGGCGTCTTTCTTCTCCCCCGAATACACCGCGACCACAGCAATCTGCTTACCGTGTGACCGGAAGGCGGCCTCGATATCCGACACCTCACTGCGACATCCCTGACACCAGGTAGCCATCACCACTAGCCAAACCGGCTTTCCGCGCATGTGCTGAAGATCTACCGGCATCCCGTTGATGTCTTCGGTCGAAAAAACCGGCGCTGGGCTATCGACCTTCGGCAAGGCCTGATCCTCTAAGCCCGTCACGGGCGCATTCGTCTCGGTACCCCTGTTGACCACGAAATACGCCACGGCAAGGACGATCAAGACGAGGGCCAGGATCATCAAATTGGCGCCGAGGCTACGACTTCGGCGACCACTAGACCTCCCGCCACCCGGTTGGCGATCCCGCACATTCGCGGCACCCGCTGGACTGGAATCACTCGTTGGCGTTGACATAAATCTCCCAGGTATCGAGGTTGTCGGGGTCCAGACGAAACCCGCGACGACCAGCTCGGCCTAGACGTAGGAGTGGAGTCCTCCGAAGAATAGGTTGCCGAAGTAGGTGAATAGGATCGCCAAGAACCCTAACACTAGAAGCCAGGTCGACTTCGTCCCGCGCCAATCGCGAACGACGCGCGCATGTAGGTAAGCCCCATAGATCAGCCAGGTCATCAGTGCGGCAGTTTCCTTCGGGTCCCAGCTCCAGTAACTTCCCCACGCAACATTGGCCCAAATCGAACCGAGGATGATCATGATGGTCAGCATGGGGAAGGTCACGACGACGGCCTTGTAGCTGATTTCGTCCAGGATTTCTTTCTTCGGCCAGCCGCTCCAGGTGATCTTATTCGACAGCAGATACATCACCGCAGCGCCGAAAGACACCACGGCGGCACCGTAGGCGACGGCGGCGCAGAAGACGTGCATCGTCAGCAGCGGGCTGTTTTGGAGGGCCGGGACGAGCGGGTTAGCCGCATAGGACAAGGTGGTGGCATAGACCAGGATCGCCCCGATCACCGGAAGGATCACCAAAGCCAGGGTGCGTACCTTGTATTTCCATTCAAAGTAGATGTGGGCACCGATCATGCCCCACGCGAAGGACACGGCAAATTCGTAGTGGTTGGCGAAGGGGGGGTGGCCAGTGGCGATCGTCCGCAGCACTAGCGATACCGTCAACAGCACAAAGCTGAGCTGGGTCAACCGTGACGACATCCATAAGACGCCACGTTTCGATTCGGCCGGCTCAGGCCTGGGGTCAGCGACGGTGACCGCCGTCGATGGGGTCGTGCCGGGGGCCGAGCCCTCGACGGCCTCACCCACGGTTTGGGCATCTCGGGCGGTCGCGGCAGTTGCGCCAACCCGTCGGGCAGTCTTCATCAATATCATTGCCGAGACATAGCCCACAAAGGCCAGCAGAACCAGTGCGGTTGATGCAATCAGCAGCATCTGTGCGGTCTTAAGCATGAGTCTCTCCTTGCTGTATCGTCAGCGACGCCTCAACGTCGGCAACAAATCTCTGGAACATACGGGCAAAAGCTGTGTCGTACTTGTCATGGGAGGCGATTTGAATCACGGTTCCCGTCTCTGCCGGGACGAAATTGACCCACATCCTGCGGTGTCTGAGGAACATCGTCAGGAATGTCCCGACGGTGAGGAGGAAGAATCCAATCCAGACGATGATCGTCCCTGGGTCTCGCTTGACCATCATGCCGGTGTATTGGGCCTCACGCTGATAGGTTACCGTCAGGTCAGATGACTCGATGGATTCGTTCTGATCCAAGACGGCGCTCGCCATCGGCACATCTGAGCCCTTCGCGTACACCTCAACCTTGACTTGGCCGGGCTCCAATCCGATACCGGTCACTCCCGAAGCGGGTGTGGCAACGTAGATTTCGTGCTCGGGAAGGATGACGGTGCCGTAGGTGACGGCCCCGCCCTGGCCACTCCATTCCAGGGCCACCCCGGCGTCATAGACGACT
This sequence comes from Actinomycetes bacterium, assembly GCA_023442485.1. Taxonomy (GTDB): domain Bacteria; phylum Actinomycetota; class Actinomycetes; order Propionibacteriales; family Propionibacteriaceae; genus JAEZZG01. The sequence goes on along the minus strand of JAEZZG010000078.1, from coordinate 7,533 downwards.
TGATCGGTGTTTTTATCGACCACCGTCACCACAGCCGCGATCCCGAAATAAGCCTGGTAGAAGGACACGCCCGAATAAGTCAGGGGCTCATTGACTCGCACATCTTGACGGGCAACCTCGACGCCGTCTCGATAAATAGCCAAGTCAGTCACATAATCCTTCGGGGAGCCGTCGTCGTAGTAGCTATCAGCGAAGGACTTCGCTTCGGCAGTCAGGTTGGTCTCGTAGCCGACTTCCCTGGGGTGGCCGATGGTGAGGGTGAACTGGTCGTCGCGGAAACCTGTGAGGGCTGTCACCATGAATCCGGCCATGATCACGACGAAGGCAATGTGGGCGACGACGGTGCCGAATGGAGCCCACCACAAGCGATCGAGATAGAAGGCACGGGTGTTTCCGTCACCCGGTTCGAGAACCCGCATCTTGGCGGCTTTGGCTACCTTTCGCACCTCTTCGACGGCGGCGTCGACGTCCTGGCTGACCGTCACCGAATCATGGAATCTTGCCCGGGTGTAGAAGGCACGGTTGACTCGAAGGTGGGGGTGGAATGCCCTCTTGATCAGCAGGGGGAGACGATGTGCGGTGCAGGCCAGGATGGAGATCGCCAACAGCACCATGACGGCCAGGTAAATGAAGGACGAGAACATCGAGAAGAACCCGACCGAGTCCAGGATCGTGGCCCAGCCACCGTAGCGTCCCTTTGCCGATTCTAGCCAGGCGTCATTGCGGACCGGGTCTGCAGCGACACCGGCCGGTTTCTGCGAAATCAGGAGACCGATCAGGGACAGGATGGTTGCCGCCAAGATCAGCACGAGGCCGGTGAACTTGTTGTAGAAGAACGCGAAGACGAATCCGAACAGTTGCTTCGGGGAAAACCTCACGTCAGAGGCGAGTCCATCGACGGGTTTGTTGTCTTGTGCCATCGGTCAACTCCTATCGTCCTATTTCTGTGATCCACGAACTCAGGTGTGAATACAAATCGGTCATGATCAAGACGCCGACGATGACGAGCAATGTGCCGCCGACAACGGCGAAGATGCGGTGGTATTTGACGAGTGCGCGACTGCGAGTCGTCACCCATTCCGCGCCGAAAGCGAGGAAGACTATCGGGGCGCCCATCCCAATCGAGTAGACGATCATCAACATCAGCCCTTGGCCGAAGGTCCCGGCCTGGGTGGCCATAGCGATGATGGCCCCGAGGATTGGCCCGATACACGGGGTCCAGCCCAGTGCGAAACTCACCCCGAGTAGCAATGATCCGAGCGGAGTCGCCCGGTCCTTGACGGCGTGGAGGCGAGAGGGGCGCAACGCGTCGGCGATGACGTCAAGCTGAACCACTCCGGCAAGGTTGAGCCCCATGATGACCAGGATTGTCCCGCCGATGATGCGCAGGGCTGTCGAGTATTGGGCAAAAACTTGGCCGAGGAATCCGACTGAGGCGAAGGCGAGGATAAAGACCACGGAGAATCCGCCCACGAAGCACAGGCTGTGTAGGACGGCGGTGCGTCGATAGTCACGGATGGGGAGACCGTTCGATACGGCGACCCCCGTCGTCCCGACCATTTGTGCCAGGAAAATGGGCACAATCGGCAAGAAACACGGCGAGACGAAGGAGACTAGTCCCGCCATGAGTGCCACACCGATCGTCACCTCCATGTCAGCGTCCAGACGGGGTAGACGACGGATCAGCGGATTGATTCACCATGGCTGACAGATGGCTCTTTGCCGCCTGACCGAGCTCCGAATCCGGTTCGAGTTCGATGACCTTGGTCCAGGCTGCACGGGCCTTGTCATAGTCGGCAGGCTTCTTGTTCAAGTACAAGAAGCCAAGGTTGTACCACGGTTCTGCCGCCTGCGGCTTCAGCTCAGTGACGCGCATCCAATTCTTCTCGGCCTGCTCTAGTTGGTTGGTGTCGAACTGAGACACGCCCAAAGCGAGCAGCGCGTCGATATTGTTGGGGTCCTTCTCCAGAATCCTCTCCTGCCAGGCGATGGCGTCGTCGTAGAGGGCTGCCTTGTAGTAGATAGCGCCGAGTTCGCTCATGGACTCGATATCGTCCGGGTTCTGCTCAACCTTGGCGGTCAGTTCATCCACCCGTGCCTGATCAGGTTCCTTCCACATCTGCGACATGGTTTGATTCGCGTGCGGATTCTGCACCGAGGTATTGGTATTCGTGCTAGTGCCTGCTTGTTTCACGATGATCACGACGGCAGCGACCAACAAGACAACCAGAACCAAGTTGATCTTCGACGCGATCGCAGAGGCAGTAGTCAGCGAGGATTCCTCAGGCAAATTCTTGGTGACCGTCTTTGAGTTGCGAGTCTTCCCAGACGGTGGTGACCCCGCACCCGAGGCACCCTGACGGGCATCGGCTGCAGACATCACCGCAGCGGCGGGGTTAGCTTCACCACTCCCGCGTTGGGTGTCTGAAGCCGGATCGGAGCCGCCACCAAACTCGTCCGCTTCGTCTTCAAACACTTCGATTCCGACGGCATCCGGCTCGTCAACCTCGTCAGCGTGGAGGTCAGCGTCCAAGCCTAACTCGGCCCGTTGAGCCTCAACCCACGCAGCTAGCTCCGGTGGCGCCGAGTCAAGGAAATGACTGAGCTGGCTTCGGTCGACGCCATCGGTAACACCTGCCATGAGGCTCCTCCTGTGTTATTGCCAGCAGACCTCGACGGTCTTTGACTTCGCGACCATCGCGGTCATCTCTACCGACAGACCGCGATGTGGCGGTGCTGCTCGTAACAGACCCACCACATCGCGTCTAGATGATTTGATCATGCGCGATCAAGCACCACCGCTGTTTCGCGCTCTACTCTTTCCGTCCTCGAACTCACCACCTATCGGGACTTGGGTTGGGGCCCGGGGTAGGAGTCGACGTCAATCCCCTGCAGCACCAAGCGTCCCTTCTGGGCCCAGTCGGTTGCCTGGTTGAGGATCGAGATGGAATAGGCAGGTGCGTGGAAGCCGTGCGAGTTCTCCGACACCGAGTAATCCACGATGAACTGGGCCTTGCGCTGGAAGTCACGCGCCTTGTTGAGCTGATCCTCTGGCACATTGCCAGCCTTGACCGCTGCAGTCAGGTCGGCAATCAAGTCATCCAGGGCCTGGAAGGTGACATTCTTCGTGTCCGTCCACCTCGACTGAATGACATCGACCCGCTTCTTCATCTGCTGCGCCGATGAATGGTGGCAGGTCAGGCAGGTGGAGTTGATCGTGGCTTCGTCACGCACCGGGCTTGCGATCTGATGGTCGGAGGTCTTCTGGGCACCGTTGCGCTTATATCCCATGTGGCAGTCAGCGCAGGAGACACCATTATCAGCATGAATACCGTTTGACCAGGTCTCAAAGTCAGGGTGCTGGGCCTTGAGGATCGGGGCACCCGTGTCCTTGTGGGTGAAGTCGGTCCACCCGACTTCGTCGTAGTACTTCATCGCGTCATAGACGCTCAACCCGTTGTGCCACGGGAAGGTCAAGGTCTTTTCTTCCCCCTTGAAGTAGTACTCGACGTGGCACTGTGCACAGACGAAGGAGCGCATCTCTAAGGTGGAGGCGTCACGGTTGACGTCATAGTCCTTGATACCTTGGCTGGCCTTGTAGTTCTTGATCCCTTCGATGAATGCGGGCCGGGTGATCCGCAACTTCATCGTGGTGGGTTCGTGACAGTCGATACAGGCGATCGGCCCCGAGGCATGTTCGGTCGCTTCGGCGTAGGTGAGCTTATTCACGGCGTGGAAGCCCGCTTCACGGTCGCCGTTGCCGAGTTTGTCATAGACCTCAGGCATCGAGGCGTGGCAGTTCAGACAGGTGCCGGGCTGCTCGAAGTTCAAGACGCGATCGGTGTAGCGCTGGTCAATCAGCATCCACTCATGGCCGCGCGGCTGCCGGTAGTCCTGCGAGAAGGCGTAACCCTGCCACATCGTCACTAGACGCGGATCAGCTTCGATCTTGGAAGGGGCGACGTATTCACGCGGGTCCTCAGCCGTGGGCTGCTGGTAGACGCGGTCTTCTTCAGCCTGCTCCTTGGTGGCCACATGACTGGCGAACTGAATCGGGAAATTCCGGCCCCACACCGCCGAGTCATAGGTCTTGTCGTCAATGTGGACAACCTCGGTGAATGGGTTCTTGGCCTCTTGTTTGTGCATCAGGATGGTCGCTAAGAGCCAGGTCAACAATGCCGTGGCGACCATGCACACCAGAAGAACAACGATTGGTACCCACCGCTTGCGTGGACCCGTCCACCTCTTGTTATCGACAACTTCTTTGGATTCGTCAGTCATTTCATCACCTCTGATGTCCTACTCCATCGTGGCAACGGATACACGACACGGTTTCGTTGTTGACGGATGCCCCGTGCGTCACTTGTTCGACGAAATCGCCGTGACAGTAGATGCAGGCGGCCTCCGTGACGGCCTTGTTATGTTCGCGAATCTGGATGTTTTCTGGATAGTTACCGAGGGTGAATTTCAGCGAGTGCATGAAACCGTTTTCACCCTTGTTCAGGTATTTGCTCACCAGATTGTTGTGCGGGGCGTGGCAGTCGTTACAGGTCGCGACATTGTGGTGGCTTCCGCGTACCCACCCTTCGTACTGCTCCGTCATCGCATGGCAGGCTGCACAAGTGCGGGGATCATTCCCGAAGTAATTGGCGATGCCGGCAGCGGAGAATGTGTAAATCCCGACGCCGAGAATGGCGCCAATCAGGGCAGCCAGCGCAATTCCGGTCCATCCGGTGAAAGCGGCGGTGAAAGCATTCCACATCCGACGAATCGTCCGCATAGTCCACCTCCTCGTGGGTTATGTAGGAACGAACCGACAACGCTCAACCCAGCTACGTCAACTCCAGGGGGCACAACCTGCCCCTGTGGTTATCTTATTGTATCGAAAAGACCGATTCAGATGCCCCTCGGATTCGGTTTTGTAGCCCAGTTGTTATGAAAGCGACACCGTGTCTCACGTCGCGTCACAAGGCATTGAGCTAAGCCCGCTGTCAGGCAGGGATCGCGACGAAATGGCTGACCGCATAGCCGCGCTGGTGGACGGCCTGATTACCGCCGAGCTTTAGCTGATTCCGACTTCGCGGGGGCGACTTTCGGTAGATCGAGTCTCGACTCACAGCTACCGACACCGGCTATAAAGGACACAAATAAGGCCCCGGACGCGGACCCCTGTCCGGTGTTTCCCTTAGCCAGGACTGAGTGATTTCTGTTCACGACAAGATTGAGTGTTGACGTTGACGCAGCGAAGGTGTTAGGTTCATCACCAGGTACGGATTGTTACTCTATGACAGAGGCAAGACCTGAGAGCGTTTACTGCGCGTCTCGGGTCTTTTTTTGTGCCTAAAAACCAAGCACAACTTCCGCAACACCACCCACAGCTAAATCCCAAAATTGTTGTTCACACAAAAGAATGAGGGAGTTTTTCCATGTCCACCACCTCTACCGACTCCGCCGGTGCAATCATCCGCGCTGTCGGATCAGCGTCAAACATCAAATCGCTGACCCACTGCGCCACGAGGCTTCGCTTTGAACTCGTGGACGCCGCCAAGGTCAACAAAGACGAGCTGGAAGCTATCCCCGAGGTCCTCGGTGCCGTCCCGCAGAGCGGTGACCGCTACCAGGTAATCATCGGCGGCGCAGTTCAGACCGTCTTCAACCAGATCACCTCTCACCCGGACTACAAGCCAGGTGGCGCTGTCCTCACTGACGCCGAAGTCAAGGCTCAGGCACGCTCCAAGGCTAAGGGTAAGTTCCAAGGCCTCGACGCCTTCTTTGAATACCTCTCTGACTCCTTCCGCCCGATCCTCGGTGTGCTCCTGGGCGCGTCCTTGATCATCGCTATCGCAGCCGTGATGGATGCCCTCGGCGTGGTTGATTTCCGCGCCGCGGACAAGTCCGCCTCCTGGATCTTCGTCGACTCGATGTGGCGTTCGGTGTTCTACTTCCTGCCAGTGATGGTGGCCTACAACGCCTCGAAGAAACTCAACGTTGACCCGTGGGTTGGCGGCGCCGCCATGGCTGCGCTCCTGACCCCAGAATTCATGAGTCTGTCGGACAAGACCCGCTTCACCGACCTGGTCTGCACCACCAACGCAACCCTGGGCACTGAGAGCTGCACCGCCACCATCTTCGGGCTCCCGATGCAGCTCAACAACTACGGCGGCAACGTCTTCGTTCCGTTGATGATGGCGGCTATTCTGGCGCTGATCTACAAGGGCCTCAAGAAGATCTTCCCCTCCAACGTCCAGATGGTCTTCGTCCCCTTCTTCTCACTGCTGGTCATCATTCCGCTGACTGCTTTCCTGATTGGCCCCATCGGCATCTGGCTCGGTAACGGTCTCGGCGCTGGCCTGGCTTGGATGAACACCCATGCCCCCTTCATCTTCGCCATCCTCATTCCGATGCTCTACCCCTTCCTGGTTCCGCTCGGTCTGCACTGGCCACTCAACGCCTTGATGTTGATCAACATCGACACCCTCGGCTACGACTTCATCCAGGGCCCGATGGGTGCATGGAACTTCGCCTGCTTCGGCGCCACCGCCGGTGTGCTCTTCCTGTCCATGCGCGACAAGGATGACACCATGCGTCAGACCGCACTCGGCGCTCTTGCCGCCGGTCTCTTCGGTGGTATTTCAGAACCGTCTCTCTACGGTATTCACCTCCGGTTCAAGCGGATCTACCCGCGTATGCTGGTCGGTTGTTTCGCCGGTGGTCTGACCATCGCTCTACTCAGCCTGCCTTACCACGGTGTCCAGACCTCAGCCTTCGTATTCACCTCGCTGTTGACGATCCCGGTGTTCAAACCGATGTGGGTCTACGGCATCGCGATTGCGGTTGCCTTCTTCACCGCCATGCTGCTGATCATCTTCACCGGCTACAAGGACAAGACGGACACCACCGCTGCGGTCGCCGACGGTAGTGACGACTCCAACACCAATGCTGCAGCTACCACCGCTACTGCTCCTGCGGCAACGACCACAGTCACCACCACCTCGTCCGTGATGGCTCCCGTTGCTGGAGATGTGGTTCCGGTAGCGGAAGTCAAGGACCCGGTGTTTTCCACCAAGGTTCTTGGTGACGGCGTCGGGATTCGCCCCCAGGGCAAGCAGGTGGTCGCTCCGATCTCAGGAACCCTGATCTCTGTAGCCAAGACGGGCCATGCCTTCGGGATCAAATCAAATGACGGCATTGAGGTCCTGGTCCACGTCGGTATTGATACAGTGAAGCTGAACGGCAAGGGCTTTGACGTCCTAGTGAATCAGGGAGATCAGGTCAAGGTCGGAGACCCGATGGCAACGGTCGATTTCGGCCTCATCACCTCCGAAGGTTTTGACCCGACGACGATCGTCACTGTCACGAATACGGCTACCTTGCCTGAAGTGACTCCGTTGCCTGGTTCCAATGTTGCTGCCGGTGCTCCGGTCATCAATATTTCCAAATAAAACCCTCTTGAGAACAGGACTCAAACAGGTAGATGATGAGAATCCTCCGAGTCTTCAATAACAATGTCGTCTTGGCCAGCGACGATCAAGG
>JAEZZG010000042.1 GCA_023442485.1 Actinomycetes bacterium | reverse complement strand
CAGGCGACCAGCGAGATCACCACAGCGACTAGCAGGAGATAGATCAGCGGGGAATGGAATTGCAAGACGAACCGCTTCCACTTCGGCATCGGCGCAGCCGACCTCAGCTCATTCGGGCCCCAGGTTTCGAGCCGCCGATTGGCTTCGGCAGCAGACAAGCCCGATTCACTAACTGAGAGCGCGTCCATGACGCGGGCATGGTCGGTGGTGACGGGGTCGAGCCCGGCCAAAGGTGTGGCGGGTGATCCCGGCTTAGAAGCAGAAGCGGGTCGTGGTGACATATCTCCACAATGCCTGACCGGAGATTCAAAAGCCACGACTTCACCCAAAGACCAACCGTTGAGGCGTGGTTATCTGCGGCTTCGGCGCGGGGCAGTCCCGTCAAGGCCCGGCACCGCTAAGCTAGACACCAATCCGCGATCGCCAGGAGGAACAATGCAGGTTTTGATTACCGGTGGAGCTGGATATATCGGCAGTACGGTGGGGTGGGCCTGTCTCGATGCCGGCCATTCCGTCGTCGTCCTCGACGATTTTTCGATGGGCCGCCGCGAATTCGTCCCGCAGTCGAAGGTCTACCAAGGCGACATCGCTGACGCCGACCTACTGAGGCGAATCATCGCCGAAAACGAGATCGACGCTGTCATCCACTGCGCCGCCAAGATTCTGGTGCCCGAATCCGTCGATATTCCCCTCGATTACTACGCCAACAACGTCTCCAAGACGATCGAGATGGTGAAAGTGCTCACCGAGTGCAACCTGAACCGGCTGATCTTCTCCTCATCTGGATCGATCTACGCCCCTGACGAGCACTTCCAGGTCACCGAAGAATCCCCACTTCACCCTGAATCGCCCTATGCCCGGACGAAGATGATGATCGAGATGATTCTCGAAGACGCTGTTGCCGCCTCGGACCTACATGTGCTCTCCCTGCGCTACTTCAACCCGATCGGAACCGACCCGCAGATGCGCTCCGGCCAGCAAATCCGCTACCCCTCCCACGTCATTTGGAAGATGCTTGACGCCGTCGAACATGACCGAGACTTCGTGATTACCGGCGTGGATTGGCCTACTCGTGACGGCTCCGGCATCCGCGACTACATCCACATCTGGGATCTTGCTCAGGCTCACGTTGCCGCATTGGAGCATTTCGACGAAGCCACGGCAGACGCCCCCTACCAGGTGATCAACATCGGCACCGGCAGGGGTACGACGGTCAAAGAATTGGTGTCTGCTTTTGAGGAAGCCACCGGATATACCTTGTCGGTGACGACGGGGCCCGCACGTCTAGGAGATGTCGCCGGGGTGTATGGGGTCTCGACGAAGGCGGCAGATCTGCTGCACTGGAGAACTCAGCTTTCTGACGCCGATGCGATCCGCTCAGCGATGAGGTGGCTGCCGGTCCGGATGGAGATGCTGGGGTATTAGGCTACCGGGCGCGTCTTCGTCGACACCAGACAACTTTGAGAGGAAATCATGAAGAAAGTACTGCTGTGGGTGGCTATCGCCGTCGGCGTAGTCGCAGTGACCAACTGGAAGAAGAACCAGGATCGGCAAGCCGAGTCACAACTTTGGGCTCAGGCACGCAACGCGGTGAAGTAAACCACGACGGTTTGGCAGTGACCGCGACACTGCTACCTGAGGTGGGGTAGGTCCGTTAAAACTTGGACCACAGAGAGATGGTCTGCCTGGCTAGCTCGGATAGGCTTGGTTCGATGTCATGGAAAACGCCAGGGACACTTCGTCTCGTCAACTCCCGAGGTCAGGAGCAAGCAACTAAGGTCAACTTGCTCCTGATGTTCGGCGTGCTGTTGACCATGCAGACTCAGGTCGCTATCACCTCCGAAAATCACAGCATCCTCTACCCATCCGGCGTCAGCACGCTGGTCACCGTGCTTTCTCAAATCCCCGTGATCATCTCTCTCTGGTGGAGAGCAAAACGGCCTCTAGTGCCGATGTGGGTGACGGCTGGCTACCTGCTTTTCTGCCTGATTTCGACAGGGGCACCCCCGGTCGGCATCATCCTAGTCCCGGTGATCAGCTACTCCGTGGCCCGCTACATCCACGGGCGGGCCTCCCGCCAGGTCCTCGTCGTCGGCACCCTCGGCGCCATCATCTTGTCGGTGAGTCTATCCGTCTACGCCTTCCTCGCTCAGAACTCCGTGACAGCCGAGAAAGGGCCGAGTTTTACGGCGGCCCTATTCGTCCTCGGCTCCGTCTTCGGTATCTGCGAGGCCCTCGTCGTCACCCCTTACGGTTTCGGACGGCGAATCCGCGACAACCACCTCAGCCGCCTCCACCAAGATGAGCTTCGGCAGCGCGAATTCCACCAGCAACTGATCGAGTCAGAGCAGCGGGTGCGCCTCGCCGAGTTCAACACGCGCACCGAGATCGCCCGCGAACTCCACGACATCGTCGCACACTCGCTTTCGGTGATCGTTGTCCAGGCAGAAGGCGGCAAGGCGCTGGCGATGAAGAAACCCGATAAAGCCGTCGACGTCCTCGAAACGATCTCCGAGACCGGGCGCGAAGCCCTCACCGAGATGAGGCGCATCGTCGGCGTGTTGCGCGGGGATACCAACGAGAGCGCCGACTACCTCCCGCAACCTGGCCTCGACGCGATCAGTGCGCTCGTCGAGAGGAGCGGCGACCGGGTTAAGCTGGTTGAGGTTGGGGAGCGCCCCAATGTCTCGCAGGCCCTCGAATTGACGGTCTACCGCATCGTCCAGGAAGGGATCACTAACTTCCTCAAACATGCTGGTGACGATGCCGAAGCCACCGTGACCTTGACCTACGGGCCGGAGGTGCTCGTCACGGAAGTTCGCGATAATGGAGTCGGTGCGCAAACCATCGACGACGGCCACGGCAACGGCCTGGCGGGGATGCACGAGCGGGTGGCTGCGATGGGCGGCAAGTTGATGGCTCGCCCGATGGCGTCTGGAGGATTCTTGGTGCGCGCCTTGATCCCGCTGACCGATCGCGGACTGCCCCGAACCGATCTGTCCCCTGGAACCCCACCGGGCACGAACTGACACAGTGAAGGAGAAGAGATGAGCCAGCCAATCCGAGTTCTTCTGGTTGATGACCAGGCTCTCGTGCGTTCTGGATTCCGCATGATGATTGAGGCCGAGGACGACATGGAGGTCGTGGCCGAGGCCTCAAACGGGTTGGAAGCACTGCAGATTCTCAGCCACACCCCCGTTGATGTGGTCCTGATGGATATCCGTATGCCGGTGATGAATGGCGTTGACGCCACCAAACGGATCATCGCGTCGGGTGCGCCGATTCGCGTCCTGGTCTTGACGACCTTCGATCTGGACGAATACGTCTACGCAGCTTTGAAGGCTGGGGCTAGCGGTTTCATGCTCAAAGATGCGCGTCCGACCGAGCTACTCAACGCCGTGCGTGATGTCGCTCACGGTGAGGCGATCATCGCGCCGTCTGCCACCCGCCGGTTACTCGACCACATCGTCCCGAACCTGCCGAATGGTCCCGCGAAAGAAGACCAGCGGCTTGACGTGCTCACCGAGCGGGAACGCGAAGTACTCGTTGAGGTCGCCAAGGGCGCGACGAATTCGGAGATCGCCCAGACCCTGTACATGGCGGAGGGCACCGTCAAGACCCATATCGGACGGCTACTGTCGAAGCTAGAGTGCCGTGACCGGGTGTCTTTGGTGTTGTTCGCGTTTGAAACCGGGATCGCACCGTGAGGCCATGAGGGCCTGGGGTGACTCAGACCTCGGTCTTGACCAAAGTGGTGGCAATCACGATCTCAGGTGGATGTGCCAATTCAAATAACCCACTAGTGTTGAGGTATCGCGGTTCCCGCAATCGCGCATGATTCAAGCTAAACCCTCTGAGGTCTTTGACGCGCCCTCACTCGGGCGGAAGGTCTAAGCTGACTTGCCGAAGACCCGTACAAACGGAAAGGCACTGCTTTGTCAACCCCCATGATTCCTGCTGAGATGCAGCCTGATTCTGCACGCTTAGGGGCAATGCCCATCGGAATGACACCCACTCCAGCCAATGCCGTGGTGCTGGCCACGAACCTCACCAAGACCTACGGCGCGGGGAAGACGTCAGTGGTTGCCCTGAAACAAGTCAATGTGTCGTTTGACCGAGGCACTTTCACCGCCATCATGGGCCCGTCCGGGTCCGGCAAGTCCACACTGATGCACTGCCTGGCTGGTTTGGACAGGTTCGATCAGGGACGGGTGATTCTCGGCGGTGTGGAGCTCGGCACTCTCTCCGACAAGAAACTCACCGAGACTCGTCGCGACCAGATCGGATTCGTGTTCCAATCGTTCAACCTGATCCCCACGATGGACGCCAAACACAATATCTTGCTGCCGCTGGAGCTAGCCGGACGCAAACCCGACATGGCCTACTTCGACCAGTTGGTTCAATCCCTTGGGATCGCCGACCGCCTCACTCACCGCCCATCTGAACTCTCTGGCGGTCAGCAGCAACGCGTCGCCATCGCCCGCGCACTGATGACCCGCCCCGAGGTGGTTTTCGCCGACGAACCAACCGGTGCTCTAGACACCAAGGCCTCCACCCATCTTCTGCAATACCTGAAGATATGCTCTGCCCAGCTCGGCCAAACCATCATCATGGTCACCCACGACCCCAAGGCCGCAGCGGTCACCGACCGCGCCTTGATTCTGGTTGACGGCCAAATCGTCAATGAACTCCACTCACCGACGGTCGATTCGGTGAACGCAGCCATGAATGAGGGCGAGTAATGTTTCGTCACGCATTGAAAGAGGTCCGGTACCATCCCGGACGGATCATCGCCACCGTCATTGCCATCATGATCTCTACCGCGTTCATGTCAGCAGCGTCGGTGTCTATGAAGTCGATCTCGACGGCGATCGGCCGCCAACAAGTCTCCTATGTGGCTGCGGCAGACGCCACCTTGAGATACAACGCCTCGCAGCCGAACGTGAGAGTAGGCCAGATTCTTGACGTGCTGAACTCCGACCCTAACGTGGCTGACTACGACGTTATTGAAGCAGTCATGATGCCTTTGGAGTCGACCAGGTCCGGGAAAACGGAGTTCGTCAACCTCACTTCGCTGCCGAAGGACGGATTCACCTGGGGCAACCTCGTCGAGGGACGCTGGCCGAATACACCGCAAGAACTGGCGGTCCCCAAAGTCGTCGCCGACAATATCGATCTGCAAATCGGGGATACCAGCTACGGAATGAAGGTCGTCGGTTTCACTGACCTTCCCAGGTCAAATTTCGGCAGTTCCTTCGTATTTAAGAACGACGGACACCCCTTCGGCCGGGACAAGAAGCCGGGCGAGATTGCAGAAAATGGCCCAGGATCCAACACGGTCTTCTTGATCAAGTTCACTGACGGAATCAGCAAAGCCTCCGCCATCGATGGGTTGCGCCCCAAACTGGAGAAATTCGCAGACCTCCACTACGAAGAACATAACCGCGGTTCGGTAGCGATGGCTTTCGGTGACGCCAATACCGTCGAAGGTATCGCAGTCGACGAGATGACCTACGGCACCAACGTGATCACCTATGTTTTCTGGGCCTTCGGGCTGATCGCACTCTTCGTCGGTGCGATCATCATCGCCAACACCTTCCAGGTTCTGGTTGAGCAACGCCGCCGTCAAATCGGTTTGCTTCGAACCCTCGGAGCTAGTCGAAGCCAGATTCGCCGCCAGCTCTTAGCTGAGGCAATGATCATTGGTCTGCTTGGCTCACTGCTCGGCGTCGTCTTGGGAATCCTGATCGGTGCCGGGGTGGGGTGGTACACCGGTACCTTGGTTTGGGGTCTATCCGTCCCACTAGGACAAAACGCGATAGTTGTGGGTTTCGGTGTACTCGTTACGGTGATTGCCTCGAATGCCCCAGTCAATCGGGCCACCCGAATTGCCCCGTTGGAGGCGCTCCGCCCTTACGATCCTGTCACCTACACGAAGAAGACCGCTGTCGTGCGCACCGTCATCGTCGTGATTTTCGCGATTCTCGCGGTGGCGTTGATCGCAATGTCCTACACGAAAATCGGTTATGCGCTGCTGTGGGCGATCGCCGGTGCTGGCTGTTTGTCGATCGCGGTGTTGATCGGCGCACAGTTGTATCTTCCGTCCCTGCTTCGCATGATCGGTGGGGTGCTCGGACGGTTCAGCCCGACGGCACGCCTTGCGGCAGCCAATACCGTCCGTCACCCGAAGCGCTCGGCTGCCACCGGGGTGGCGTTGATGCTGGCGGTGGGGCTCATCGTCACTCTGCAGGTCGGAACAGCTACCGTGGAGCGGACTGCCATCGACGCGATCAAGAAGGAATTCCCTGTTGATATTCAGCTCAAGAGCGGCCATTCCTCGGACGAGTTCGATGACCCGACGAAGCCCATCTCGCCTTCGTCACAAGCGATAACTGAGGCCGAACTCCACAAGATCGATCAGACCCCCAACATCAAGGCAAAGGCGAAGCTCGAATCCGCTTACGCAGCGATTGGCAAGCCCGGAAGCTCCTCTGTCAATGAATCTAGCCATAAGCGGGTGTACCGGTGGAATCCAGATATCGTGCGGGTCAACGACCTCATCACTGAGCCTGCGGCTGGGGTCGCCTACTACACGTCGGGCGACTACAGGATGGGTCCGAATAACACCTTGACCCTCAGACACGGCAATCGGTCGGTCGAGGTGAAGATGGAGAAAGTGAAGTACCTAGCCTACGACGAAGTGTTGGTTGGCCAGCAAACCTTCGATGAGTTGTTTGATCACTCTGACGGCACCACCGCCGTGTGGATGTCGATGGACGGTTACGACAAGTTGTTCGACACGATGAACTATCTGATAAAGAACTTGCAACAAGACGGTATCTCCATGGACGGTTCGGCGATGTACTCGTGGATTCTGCAGACGGTGCTGTACTGGATCACCGTCACCATGACCGTGATGCTCGGCGTTGCCGTACTGGTTGCACTGGTTGGTGTGGCTAACACGTTGAGTCTGTCGGTGATTGAACGGCAACGCGAATCGGCCTTGTTGCGGGCACTTGGGATGCAGAAGTCCAGCCTGCGGATCATGTTGATGATCGAGGCGCTGATGATCGTCCTCGTCGGTGTTGTGATCGGCGCGGCTGCCGGTGCTTTCTTCGGCTGGCTAGGTGTTTCGTCAGGGATTCGGACGATCAAGAACACTACCGATGACGTGGTTATGAACTTCCCGGTTCACTTCGCAGTGCACTGGTGGCTGACCCTCGGGCTGATCGCGATTGCTGCGGTCGCTGCGGTGATCGCCTCACTGGCACCCGGACGACGAGCAGCGAATGCCTCACCCACAGAGGCCTTGGCCATCGAGTGACGGCTACGGCTGAATGTTCCAGCTAGAAATCCGTGTGGGGGAAGGTGACTTCGGCCTTCCCCCACACGGGTTTTATCTTGAAACTCTCCCCAGCTTCAACAGAGCCGATTCCACCCAATAACGCCAACACCTGGACAACACCTCACCCCTTCGGGCAACACCTCAGCCAACACCACCCGACTTGACTAGGCGTTGTTGAACGACCACGGCGCATAGCCGTGAATCCTAGCCAAGGGGGAAGGGTGAAACTGTCGGCGCAACTTGAGCGATGGAACCAAGCGTGGAGGCATTGGTGCGAGCAGGTGGAGTGCTTGTGGTGTCATCTCGAATGGGCTAATCAGTGCGAGCAGTTCGCTGATCATTACTGCATGTCTCTGGCTGACGGCTTAGCCGAGATTCGTCACGACCAATCCGGTCCCCTGGTACGTCAGGTCCTCGCCCAAGCCCAGCAGGGCGCTCAGGTGTGCCAGGCGATGATTCTGCACGCCGTCCTGCCGATCGTCGTTGCCCAAACTCAGCGTGACTCGAGGTTCCCCCTGCCCGATCTGCTCTCTGAAGTGTGGCTGGTTATGATGAACTTCAATCTGAACCGGGCCGGGAACCTGATCACAGCATTGTCTATGGACGCACGTTCGCGACTAGCCAAACGTCACATCCGCGATCTGCGTCTGGTATGCACCCCCGATTCTCTCTTGGAACTGCCAGATCACCCATCTCAAGACGGTCACTCGATCCCGTCAGCGGCGACCGTGATTGAATCCGGCAGGCGGCTCCGTCTCGTCAGCGATAACACCGCACAGGTACTGCACACCATCTACGTCGAGGGTTTGTCAGGAAGGGAGGCGTCTCGATTATTGGGGATGTCCCAAACAGCGATTCGGCGCAGGTGTAGCGATGCTGTCGGGAGACTACGCCAGCACTGTGACCGGCTCCTCGCCTAGGTTTTCCCGCGACACACCCCCAGATTCTTACAAAATGATTACGAAATCATCTGATGTCTGTCCTCAATTCTCTTTTCTCCACCCTTCTCATTATGATCATCTCCTGGAAGACGCTTCGTTATGAAGTGAGGGCTTCCCAAAAGACACCCAGGGGGTTGTTGGACGAACCAGCAGCCCCCTGGAGATTTTTAAGCTGCCCGGATCAGCTCCCATGCCGACCCGCTCCTGCCGCTCTCCGGCCCGAGATGGTAGTTTCATGGCGTGACGGCGAAAAGATGTCTTAGGCCGTCGGTTTCCGCTGTTTCGACTCTGTGAAAGGTGCCGCGTGGGTCTCTTCCAGCGCCTGGCTCGACTAGCCAAAATCGCGTCGTTCCGCAAACTGCTATTGGTGAGGTTGGCGACCCAGTCCGGCGACGGCACAGTTCAACTGGCGATGGCGTCCTACATCTTGTTCTCCCCCGAAAAGCAAACCAACGCCTGGGCGATAACGATGGTGTTGGCGATCACTTTGCTTCCCTATTCGGTCCTAGCTCCTTTTGTTTCTGCCTTCCTCGATCGTTGGTCTCGGCGCAACATCATGGTGGTCTCTGATTCGATGCGGGCCTTGATCGCGACGACCTTGGCCCTCTTGGTAGGTAGCGGTAACCACTCTCTAGGTATCCAGACGCTCTTATTCGTCCTCCTTTTGATGTCGACGAGTCTGAACCGGTTCCTGCTCTCGGGTCTAAGTGCCGCTCTTCCTCACACAATCGACAAGAAGTCCTATCTTGACGCCAATTCCGTATTGCCGCTGATCGGCCCGATCGGTTTGATGGTCGGCGGTATCGTGGCCGCTTCGTCACGTCTGGGCTTAGGGCATTGGCTACCTAGTCATCGCACTGACTCTTTGTCGCTGTTCGTGGCGGTGGCTTTCTTCGTGACCTCGGTGTCTGTTTCGATCACTGTTGGACGGCACGAATGGGGCCCGACCCTGACTGAGAAATCTACTTCTGGTTCCTTGACGGCGTCGCTGCGGGCTGCGGGAACTCAACTGTGTGACGGTCTTCGCCACATCCGTAAAACCACCCACATCTTGATCGGCTTTGCCTTGATCACATCGGCCAGAATCCTCTTCGGCTTGTTGACCGTGGCGATGATGCTGGCGACACGTCATCTTTTCCACGATCCCTCACAGGCAAACGCTGCCCTGCTTGACATGGGGCTGTGGTCAGCGATGTCTGGAGCCGGTTTTGTGGTGGCGCCGTGGATCATAGCTCCTCTGTCCCAGGCGATTAGCGTCCGCAATACGATCGTCTCGATTTTCGGTGCCGGCACGCTGGTGATGATCTTCCCTACCTCCATCTTTTCCTTCATTCCCCAGCTCGTGACATCCTTCCTCGTTGGAGTTCTTTGCCAAGGCGTGAAGATTCTGGTCGACACGATTGTCCAAGCTCACTGCGACAACGCCTTCAAAGGCAGGGTTTTCGTGATCTACGACATCATCTTCAACGTGTGTCTGGTGGTTGCAGCCTCTATCATGGCTGCGCTGGGCGCCCCGACGGGATTCTCCCGGGGTTTGATCGTCGGGATGACTCTGACTTTTGCATTGACCGGCCTGGGTTTCTTCCTTGTCTCGAAGCGTGTCGGCGCGGACTCTTTCAACCGTGGCACCCCGCTCGAACTGACCTCAGAGACGATCACCACGTCCTGACCATTGCGACTGCGGCAACTGTTTGACCCGATTGATCAACTCGACGGTGTCGTCATCGAGATCGATACCGATGATCTTGGCTTGCCGCATGACTTGGCTAACCAACCGCTCCACCCCTTCGCGATTCCCTGCAGCGGTCTCGGTTTCAATCCTCAGACACAGCAATTTCTCATCTCCAGGTGAGGCAACCAGGGCCTGACTCACAGCCCACCTGGCTTGATCAATGTTGCCTTTTTCTAAGAATCGTTGACCCATGACGACACCGATGTCGCGGACGATTGACGCCGCGTCGATCCGCAAACTCTCCGCCCAATGCCACTGCCCAGGGCTTGCGTCAGCCAAGGGCGCGCCTCTCACGAGGCTGAGCGCCTTCACGAGTGCCTCGTCCCCGCACACGTTGACGCCGGGCTTCACCAGGTCACAGAGATTGCCCCAATCCGAGGTGACATCAGGGTGCAACGTGATTCGTCCCGAATAGGCGTCGGGGAGATAGCGTTGCCCATCGTCGGGATTCGTCCCAAGCCAGGAACGGAGCCGACTCATATTCGACCTCCGGGTACCCTCGGCGACCAAGAGCGCATTCGTCATCGCGATTGCCGACTGGTTTGGGTTCTCTAAAATCCAGGCGCAATACTCGATGCATTGTTTGGCGGCCTTACTAGGGGCTTCCCCCTTTGCGCCGACTAACTCAATCGGTCCAAGGATGCGAACTTGAGGGTGGGGGATAACAATGTCGGCAACTGCTAAGGAGTGACGACTGTGGGCCGACTGCGGCTCAACCTTAGGCTCGTGTACCGAACCTCGCCACCACCACGCCTTCTCCACTGCATCATCACTCGTATTGGCCACCAGATCTGTGACGGCTTGCCGCACCGGGCCGCGCACCAACTGCGGTTTTACATCTGTGGGGAGAAGCTGTCTCCCACCAGCGGTCACTGCCAGCGCCGAGTGATTCTTGTGCCTTCCATTGTCATCGACGTCACCCGGCCTTGATGGGTTATCGACGGTTCCCAAGACGACTGCGCCGATCCCCAAGTCGGCGGCTAGCAGGGAGTGGAGTTGATCGTCTTGGCTATTGGTGAGGTGCTCTGTGAAAACGTAGATCTCACTCGCCCAGGCCTCAGCCGTGTCGGGGTTTGCGCGTAGCTGGCTAAGTGTCGTTGACGGCGGTAGATGGGCCTTGCGAGCTGCGACTGTCCCGGCAAGACGGGCAAGTCCGACTACGGTTTGCTCGACCGTGACTACCCTGGCGTCGTCGAGGCCAGTCACCCACTCGCCTAGCGATCCGACTACGCAGACTTTGAGTTGTTGATTCCAGTCTGCACACAATAATCCCGCGATCACTCCGGAGATCAGATCGGCAGCCTCTGCGTCTGGCCCGTGGATGTAGGTGATCCGGTTGTGCTCGACATTGGTTTCTACCCGGGTCTTGTCTCGGCGGTATCCGAGGACAACACTGCCTGCCGCCAACACCGAGGTGTCTACCTCCGGTGTGGCTGCGACCCGACGCAGCTCGGAATGAATCAGATCGGCCTGGATCGAGCGGGGCCGGATGCGCTGTCCTACTCGGCGATGGCGAAGCTGAATCGTCCTCCTAGCTGCGAGGAGAGAAACCAGGCCTGCGGCAAGGGACGGTCCCAACCCGTCCACCCATTTGGAGACCTTTGTGGCAGATTCAACGCTGGCTGACCCGCTGGTGTTTGACATCTGTGTGAGTTCGGGGGCGTATCCGGTGCTTGGCAGAGACATGCCCGGGCTCGATGCGCGATCCGATGATGCCGTCGTGGTCGGTGCCGGAAGTTTCAGGACCTGACCGGGCAGGATCAGATTCGGATCAGCAATTTGGCCCTTATTGAGCTGGTATATCTCTGGCCATCGATCCGGCTGGCCGAGGTAGCGCTCGGCGAGGATAGAAAGAGAATCCCCACGAACCACGGTGACTGTGTTCTCTCTTGAAGGACTCGCCACATCTGATCCAGCACTGACCGTGCCTTGGACTGAGATCTGTGCCACCTTTTCCTCACCGACGGCTGAATCTGGGTTGGATTTGTCGGGTTCAGCCTGAGGGGTGACGGCCGCTGACGGTGAGGGCTCAGCGGCGGGGTTCGCGTCGTGGCCCGGGCTCGGGGATTTCTCCACTGCCACCTGACTCGGCGAGGTTCCCTGATCTGCCGCAGGCCGGTAGTGAATGGACCCGGGCGCTACCGGGATGTGTAGCACAGTGCCGGGTGTCAGTTGCCGGAGTGGGTCAAGTAGTTGGGTGTCATTGGCTGCCACAATCTCTCGCCACAACGCCCCATCGCCGAGGTATTCCTCCGCTAGGCTCCACAGGTCTTCGGAAACGGAGACGATGTGGTCTTTCCACTGCCTTTCGCCAGTCTTAGCTTCCGTGTTGGACTCTTGCGGATTTGCCGGTGCCGGTGCGACAGCGTCCCGGCTTGGGGTTGGTGTGGCGATGGTTGCCGTGCTGGATGTTTCTTCGCCGGTGGCCGGGTCGGCGGCGACGTCGCGGAACTTCGATGTGGAACCGGTGACGTCGAGTAGATAGTCGCGATGATCAGCGTCGTCGACAGCGCTACTTGCCATGATGGGGTTGGCGGGAACCGGAGCCGACCCGCCGAGGGAGGGATTCAACTGAACCAGGCCAAATGCGGTGATGACAAGGGTGGACAGTATTGGCCTAACCCAGTCAAGCCCGGGAAGATAGACCCTGCTCTTTGATCGAGTCACGGCAGTGATGACCTCGCAGATCAGGCCTACCATGAGATAAGCCCAAGCCAGCCAAGACACCGCAGTGAGGACAATGAGGATGAGGGCACCATTGTCTCGGCTAGCCCAGAAGTCCACCTGAAACAACTGAGTGAAGAGATCGACCCTGCCGATCTTGGCCAATAGCAGCGGGATTCCTGCGACGAGAAATGCGAGTACCGCCAGTGAGCCGAGTGCGCGCCCCAGCTTCACCATCGCAGCCGAGAAGCCTGTCGGCTGGTCATCGGGCGCGAAACGTCTTGGCATCGCAACCTTCCTCACGAGGGCTCCTATGTCGTCGGGGTTGAGCTTTGTTCACCTCTTACTATCGGTGTTCGGCGCACCCAATCTCGGGTTTTCCACAGCCGTTTTTGAGCTCTCACGTCATTTCCTTTCTGCCCTATCTGCCATGACTGATCAGACGATCCACCGGCTGGATGGCCTGGCCGGTGAATGTTTTGGTTCCGGGAATCCCAGGAATCAAGAGGTCCTGGAAACTGAGCGTGCACGACACATCAACCGTGACCTTGCGGGTCACACCTGGCTTCCGATAGGGATCGACAACGAACCTGACGTCGAGATCGACACAGTTCAGCCCGGCATTAGCCAGGTTACTTTTGACGATCTTCTCCACCCACTGATCTGAAGCGCTGGCCGGATACTGCGACACTGCCCGCGCCGCTGATTGCGCAGCGGCACTCAGCTCGGACCGCGCAGTGTAAATCCGCCATCCGAAGACGGTGATCGCCATCACCAGGATCAACGCAGGTGCCAGTAGGGTGATCTCAACCGAGGCGTAGCCGCGACAGGGTTCATGACGGCGGCTCCACCGTCCAAAGGTTCTCAATCGACCCACCATTACGGCTCCTTCGGCAAGGTTGCGGATGCTGCCACAGGGATTTCATTCGGGAAGACCAGGGTTACCGTGGCCTTGACGGTGACGGTCACGAATCCGCGCGTCTCTTCGATGCGGACGTCGAGATTCTTCAATCCAGCTTCACGGGCGATGGTTTCCGCATCGCGTTGGCCTCTCTGGTGAGAGTTGGAGACGTGTGCCGTCAGCACCACAGTTTCGGCTCCAGCCCGGGCGGCCTGGGAGGCAGCGGTTCGACCGTGAAGCCATATCCCCACCTGAATGACGGTGAACAACAAGGCAAAGAAAGCCGGGGCGAGAATGGTCCACTGCACAGATTCAGACAGGCCTCTCTCACGTCGACTGCGGCTCGTTGGCTCCCCTGGATTCGTCGTAGACCCTGCCCGACGCTGGCGAACAGTAGTCACCACGTCGCTTACACCGGCTTACTGCGGCATCCGTGACTTGACGTATGCGGTGATCGCTGCGATCACGATTCCAGCAATGGCGACCGCTCCGGCAAGCAGAATCGCGTTCTCTGTTGACTGCGAGATTCCGCGCTCATCTCGCTTCTCCCCCAGCTTTCTCGTCCACGACATCGTCGCCACCGCCAAAGCGATCATCCAGCCAATCACGATTTGTAACTTCTTCATGGGTTTCTCCTTTTCTGCTGTCCCCACAGTTGACCACCACTGCGGAAAACATTGCCGGTATTGACACGGCTTTTACCTACCTGGCGTTTCTTGCGATGCCTGTTGTAGACGTGTTGTAGGAAGTGGCTGCGCGGAAACTCCTGCATCATCCGGTCATCCTCAAAAGCGGAGGAATCAAGAACACAGCCGCGAAGATCATTGCCGGTATCACCATCGGCAACGACATTCGCTCGGAGATCTTCTGGGCATCGACCTTCATCGCCATCAGTTGGTTGTTGCGTAACTCCGCAACCCTGGAGCGCAAGGTCTCCGACAGCGCTGCACCCTGTTCGTCAAGCTTCATCACATCGACGATGTCGGCCAGTTCGGGCTGCTCCCATTCTTGCGCCAAGGCGGTCAGATCGTCCCACGGTGGACGCTGTTGAAGCCTGGCGTTTTCGAGACAAGCGCGAATCTCGACGAAGAAGGGCGAATCCAAAAGATTGGCTGCAGCATGCAGGGATTGGGTGGCGGACTTGTTGGAGAGTCGCTCCAGGACGATCAAGTCAAAGTAGGTCAGCAAGGATTCGGCAGTGTCGGCTATCCGTGCCTTAGATCCCATCCGTAACTTCACGTCTGGAAGGAAGAATGCGGCGACGCCGATCAGTAACGACGAAAGATATGGCAACGCCGAGTTGACTAGGCCCGCTGACTGCAGAATTCCTGACATCACTGCAGGTGTTACCACACCGATAATCGCGAAGGCGATCTTCTCCACGAGAAAATCAGAGAGGGACCGACCCTGTATCTGCAGGCGTTTCCTGGTCGTCGCTGGAATCAAGACAGCCAAGCCGCGCGTGCGTTCCCACAAGAATCTCTCCACCGAGGTTTCGGGTTCTTCAAGGCGCTGAACCGCAGTAACCGGTGTGCGTAACCGCTCCAGGGCATCGCCAAGCCTGGACGCCCGATAAGCCAACGCATAGACGATCAGGACGATGCCGGCACTCAAACAACAAGCGGCGGTGATGGCCATAACTTTGTCGCTCATAGCTAACTCACACCGCCCCAAACTGCCCGGAAATCAGAATCCTCGCTCGCCGTCTAGGAATGGTGAGCCTGCGCAGCCACACCAGCGACCCCAGATAGGCAAACATCAAGCCAGCTAACAGAAGCTGCCCAATCGGGGTGCCGTAGGGCGCAAAGAACGACCCGCCCAACAAGAGGGACCCGCCGATCACCACTGCTGTAATCATGGTGACTTGGCGAACCACGATTCGAGGCTTGGCCCGTTCGGCTTCGATATCGCGCCATGCTTTGAGCTGGTCGAAAGTGTTGTCAGACAAAGCGGTCATGGCAGCGGAGGCGCCGGTGCCACCACGGTCAGCCGCGAGAATCAACGCCGCCAGAATCGCGTCAGCGTCCGCAGAGCCAAGCTCGTCTGCCATAGATAGAAGGGCGTCGCGCAGGGTCCATCTAGCAGATAGCCTATCCAGCACCAGATTGACGTGACGCTGCAACACTGCCGGAACTTGACCTCTGGTTGCGCGCACGGCGTCAGCCACCGACTTGCCGGTCATGACGGAGGCTTTGATCAATCTGACCCAACGGTCAAGAGCTTCGAGCAGCGCGATATCGTCGTTATCCGGTTTTGCCAGTAGCCTCGGGACGATCACCACACCCAGGGGAACTACCACCAGCATCAGCGGCCAGGTAGTCCACAGATAGCACACGAAACCAGCAGCGACCCCCACGACGACAAGACGATTCGACAAAAACCTGGTCAGAGACCGTTGCAGCGGTGCGAGGCCGCGTCGGTGTGAGCGCGGCGGGCTAGATACCCTCGGGATCAGACCCGCCACCACCAAGATCACACCTGCCGTCGCCATGATCATCACTGCGGCACCCATTGCTCTAGTCATGATCGACCACCGTGTGACCATGCCGGATCGAAGAAGGCCAGTTCCCCGTCGTCATCTGCCTGATACACCAGGTGAGTGACCGGACGTCCAGATTCAATCGCCCCGGTGAGTGCGCGAATCTCCGAGATGAAACGCACCCGCGCTCCCCCGCAGTAGGTGTTGTCGCGAAGCCGAACATGGATCAGCAATGATATGTTGTGGGCGATCTGGCGGTAAGCCTCTTCCATCGTCATCACCCTTCCTTGGGCGACGCGTCCTGCGAGTCGATCAATGGTTGATGACGCCGAGTGGGAGTGGGTGGTCGACAAGGTCCCCGCCCCTGCCTGCATGGCTTCAAACATGGCGCCTGCCTCGTCGCCGCGAACCTCACCGACGATGAGGCGAGACAGGTTTTGACGCAAGGCCTCAGGCAACAAGTCAGCGACGGTGAAGTCCCCAAGTCTCCGCCCTGCGATAGCCTCTCCCATACCCACTCGCGCTTGCAGGGCGACCATATTTCTTCGCTGCGGCTGGAGGTGGGTTAGCAATTCGTAGTCGGTTTCGAGGGTGCCGAATCTCTCTGTCTCCGGAATGGCGTCGATCAGGGCTCGAAGCAATGTCGTCTTGCCGGCGCCCTGGTCGCCAGAGATCACCATCGAATGTCTCCCAACCACAGCCGAACGCAACAGTTTTGCAACCCGTTCGGGCATCATTTTGCGCTGAGCTAAATCGGTCAAAGAAACGTCCGTGAGGAGATGCTGTCTGATCACCACAGATGGACGATCGGCGAGACCAAACCCGATCGCATGAAGTCGAAACTTTGCGCCCAAGGCGACAGTGACGATGGGGTGCGCGTCGTCGAAGGGACGCGGCGGGTCGGCATTCTCAGCGAGGAATCTGATTTGCTGGACAAGCTCTTGGTCAGATTCAGCGACCGGCGGGAAGGATTCGCGGCATCCATCTGCATATTGAACGGTCACACAATCCCAGCCGTGAATCTCGATGTTTTCGGCATCCTCGATGTCAAAGAGTGGCTGCATCCTGCCATAGCCGAAGATCGCGTCCTCGAGGGCCAAAGCGTAGAAATGCTCGGTCTCGCGAGTCCACCAGGCGGTTCCCGAATTGCTGAGTTGCTCCGCATGACTTCGCACGGTCTCCCGGATTACGGACCTGCCGAGCAGACGTCGATCCATCTCCGGCATCGGCACACCGTGATCGACCGCCCATTGATGGGATAACTCTGCGATTCGTTTCGCCACCTCTTGACGTAATGAAAACACCTCTGGCCATGACACCACCTCGGCGTAGTGTGAGCTGGCGGTCGAAGTAGACGCGGCCTTGTCTGGTTCGCTAGTCTGCTCAGATTTCTCCTGGTCCCAGTCAATCGCGCGTCGAGGACGTGTGGCCCTTGCCGACACATCTGGCTGTTGCGTCGGTGTTGCACGCCCCCAGAGGGCGCCGCCGACACTGAGATACCCTCGCTCCCGTGCAGAGCCGCGCTGACTTGGCTTCATGACCTGATTGATCGCCGTTTCGCCCTCATCTTGGCGATCTTCCACAGCTTCAGTTCTCGCCGCCACAGCTAGGCGATCTGCCGGTTCTTCCTCGGTGTCGATTTCGACTTCTGCTACCGGTTCGTCAATCTCGGTAACTTCGATCAATCCCGGCTCGACGAGCCCAACCGGGTTCAGCGCTGAGATGTGGCCTAGATTAGAATCGGTGACGCGCAGCGGCTGCAAGGCCCGTTCGAGGTTGGGAACCTCATTTTGTGTGGCCTCAGGTTTCCAAGGCATCATCCTACGAGTGAACATGGACGTCCTCCCCGACCCCGTCTGCAACGGATTCGACGTCCGCGCCGTCTGGTCCCACTCGGTCACGGCGGGTGGTCATCTCAGGGTTTGCTTCCACCTTGGCAAGCACGTTGGGGCTCACTCCGATTCGGTCGCGTTGCTGCGTCAGAAGCCCTTTAATCTCGTCTGCGAGTTTGACGTAGTCGCTGACTAGTTTCGATCTAGAGAATCTCGACGACGCCGGCCTTCCCTCACTCAACACAGCAGCTTTCGCCGGGTCGTGAATAACCTCCCCGATCACACCGAGGCCAAACTGCCTTTCGATTTCTGTCCGCGAATAGGGTTTCCCTCCACCACTCAACACCAGCTTCAGCGATTTGTGGTGCAGCGAAATCTGGTTCATTAGCTCGCCTTGATGGATTTGCAAGGCGGCCAGCGCTGGCAAGCTAGTTTTCGTCACCAGGAGAACGAGGTCTGCTGCGGCAACCAATGGCTCGGGTAATCCCGACGCCGAGACGCGTCCACAATCGACGATTACGTCGCGCCCCGAGTCCGAAAAATGCGTCAACGCAGCAACTAAATCCGGCCACACCGGGCCGAATAACTCCGCGGTTTTTGGGTGATTGAACCCTGGAATGAAATCCGCCTCTTGCCCGCTCATCGATCCCAGCGGCACAAAGAGGGATTCCAGGTTTCTTGCCAGCGGCTCCCCTTGACGATGCCACTGAATCACCGAGTTCAACCCGTTCGACTCCACCCACTGCCGACACAAGAATCCAGCCTGGACAGCTTGGGAAGGGTGCGGATCACCGTCCACGAGCACCACCGGCTGCGGCCACACCAGCGACAACCCGACTGCTGTGGTCGTCACACCTGGCGAACCCGACACTGAAGCGATCGCGATCAACATCTGATCACCTCTCAATCTTGACGATCGCGATCTGATCTACCGCTGCGGACGCCGCCACTCTTTCGAGATAGGCCATCGGAACCGCGACGTCAATCACCCAGGTCTGCTGATCCGCCAACAGGGCCGGACGAGTAACCACGACACCGTCAACACTGAACTGACTAGCCACATCAGCCAGTTGCCCCTGCGAAGGTGTCTGCACGATCTTGACTAGGGTTCCCGGAGGAAGCGGACTCGACGGCAACTTCCCGGCGCTGAGTTTCAAACCCACGATGGCGCTGTCTGGCCTGGCGATCGACTCACCAACCCAGGAAGGGTCAACGATAGTCCTTTCTGGAAGATCAACCTGAGCCGTCTTGCCCACAAGTGAACTGATCTCAGCGGTGGGGACCGTTGCTCCGGGCACACTCCCCACGGCAACTTCGGTGAGATCAGCCGAGGTAATCACTTCGCCTCGCCACACCGTCCGCGCCATCATCACGACATTGGTCTGCCGGGTGATTGTGTCGTAGATCAACCCACCGAGGAGACCGGCAATACAGATCAGCAGAAGCCCAGCAACAATCATTTTGATGTTGCGGCGCGGCCTAATCGACGGGACTGTTTCCACTTGCACCGTGCGCGAATTCTGGCCATCGTCACCGGCGTTATTTCCGACGCGATCGCCTCTGCCCCACCTGGAACGGCGCCCAGTTATGCCGCGTGTATTCACCCCTGAGAGGGTTTTCTCGGGTTTTGCCGTTCGAGACGACGACGTAACCCCGATTTCACCCGCGTCAGCGCCTGACTGCGTGGCAGTAGCGTCGTATGAACTACTCATCAGCCCCCCTGGACTGCAGACTTCGTGATATTTCTCGTTGGTACTGCAGAAAACCAATGCGCCCGATTGATCAAAACACTAAGTACGGATGCGATTGGTGAAACCGTCGACGTCCGCCGTCATTGGCTGCGGCGACCAACCCCATCGCCACTTCGTCGACATGAGAAGACTCTAGTAATTCAAAGCGTCGTGAATTGAGTTTTCCACAAAGAATTTTCAAAATCGTTTCGGCGACAGCATGTCTCGATTTGTCACTTGTTGGCGAGGTTTTGACGAATAAGTGTCTGAGGTTTTCTCACCGCTTTCGACCCTTTCCGCTAGTCCGACGGGAAGCGAATCGGGGGTTTTCTGGCATATTCACCTGCGAGGACGCCGTCTGCCAACACCCATCGCGCATCGAGGCTCACCGATACCGCCTGGCCTGCCCCGTCTCGCCGGGGAGCAAAATCATCGATCCCTCACGGCTGCATCCAGCCCTTCACCCCTCGCCACCACCACCGATAAGAGGTAAATCCCCTAGTCAAAGGGGTTTTCTTGGTAGTACGCGGGTTCGCCTCGCGACGGGCACCCACGCCGCCTTCGGATTCGCCGGTCCCAGTGGCCACGCTTCCTAGCCAATCCCACCCCGTCGCAGACCCCGAAGAGTGTCATCGACGATAACCCAACCCGACTGCACGACTGTCGTTGTCCATGACGCTACCCGCGCCTCCACCCTCACCAGCCGAAGCCCGCCCTCACCAGGGACGAAGGGTTCGAGGTGCGGGTTCTGCTAGACCAGAATCTGCGGCTCAGCGAGCAACTATCCCCAAGTTATTCACAGGCCCACCGAGTTATCCACACCCGGGGCAGAGGATCGGCAAGGTCTCGTTTCAAAGCCGACATTAGAAAACACAGGAAATAAGAAACTGGTGCTCTGACCGGGAAGAGGAGGTAGTGGCCCGACCAGAACACCAGTGTTGGATCAACGTATGGACGCTGTAGGGACGACTCCTACAACTGAAGTTGTCGTTGCACCACCTAGTTAAGCACACCCTGGAGGAATAAAGCAAGTTTTTAGTTGGATAATTTTTGATCTCTACTTAGTTCCCCCTCTTCCCTCCTAGTCATCGACACATCGGCGACTCCGGGAAGCCGTGGCACCACATCTGTCTCAACGAACTCAGATAAAACGAGAGGACACCCCTAAGATGATCACCAGACGATTCCGCGCCCCTCCCTACCGATGAAGGACCAGCCATGGAGCAACAGACACACCTCACCCAGGTCACCGAAACGACGAACGAGACCGCTCGGATGAATGTGGAGTCATTCAATCTCGACCACCGCAAGGTCCAGGCTCCTTATCTACGGATTGCTGATCGCAAGGAACTGCCTGGCGGCGACGTCTTGGTCAAATACGACGTAAGGTTCTGCCAGCCCAACCGTGAACATCTCGACATGAAGGCGGTTCACTCCATCGAACACCTCACCGCCGAGTTGATGCGTAACCACACTGATCGGCTGATTGATTTCTCTCCGATGGGGTGCCAGACGGGCTTCTACGCAATCACCCTCGGGCTAGAGCCGGCAGAGTTCGCAGAGATCGTAGCCGCCACCATGGCCGATATCTTGCAGGCCGAGGAAGTCCCAGCAGCCAATGAGATCCAGTGCGGATGGGGAGCCAACCACAGTCTCGCTCTGGCTCAGGACGCAGTCCGCAAGTTTGTCGAAAAGCGTGACCAATGGGAACAGGTTTTCGCTCCTGAAGCAGAGGGCTAGTCAAGTCCACAGCGACGGCTACCCGTAGGTATCTCTCGGCCCGCGCCCCGGGACTGAACGGGAACCGTGCCTCCAACTTGGAGCCTGAGGCCCGACTAGTTCGATGCGCTCGACGGTGCCTTCGCCGAGTTCGTCGTTGAGCTTGGCGACGATCTTGGGAGCCATCATCTTCAGGTTCACCGCCCAACTCGTCCGGTCGCAGCGAATCACCAGGACTCCATCGCGAAAGGTTTCCGGTTTGGTGTGTTGAGCAGTGACAGCTCCGACAAGGTCCTCCCACTGGGTCAGCATCATTCGCACGCCCAGGTCTTGCTTCCACCCGCGTCTAGAGATGTACCTGTTCAAAGCCGTCGACAATGAGGTGACGCCCCTCGGCTCCGACGTTGCGGGTCGGCGGCGACGTCGTTGGGGGCGGCGCGGTGCCGTCTGGCGCGGCGGCGGAATGATCCCTTGCACCTGCCGGGTGATCCGGCGAGCTAGATCGGTGCCGTCGGGGTCATGGTCTTTGGCTACATGGCGCTCATCGTCCATCTCAGGCACCCCCTCCGGTATTTCTCGCCACGCCCGGCGAATTCTCAGTCACCGTGGCGACGCGCACCGCCGGGTATTGCTCTTCGCCGGCTCCTTCGACGTCAATCCCGCCGTCATGGACCAGATAACGTCTCCCCTTCATCGACTCCGGGACGTCGGTGCCGACAGCGGCAGTCACCAGCACCTGTTCCGCGTCAAGAACCGCCGCAGCCAGACGCTCGCGACGCTGGGCATCCAGCTCGGCAAACACGTCGTCTAGGACCAAGACGGGATTGACGCCGCCGCGTCGCACAAGCTGGAAACCGCCTAGTTTCAAGGACAAGGCCAAGGACCAACACTCGCCGTGGCTGGCGTATCCCTTCGCCGGAAGTTCGCCAATCGACAAGACGATATCGTCCCGGTGAGGTCCGACCAAGCACACTCCACGACGAAGTTCATTGTCGCGCTGGGCGATCATGGCTTGACGTAACCGTTCTTCGAGAATGGCCTTGGACGCCATCTTGTCGCCGTCAAGAATCGAGATCATCGACTTATATTCGGCCTGGATCACATTGTTGACCGGCGCAATATCGGCGTAGGTACTTGCCGCCAGAGGAGTCAACTCAGCCAAGGTATCAATCCTTGCCGACAGCAACTCAGCGCCGAGAGCAGCTAGCTGATCGGTGAAAACCTCGAGGGTGAGTTCATCTGCAGACGGCAATTCGGCATCGCCAAGATCGCGTCCCTCCTCCGCTGAACTTGTCGCGTCCGCTGCCGAAGGGGGGCGTCCAGACTGGCCCACCCTTAGGTCAACAGGGCGTTGACTAGGCCGATCCCAGTCGATACCACGCGACCGGGGTGCACTAGACATAGACTTCAGCACGCTAGAGCGTTGCTGCAATACCTTGTCGTAGTCGCTGCGAACCCCGGCCATCCGTGGCCACCTGGTCGTCACTAGCTCGTCAAGGAAACGTCGTCGATCCGCAGGGTCGCCTTTGACGATCGCCAGGTCCTCCGGCGAAAACACCACCGTACGAAGCACCCCCACCAGTTCACGTGGTCGCGACAGAATGGTGCGGTCGATTCGGGCTCGATTCGGCTTGTCAGCGTTGATTTCGATCTCGAGGCCGAGGCTGCGTTCATCGTCAACCCCGGCTTGAACCCTGGCTTGGACGATAGCTTGGTCAGCGCCGAACCGGATCAGCGGGCGGGTCTGCGAGACGCGGTGAGACGTCAGCGTGGAAAGGAATTCGATCGCTTCGACGAGATTCGTCTTTCCCTGACCGTTGCGGCCGACGAAGACGGTGACTCCGTCGGTCAAACCGAGGTCAACGCTGTGATAGCTGCGGAAATCTCGCAGGGTCAGATGCTGGACGAACACAACTTCGATCGTACTGTACTCGCGGATAAAAGATGTGTTGGCAGCCACCGTCAAGGTAGCTGCCAACAGCTATGCGAAAATGATCAGGCCGGTGTCTTACTTGGGCGAAGACTCAGCCGCGCCAGTCACGCCGTCATCCCCACCGGGGGTGGACCCGTTAGCCGGGCTCTCTCCGCCAGGAACCTCACTCGGCCCATCTTGAACCGCCGGGGTTTCACCCTGGGCGAAGCTGACATCTGGGGAGTCGCCCTGACTCGGATCAGCCGTGGCGGAGTAACCCGTCCCAGCGTAGTTCGACGGCTGGCCCATACCCTGCTGAGAGTATTCGCCGTAGCCTTCGGCACCTGGCTGCTGATATGGCGGCTGTCCGACAGGGGCACCGGGCACCTGCTGGGCATAAGGCCCTGACGCACCGAACGCACCATTGGCGCCGGTCACCACGGGCTGCCCGAAGTTTTCAGGAGACATCCCAGAGGTCGTCGGCTGCGAATTCTTCGACTGCTTCTTGCGCAGCAACAGGAATGCTGCCACCCCGGCAATAGCGAGAACAGCGATCACGACGACGATGATGATTATGGTCAACGATCCGCTGGATTTGGTCAACGAACCCTTCGCAACCAGGCCTTCAGAACCCAAGATGTCCGCCGGATCAGTCCAGGTGACCTTGTTTCCGTCGATCTTGCCGCTACCGGAGGCGCTTTCGACCTTGCCAGGGAAGGTCACCGAGACACGGAAGGAGGAATAAATCTTTGATGGGCTATCCGAAATATCGACGCCACGATCTTTGACTTCGCTCAACTCGTCCGAGGTCATACCTCGGTGGAAGGTGGCCTTATCACCATCAATAGTCACGTCGAAACGCCCAATACCGATCTCTTCAGACTTATTTTCGGCATCCTTCGGGTCAATCGTGACTTTCACTTCGCAAGTCTTGTAGCTGTCGTCGGAGACATCCTTGGTTTCGACACCGTCCTTACCTTTGAACTCCATCAGTTCACAAGGGTCATTGGTAGGTAGTTCACTACCGGCCATCGAAAAGGCGGTGGCGTCAATACCAGTGCGGGCAGTGACCTCGATCTCATTGGCACTCTTGATGACGTAATCGGTATCTTCTTTCAGGCAGGAAGCGAAGGCCAGCAATAGCGGCAGCATCAAGATGCCCGCAAGCAGCCTGAAAGGTCGGCGCCTTGTGGTTTTCATTGTTGACTCCTGTCATATCTTGTTTACCTAGGACGCATTGTGGTCGCCTAGATGAACTACGGCTAATCGGCGACAGCAACACTACAATCATATTCAGGCCAAGCATTTCACACCAGACCTATGACTTCCATCGCAATGAATCTGTTAACCCCATACTGGAATACTGTCAAGCCGCGCTGAGTTAGGTAGTTTTAGGTGACGCTGCCAGACCCGGCGATCTTGGACACTCCGGTTTGCTCGTGTGAGAGTGGACCGGAATGGCCTAAGTTTCGAGGTTGCGCAACAACCTGGACGCTCAGCCACCGGCCCCCGCCGTCGAGACAGCGCGCCGGGACGACGCGACGACGGCACCGCTGTCAACCCGGACAGCTCCGGCTACCCCCTCGTCAGGGTAAAACCAGCAGTCAGCCAGTTAATCAGACCACTACTCGGAGGTACCGTCTTGAGTGACATCCACGACTTGATCATCATTGGCTCCGGTCCAGCAGGGTACACAGCCGCGATCTATGCCGGTCGCGCGCAACTCGACACTGTTGTTCTCGAAGGCACCCTCTCCGGTGGTGCGTTGATGAACACCACCGAGGTGGAGAACTATCCTGGCTTCCCCGACGGCATCATGGGGCCTGAGCTGATGGCGGGAATGAGCGCCCAAGCCGCGAAGTTCGGTGCCGTCCTGATCGCTGACGACGCGGTCGAATGTCGCCTCGACCAACCGATCAAATCGGTGACTGACTCGTCCGGGACAACCCATCAGGCGAAGGCTGTCATCTTGGCGACCGGATCCGGTTACCGCCACCTCAACATCCCAGGCGAGGAAGAATTCTCTGGACGCGGTGTGTCGTGGTGCGCAACCTGCGACGGTTTCTTCTACCGGGACAAGACGGTTGCCGTCGTCGGTGGTGGTGACGCCGCTGTCGAAGAAGCTAATTTCTTGACTCGTTTTGCCGACAAGGTATATCTGATCCATCGACGCGATGAGCTGCGCGCATCGAAGATCATGGCCGACCGCCTCCTCGCCAACCCCAAGGTGGAGGTCAAGTGGAACTCGATCGTGACCGAGGCTCGTGGGGACGGCACCTTGTCCGAGATCGTCCTGGAGAACACCGTGGACAAGTCGGTCTCCACACTTGCGGTTGACGGCATGTTCGAGGCCATCGGCAACATCCCGAACTCTACCCTCTACACCGGGCAGGTCGATCTGGACGAGGCTGGCTATGTGGTGGTCGCGGAGCCGTCCACACGAACCAATCTTGACGGCGTTTTCGCTTGTGGGGACCTGGTTGACCACCACTATCAGCAGGCGATTACTGCAGCGGGATCGGGTTGCCGGGCTGCCCTCGACGCCGAACACTATCTGGTTTCGTTGGACTGACCGTCGTCTGGAGCACCGGGGAAGACGCGATCGGCTCCGGTGCAGCACGTCCACGCAGCCGACTAGGGGAAATGATCTACCATTGAGCCAAGAGACTGATTTCAAGGGAAGATTTAGGTGTTGTGTGGTCGACCCTGCCTGCCAGGCACATTGATGGGTCACTAGACTAGGGGCCTGGCGGTCGAGCTAGTCTCGATCCTGAACCGACCGACACCATGGAGAAAAGAGGAACTCGTGGCTAACGTCATAGCCGTTACCGACGCGAACTTTGCCGACGTCGTGCTGAATTCAGCTAAGCCTGTCTTCGTTGACTTTTGGGCCGATTGGTGTGGCCCTTGCAAGCAAATCGCGCCGATCATTGATGAACTCGCGGCCCAGTACGGCGACTCCATGACCTTCGTCAAGATGGATACCTCTTCTAATTTGCAGATCCCAGCGCAGCTCGGAGTCATGGCTTTGCCGACTCTGCAGATTTACCAGGGCGGTCAGCTCGTTGAGCAGATTCAGGGGGCCAAGCCCAAGGCGGCCTTGGTTAAGTTGGTCGAAAAATACGTCTAGTTCTTGTGGCCTTCGCCGCGTGAGTAGCCATGACCGATGAACCGATCCGCCCCCGCCGGGGCTCGAGATTTGCCAGTGATTCTGACGACGCAGTAGCGCAGTCCGGTTCGCGCTGGCAGCACAAGGGTTCCCCGGCGCGTCGGATGTCTTTCGACGACGCGGGGGCGGTTTCGACGCCGGTTTCGACCCTGGCTTTGTCCCGGGCCTCGACGCCGGCTTCTGCCGCCCGATCAGCGAACTCGCGTACCCCACCACTGGCCCTCCGCAACTCACCGGCAGCTCCCACTTCGGCGACCCTCACTACCGCGTCACCAACCCCGCCGCCATCACTCACCAGCCCCGATGCGCCGTCGTCCGACGCACCCTCGGCACCTCGAAACCAAGGTCACTGCGATCAGCGTCCCACCAAATATCGGACGTCTCACGGCGCGATCGCCGTCTTCGTCGGATTGATTCTGCTCCTGCTGGCGGTGCTGATCCCGTTCACCTTGAACCAGACCACCAACATCCCCAGCGACAAGTCGATCATCGACCAGAACCTTCCGGCGTCTTTCGCGAACCACGTCAGGTCCAGTCGCGAGCCTCCCGAATACCACCACAATGACGATGGCACCACGACGACCTCGGCGATCTACAACCTAGACGGTGCCCCGGCGCTGGTTGCGTTACTGTCCTACCCGGCTGGCGACAGCGTCGAGTTCGCCACTCATTTCGGGATGACTAGCACAGATATTTCTGAAGGCATGACCTGCGGGGCGCTCACCGATAGTGATCAACGGGCTTGTTTTGCGATTCGTAACCAGACCGCGATAACCGTCGTCTCGATGCGTAATCAGAACGCGGCAGAGCTGCGGTATTTGCTCCACGAGCTCATCTTGAGGTTCGCCTAGCGCCCTGGACGCCTCCGCCTGCCCCTGACGGCTCCGCCCAGCGAGCCGTGCTCCACCGCTGAACCCCACCGCACAAACCCCGCATCGTCGACTCCCGATCGGTCTCCGTCTGCCATCTTTGCCACAAACTCGGCGTTCTTTGCGTGGTCACTGTGTTGGCCAGGGGCTATTTTGAGGCAAACTAGGGCAATGACCAATCGCGATACCAGACATGAGACCCGGCTGGATCGGTACGTCGAGCACTACGCTCAGCGCACCCAAGGGATGAAAGCTTCGGCAGTGAGAGCACTTTTCGCCGTCGCAAACCGTCCCGAGGTCGTGTCTCTCGCTGGTGGGATGCCCAACATTAAGGACCTCCCGCTAGGCAATATCGCGATGTCTTTCGGCGACATGATCATGGATTGCGGAACCCAAGCCATGCAGTATGGCTCCGGCCAAGGCGAGATCGTCATCCGCGAACCTATCTGTGACGTCATGGCTCTCGAAGGTATCCACGCCCACCCCGACGACATCACCGTCACCGTCGGGTCCCAGCAGGGCCTCGACCTGGTCACCCGCATCTTCTGTGATCCTGGCGACGTCATCCTCGCTGAGGCACCCAGTTACGTCGGTGCGCTAACCACCTTTCTCTCCTACGAGACCGAGGTTGTCCACGTCGCGATCGACGACCACGGGATCATCCCGGCGGCCCTGCGCGAAGCCGTCTTGGAGTGCCGAAAGAAAGGGAAGTCACCTAAGTTTCTCTACACCATCCCCAACTTCTTGAACCCAGCCGGGGTGACTCAGCCCCTCGATCGCCGTCGCGAGCTACTCCAGACGGCGATCGAGCTCGACATTCTCATCGTCGAAGACAACCCCTATGGGCTACTCAACCTCGAGTCCGACCCGATCCCAGCAATCCGATCCCTCGATGCCGAACATGTCATCTATCTCGGCTCTTTTTCCAAGACGTTCGCGCCCGGATTCCGCGTCGGTTGGGTACTGGCCCCGCACGCGGTGAGAGAGAAGATCGTCCTCGCACAGGAATCGGCAACGCTGTCGCCGCCGACCTTCTCCCAATACGCGGTCGCCACCTACCTGACCAACTTCGATTGGAAGCAACAGATCGTCGACTTCAAAGACATGTATCGCAGTCGCCGCGATGCCTTGCTCGATTCCCTCGACGAGTACATGCCGGAGGGGACGACGTGGACTTACCCGGCGGGCGGCTTCTTCTCCTGGTTGACCTTGCCTGAAGGATTGGACTCCCAGGCGATGTTGCCACGCGCCATCTCTGAGCGAGTGGCCTACGTCCCGGGCACGGCCTTTTACTCTAACGGGCTCGGCAGCCGCAACATCCGCCTATCCTTCTGTTATCCACCGCCGGAGCGAATCCGCGAAGGGGTTCGGCGTCTCGCAGACGTGATCACCCGCGAACTTGAACTGAACCAGGTTTTCGGTCTGCGCACTTCCCCGCACCACGACGAACTGGTCTACGGGCCCGCCTCGGACCAGGTCTAAGGTGGGCGGTGCCCCTCGTCAACACATCAGCCAATCAGAAAGAGATAGTCATGAAGCACCCGGTTGTCGTCTTGTCCGGCGGTCTCTCCCATGAGCGCGATGTGTCGCTACGCTCGGGCCGCAGAGTTGCAGAAGCGTTGCGCCGTCAGGGACACGAAGTCGTCGAATCAGATATTTCCCCCACCCTGACGACTTACGCGAACTCGGCAGAAGAGTGGGTGATCTTCCCGACCCTGCATGGGGGTCTCGGTGAAGACGGGGCAATTCGTTCGGTGATGGACGTGCTCGGCTTGGCCTACGTCGGGGCTGACGGAGCTCACTCTCGCTCGGCCTTCGATAAGTCAGTCGCTTCGCTGAAGGCGGCAGAAGCTGGATTGCGCACCCCGAGGCAGATCTCCTTGCCCCACGACGTCTTCCGCGAACTCGGAGCCCAAACCCTCGTCTCCGCCATCGGCGATTCCTTCGGCTTCCCGGTGATGGTTAAGCCTGCCTGTTCTGGGTCAGCCCTCGGCGCGACCAAGGTTTCGTCGGTGGCCGATCTACCGCCCGCACTCGTCGGTGCCTTCGCCTATGGCCAGGTCAACGTCATCGAGTCCTTCATATCCGGGACGGAGGTCGCGGTCACCGTCGTGGATTTGGACGGCGAGTTGACCGCTCTGCCTGCCGTCGAGATTCAGCCCGTGTCCGGGGTCTACGACTATGCGGCTCGCTACACCGCTGGCGAGACCCGGTTCGTCACCCCGGCGGATGTCGACGCATCGGTCGCCGAGGCCTGCGCCGACATGGCCAAACGTGCCCACCAGGTGTTCGGATTGCGTGATCTCTCTCGCACCGACATCATTATTGACGAGGCTGGCGAGCCGGTGTTCATCGAAGTCAACGTCGCTCCAGGGATGACGGAGACGTCACTTGTGCCGCTTGCTCTTGACGCCGCCGAGATGGACCTCGGTGTCGTCGCGTCGGCACTCGTAGAGCAGGCTGCGGCACGGCGCTATCAGCGCTGAGATTCGCTAGGTGGTGACCGCAATATCTGCGGTGCGGACCGGCAGCGATTCTTCGAGAAGGGCCTGCTCTTGTTCTTGCCACATCTCCCAGTGAGCGGTCAACACTTCGCCGTCCCGGGCCAAGGCTCGTTCCTTGCGCACTGTCGCGTCACAATCTAGCCAGACGAGGACGTCCAAATAGGGACGGCTTTGAGTCGCACCGACTCCCACACCTTCGACAATCAGCCAATCGGTAGGCTCGACCGTAATCTTCTCTCCGCGACAGTCCTTGCCCCAATCCCAGGCCAGGAACCGTGCCGTCACCCCGTCACGGTAAGGTTCGAGAATCCATTCACTCAACAGTGCCGGGGCCTCAGCTAAGCCATGCCACCCGGCATAGATGTCGTCCATGTGAACGACCTGAACTGACCCGTTGATCTCTTTGGCCACCGCATCCGCGAAACTCGTCTTGCCGGCACCCGACAGTCCATCGATTCCGATGATCCGTCCCGGCCCGGGACGATGCTGCAACGAATATGCAACCACTTGTTTGGCGGCTGCAGCCATTTCGCCGCGCTCGGCGCTCAACAAGATCATCGTCTATCCTTGTGATTTCCGTCGTCGTCATGATGGAAGTGATCCCAGCCGCGTGGCGTGATTATTTCCCCGTCAAGACTCAGGACGCTGCAAGCTCCCGCACTGTCGCCACAGTGAACGGTCGACGAGTCAGCCCGGGCTGGTAACACCCGCCCAATCTGAGAAAAGGTCTCCGGGATAGCGTCCGCTGTGCACGTTGCCACGAGTGAATGATCCTCCCCTCCATTCAAGACCATTTCCCACGGGTCTATTCCGATCATGTCACACATATCCCGTAATGAATCGACGAATGACGCTAGTTGAGCTGCGCTTAGGTCGATCGTCACCCCAGAACATCGCGCGATCTTGGCGACGTCACGGCTCAGTCCGTCCGAGACATCCATCATCGCGTGTACCCCAGACTTGCCAGCAATGACCCCTGAATCGATGGGGGATCGAGGGGTCTTGTAGTTCATCACGGCGTCATCGAAGACGGTGTGCAACGAATCTGCAACCTGCTGCTTCTTGATTCCGCGCATGAGTATCTCCAGCCCCAGCCTGGACAGACCCAGGTCCCCGGCGATGATCACCGCGTCCCCCGGTTGTGCCTGCGTTCTGAGGATCGGTTTGCGGCCCTCCAAGTCCCCCACCATGGTGACCGCCAGGCTTAGGGTTGGCCCCGACGATATGTCTCCGCCCACCAGGGCGCCCCCGTGCTGGGCGAAGGCGTCGCTGAAGCCTTGGGTAATCTCGGTCAGCTCGTTTCCTCGGATATTGCTGGGGACGGTGACTGCAATCACCGCCGCATGTTGGCGCGCACCCATAGCCGCAATATCTGCCATGTTCTGAACGGCCGCCCGCTCTCCGATTTCACGCGGCGTCATCCAGTCGCGCCGGAAGTGGATGTTTTCGACGAGCACATCAGTCGTAATTACTGAACGGCTATCTGGGTGGGATAGCACGGCGCAATCGTCGCCCGGGCCTACCAGCACTCGATCATGGAAGGTGAGCCCTTTGGTGATCGACGCGATCACCTTGTCTTCGTCCAGCATCTCATCATGCTTCGGATTTGTGGTGTTGCGGCCCGTCATTGGCCCTCCCCTGCAGATTCGTGGCGCTAACACTGGATTTGGTTGCGATTTGTCTCGTGGTTGTTATCGACCCTTCGTTTTCACTCTCGGTCTTAGACCTTTGGCCATCATCCTTAGTTATTGACTCTCGGTCACCGACCCTTTGTCACCGACCCTTTGTCACCGACCCTTAGGCATCGCTCAGTGGTCTCGGTTCCACGGTCACTGATTTCCTGATCCGCACCAGATCCGTTTTTGCCGCTATGCCTCTCCTACGACCTCAGTTTTCACCGTTTAGGGCACTTGTCGACGCCATCCATATCGCTCTTGACTAGGCCTTTCACCATCAATAGTGTTTAGTAGTTTTGTCGACAAATCGGTCTAACGCTATGAAGGTAACACGATCTGTAGGATGCGATCCAAGTCCTCTTCTGATCCAAAGTCGATCTGAATCTTCCCCCGGCCTTTCGCGTTCATGGTGACCTTGACCCTGGTGTCTAGGTGATCAGTGAGATCCTCGGCAACCTCGGTGGCTCGCTCCGGAATCTCCCGTGTTCGCTTGATCCTCTTACTCGGTTCCCTTCCTAGTTCGCCGAGGCTGACCAGCTCTTCGACGCTTCTGACGGACAGACCCTCTGCAATAATCCTCTCAGCCATCCGCTCCTGAGCTGCCGGGTCATCAATCGTCAGGATCGCTCGTGCATGACCGGCGGAAATTACTCCTGCCGCAACCTTTCTCTGCACAGACGCCGGCAGACGCAGCAGTCTGATCGTGTTTGAGATGTGCGGGCGTGATTTCTTGATCCGGAGAGAAAGCTCTTCTTGAGTACAGTTGAACTCCGTCATCAACTGTTCGTACGCCGCCGCTTCTTCGAGTGCATTCAACTGGACACGATGAAGGTTCTCGATCAAGGCGTCACGCAACATAACCTCGTCATCCGTCACTCGGACGATCGCAGGCACCGTCTTTTTCTTAGCTAACTGATGAGCACGCCAGCGACGCTCCCCCATAATCAACTCATACTGATCCTCGCCCTGTTTCCGCACAGTGATGGGTTGCAGTAGACCGACTTCGTCGATCGACGCCGCTAGTTCAGCCAGCTCATCCTCATCAAAAACTTGGCGCGGCTGTTTCGGATTTGGTGTGATCTGATCTACCGGAATCTCCAGGAAATACGACCCATCTGGCATCGTCTCCACGCCCGATTTCGAGGGGTTCCCTTGCTCATCCAACGATTGAGTGGGCGTCATCAAGGCTCCCAGGCCTCGCCCTAGTCCTTTGCGAGCCATCTCACTTCGTCCTTTCCGTACGCATCGCCATCTCAGCAGCCGCAGCCCGATACGCCCTAGCCCCGGCCGAGTTTGGATCATAAGTTACGACAGTTTCCCCATAACTAGGAGCTTCACTCACGCGCACTGACCGAGGAATCACTGCGTCGAGGGTTTCCTTCGGGAAGTATTCACGCACCTCGCGGGCAACTTCATGCGATAGGTTTGTGCGTCCGTCGAACATAGTCAACAACACCGTCGAGACCTTCAAGCTGGGATTAAGTTGCTGTTGGGCCATACTAATGGTCCGCAACAATGCGGTGAGCCCTTCGAGTGCGTAATACTCGCATTGAATCGGCACCATAATCTCGTTCGCAGCGACGAGCGCATTCAGCGTCAACAACCCTAACGACGGTGGGCAATCAAAGAAGATGTAATCAAACTCTTCATCGAGTCTGGCAATAGCATTCTTCAGACGCACTTCACGACCCGTGATCGAGACGAGCTCTAGCTCAGCTCCCGCCAAATCCAGTGTCGCCGCCAAACACTTCAGATTCTCTGAATGCGGGGATTCGCGCAGGTGCTCATTGATGTTCTGCCCCTCAACGAGAACCTCATAAGTGCCTGTCGTTTCTGAGGTGTTATGGTCAATTCCAAGTGCTGTCGTTGCGTTCCCCTGCGGATCCAGGTCACAAACAAGCACCTTCAGACCGGCATGAGCGAGAGAAACAGCGATGTTGACTGCGGTTGTCGTCTTGCCAACCCCACCCTTCTGGTTCGCCAAGACGACTCGACGTGCGACCTGAGGACGCGGAAGCGTCAAGACTGGCTCCAATGTTTCACATGAAACATCAGGTTCTACAGGATCCTCCAATGGCTCTTCGGGAACAGCGTGCATCATTCGACGCGGCACTTTCCGGTACACAGGTACTTCTCCGTATCGTGATCGATCGGATTGAGCCATCCCCAGCCTCCTTATGACGTGAACACAAAGACTATCACCCTTCCACCGCTCAGAATTCAGCTATCCACACCCGTCTCGCCAAGAGAATTCACGGTCAACTAACGAGGTTCTCACGCTTCGACTGCGCCGCAACGGGTTCCCCACTCAGACCACACAGTCGTTGCCTGCTGACAATCTCCGTTAGCTCCGCCCATCCCTCGCTTCGAACCCCTTCACGCAAACCCTCTATATTCTTGCTTTTGCTTCTTTCCAGACGGCAGCACCTACCCACCGGCACAGGCCATCACCCCCGAGGCCTCTTAACTAGAGAAAGCCCAATTAGCAGGTGTCGCGAGAATTCGCATTCCTGGAGAAAAGTATCCACGGCTCCTACACCCAGAGTTTCATAAGCCGGAATGAGGCTTGGGCCTGCAACTGGAAGATACTGCAGATACCTAGTCCTCAACACAGCGATTCAACAACAGCTGAGATGGTAAGTTTTCCGTTGCGGGCGCACTCCGCTCCTGGGAGAATGGTAATGGTCACCCACCAGCGGCGGTCTCTCGGCCCCTCTTCAAGCGTCATGACCATCTTTTACAGGTCATCAACCAGATCATGTAGTGACCGTGTGTTGATTTCGTCAAGGCGCATGTCTATAGGAGGAGGCAACCCTATTGAGAACGTCTAGGAGAGAAGTGACACAGACATTGGCTCTCACATGGACCCGGTCAACCAATGGAACGGGGGAGTGATGCCAAATAGACCTACACCCGGTGCAACAGGGACAACGCGTGCTCGGCCCGACTTCCAATGGGTCGCAACTGTCCTCGAATGGGGGATTTCCGATCGCGGGGCAAGCATCCTCGCTCGCGGCAGTCGAATCGCGTTACTTTTGCCACAAACAACGATCAGCATCTACCTTCCCCTGAGCCGTCACCGTGCCATATAGCTGCAACCTAGTGATCGCGATATGGTGAATCAATACCGCTTCCCACCACCTCTGACCTTCGACCCACCCAGGATTGGATGAGAGGCACCCCATCTAACCAGTGAAAGCACGTAGTGTCGGCAATAGTCGCTGAACACATTGCCACAGGAATCAACGGTGACTGACAGCAATGACCGTCCGAGACGACAGACAGCTAACGAGCAGGATCAACACATCCTTGATGAGTGGGCGATTCTCGGGCAGGAACTACCTAGAGTCGACATTCCAATTCGATGCGAAGGCAAGATTAACCCGAAAGATAGTGACACCCAGGGGTGGGGCTCAACATCCAGTCAAGTAAAATCCATGATGTTTCACATGAAACAATCGTTTTGTCGATATATCGTTCTACCTCTGTATATCCTTAGAGGCATGAGGGTGAATGCGCTAGTCAGGAGCCTTCTCTACAGCGTAGCGAGGCACGAGTATCGCTGATTCTAGTGGTAGAAGGTCACAGGCGAGGATTAGGGATAGGTTCCAATATCGCGGGCGGAGAAGCCGAGCCGCCGCTAGGGATGAACACAGAGACCGGCTAACCGCAAGGGCTAAGCGATTAACGATGTTCAGACCCAGTCGAGCCACCCCGGCGAACCCGAACCACAGTGGTCGACTCGGTCTCGGGATGTGCAGTCACCGTCAACACCTCGGCTTCGAGGCGGTACCGCTTCAAGATGGCGGCACTGTCTGCAATCTCTGCTTCGGCTTGGGCTCCTTTGAGGGCGAGAAGCTGACCGTCGCCGGGGAACATGTGGTGGGTCCAGCGGACTAGCTTGTGGAGGGCAGCCACAGCGCGGCAGGTAACGACGTCAAAAGTATCTGAGACTTCGGCGGCACGAGCACGAATGATCGAGACCTGATCTTTGAGGCCAAGATCTGAGACTACATCCTCTAAAAACCTCACTCTGCGTGACATCGATTCGATCAGGACGACAGAAAGGTCTGGGCGCATGATGGCCAGAGGCAGACCGGGCAAACCAGCGCCACTGCCGACGTCGGCGACGGAGGCGCCGTGTGGAATCAAGGAGGCGAAGGAAACTGAGTTATAGATGTGCCGGTCCCAGACGCGCTCATATTCTTGGGGGCCGAGGTATCCCCAGATGACTGCATTGCCGAGATGGGCGGCGTAGCGTTCGATGATGTCGGTGCGCTGGCCAAAAAGCTGCGAGGTGATGTGTGGAGAGTCCATCAGGCTGCCTTCGGAATCAAAGGTTGGTTCTCAAGGGTCACGACTATCTTAAGCGGTGGGTCGACGGCTCGTCTTCGTACGCTGAAGCGTAGAAGCGAAAGTCGGGGGAGAGTGAAGACTTCAGAGACACCTCGGCGGGGTTGATGGCGTCCGCAGGACACCTAAAACCTACGGGAGGGTGTGGACGGAGCCCCGGGCTAAGCCGGGGCCAAAGACCTACGATCGAGAGCTAGTTCTCGGGGACAGAAATGACGACGCGACGCTCTGGCTCTTCACCCTCGGATTCAGAATGCAGGCCGTTATCGGCGACGACGTCGTGGACGATCTTGCGCTCGAAGGGGTTCATTGGGTTGAGGCGAACAGGATCACCGGTGGCTTTCACCTCGGTGCAGGCATCCTCAGCCAAGGCACGCAACTCGATCCGGCGGTGCTCACGGAAACCGGCGATGTCGAGCATCATCCTAGACCGCGAACCCGTCTCAGTCATCACAGCGAGACGGGCGAG
Source organism: Actinomycetes bacterium (assembly GCA_023442485.1). GTDB lineage: Bacteria > Actinomycetota > Actinomycetes > Propionibacteriales > Propionibacteriaceae > JAEZZG01. The sequence goes on along the minus strand of JAEZZG010000042.1, from coordinate 37,008 downwards.
CTCCTGAAGGGCGTCCAAGACCTCGCCGTCTTTACCGACGAGCAGATCCGAATCGGTATCGATGGAGACATGGGCGCGACCATTAGAGGTGTAGGTGTCGATGTCGCCGTCAAGATCGGCGATGTCGAGAAGTTCTTCGAGGTAATCGGCAGCCAGCTCGCCTTCGAGTTCGAGCGGGTCTAACTCTTCGCGCTCGAAATCTGCGTCGTGATCAGCATCTTCACCGTCGGACTGGACGTCATCGACGGTGTCGTCGCGGACCTCGTCACTAACCGAGCCAGGATCAACGTCAGCGTCGTGACCCGCTACGGTTTCTTCAACAACCGCGTCCTCGATCTCTTCGACGGACGCTTGCTCGTGATCAGTCATTGTTCTCCTTCGCGACGCATAAGTCGCAGTCACCCCCGCAAGGGGAGAGGCTGAGCCATCTGGCACATAGTCTACGGGTGTCGCTAACCTCGACGGCAACTCGACGAGATGGCCTCAGCGTTATTTCTTCTTGGGTTTGAATCCACCCCGGTTGCGTTGGGAACGCGACTGAGACTTCGGCTGGACTCTCTTGACGTACTTGATCTTCTCGTGGGAATCCGAGATCGTCTCCTTCTCGGATTCGGTGACGACCCGCACCGGCGGGACATAGCCAGACTTGGCGCGGCGCTTCTCGACGCGTGCATTTTCAATGGCTTTCGGATCCTTACCCTTGGCGCGCATCCGCTCTTCCCAGTCGGCATAGGCAGGGGTTCCCGGCGTCGGAATCGCACGAATCAGGAAGTACTGTTGGGCGAAGGTCCACACGTTGGTGGCAAACCAGTAAACCAACACGCCGATCGGGATAGCCACACCAGTGAAGGCGTAGATGATCGGGAACAGCCAGATCAGCATCTTCTGCTGCTTGCCAAGCGGCCCGTCGAGGGCAGCAGGGGGAGTATTGCGGCGCAACATCATCAACTGCTGAACGACGAGCGTCACGCACATGAAAATAATCAGAGACAAGCACAAGATTTGGGTGGCGCCGAATCTCTCAATCGGTAAGAACGTGCCCGATAGTTTTCCGCCGAAGATCGTGGAGTCACGCAGCGCCGTGACCAGTTCGGGGTGCTTCTCCATGAAATACCCGCGTGCAGTGCCACGAGCAGCCCCGTTCAACACCTGGAAAAGACCGATGAAGACCGGCATCTGGAAGAGCAGCGGCAAACAGGACGCCATCGGGTTGACGCCCTCGGATCGGTACAAAGCCATGGTGGCGGCACCGAGCTTTTCTCGGTCGTTACCGAACTTCTTCTGCAGTTCCTTGATCTTGGGCTGGAGGGCTTGCATTGCCCGAGACGAACGCATCTGCTTGACGAAGAGCGGCAATAGCAGCAGGCGGACAATCACGGTGATGGTCACGATCGTCAGTGCCCATGACCAGCCAGATTCGAAACCAAAAATCGGCGAATAGACCTTGTGGAAGAGCACCATCATGCCGGAGATGATCCAGTAGATGGGCGTCATCAGCCAGTCGAAGAAATTGACGATGCCCATAGGAAGCAAAGGAACCATTACTCACCTCATTGATTCGCGTGATGGAGGACATGGACGCTATGTCGCGAGGCCCCGATCACGGAATGACACTAACCTGGGCGATTCTACCCGATTCGCCTCAAATCACAGACTCCGATGGCTGCTCTTTCACCCGGTGTTTAGGATTCGTGCAGTGATCGGGATCATCACAGACGAAGGGATGTCTCTGCCATTGCTGCCACTGAGGCGTCCCTGGGACAAAATCGACCCCGCCGAGTGCCCAGGGGTGACAGCGCAGGAGGCGACGAATGATCAGCCAGCTTCCCTTGATGGCACCGTGGTATTCGACAGCGGTCAAACCATAGCTGGAACAAGACGGGTGGTATTTGCAGACCTGACCGTAGAGGGGGGAGATAACGCGCCGCCAACCTCTAATGAAACCAATGAGTAGGAGCTGGGCCGGAGATCTCATCATTTCTCCGGATAGGACGAAACGGGGACAGATTCCGGGCGGGCGGTGCCGGGGTATTCGTCATGGGGTGGATCGTGTCGGTGATGATTGCGACGGCGCAGATATTTCCGTAAGGCCGACTGCCACGCCGCCCGCAGCTCATCGTCAAGGCTAGCTGCGGCCGTCGCGGCCGTCGGCAGAGCCCGCACCACCACCATCAGCGGCAGATCGACCTCGGCGATCAACGGCCTAATGAGGTGTCGAAGCTGGCGTTTGATCCGATTGCGGGTGACGGCATTGCCGACGGCTTTGGACACAACGAAACCCACCTTCGTCGCCTCGGCAATCTCTGATCCACCCCGTGAACCCTGAGCCACCTGCCTGTGACTAGGGGTAATGCGAGCGGCATCCGAAACAAAAACGACTAAGGTGGGTTGTCCGGACTTGACTCCAGTTTTAATGGTGCGCGAAATCTCGAGGGATCTGCGCATCCGGTTCTGCTGGGGAAGCACCGTCTAGGACACTTCCACTAAAGACCTATGCAGAAAGAACCGCGCGTCCCTTGCGGCGGCGAGCAGCCAGGATCTTACGACCGGCACGGGTGCGCATGCGAGCACGGAAACCGTGCGTGCGGGAACGACGGCGGTTGGACGGCTGAAATGTACGCTTCACCGGGATTACTCCCTCTACTGTTGGATAGAACTGTTGGAATGCTGCCGTGCTGTGACTTGTTTCCGATCAATCAACGCTCCACGGCACACTGCAGCGACTGGTAAACGATACGCGGTTGTGGGGGAGAAGTTCAAATATGTGAGGAAATGTGCTCATCCCGGTGGAGAATTCGCATCAGGAAGAGAAGGTTTTGTCTAGTAGACACGCCGAACAAGAGGTGAAAATTCGCGTAGCTTAGAGGGAAGTATCGCTTTTCGGGATGCTCAATGTCTCTTGGCTTGCTATCCTCGGTTGACGTTGTGGAAAACTCTGCCGCCGTTGTGACCAACCCGCCGCGTCATCAGTATTCACGGACGAGTGATCCCCGCGTCTGGCACGCCACGGTACGCTAGTACGGTATGTCCACACGGACGTCCCACACAGATGTCGACAAGACAGATTCTGCCGCCGTCTCGTGCACGACGCGTCTCGCAGACAGGCACGAAGCACGCACAGGAGAACAGATGGGTGATTATTCGGCTCACATCAGCGCCGGTGGAGGTGCCACGTCTGCCAACAGCGCCTCGTCCCTCAACCCCACCTCTCGTGCACCAGGGTTACACCCCACGGTTGATCTGCCGACTCCGCCTCAGCCAGGCACCATCGATGAGGCCTGGCAATACGTCCTCAAACAACACAGCCAGGCCCAGCGGGGTTTTCTACTCAGCGCGCGTCCCCAAGCCCTGCTCAACGAATCGACACTGCTGGTGGCGGCACCGAATGCCTTCATGCGCCAACAGATCGAGACGCGGTTGCGCTCCGCCGTCGAGGAACAACTCTCCGACTTCTTCCATAGGGAGATGCACCTAAGCATCACCATTGACCCAGGCATCGAACTCGATCTTGAACCGGCTGACGAACCAGAACCGGAAGCCGATGATTTCGAGACGGCCCAGTTCACCCCGAAACCACGTCTAGAGCAGCCGTTGCCTCCGGTGAGCAGTAATACTGACTCGGCGCCGGAGGTGGACGAACCGAGGCTGAACCCTCTCTACACCTTCGACACTTTCGTGATCGGCGAATCCAACCGTTTCGCCCACGCCGCTGCGGTGGCGGTCGCCGAGTCTCCGGGAAAGTCCTACAACCCGTTGATGATCTACGGGGAGACAGGTTTGGGTAAGACCCACCTGCTCCACGCCATCGGTCACTACGTCACGAACTATTTCGACCGAGTGCGGGTGAAGTACGTCTCGACTGAGGAGATGACGAATCAGTTCATCAATGCCATCTCCGAGAATCAGACCACCGCTTTTCGCCGGATTTACCGAGATGTCGACGTGTTGTTGATTGACGACATCCAGTTCCTTTCGAACAAGATTCAGACCCAAGAAGAGTTCTTCCACACCTTCAATGCTTTGCACAATGCACAGAAGCAGATCGTCTTGACCTCGGATCGACCGCCGAAGAACTTGGAGGCCCTCGAGCCACGGTTGCGGAGCCGTTTCGAGTGGGGTCTGATCACCGATATTCAGCCACCGGATCTCGAAACCAGGATTGCGATTCTGCGTAAGAAGTCGATTGCTGAGCGTCTTGAGGTTCCTGCGGACGTGCTGGAGTTTGTCGCCTCAAAGATTCAGACCAATATCCGTGAGTTGGAGGGTGCCCTCATCCGGGTCGCAGCCTATTCTTCGCTGAATCAGTTGCCGGTCAACCTAGAGATTGCCGAATCTGTGTTGAAGGATTTGATTCTCGACGGCCAAGACGCCCCGGTGTCGGCTTCAACCATCTTGGATCGCACCGCCGCCTATTTCTCTTTCACCCGTGACGACTTGCTGTCGGAATCACGGACGCGCGACCTGGTCAATGCGCGTCAGATAGCTATGTATCTGTGTCGCGAACTCACCGAGTTGTCTTTGCCGAAGATCGGCGAACTCTTCGGCGGCAAGGACCACACCACGGTGATGCACGCCTATCGCAAGATCAAGAAGTTACTGGCTGAACGACGCTCAACCTACGACCAGGTCACTGAGTTGACCAATATCATCCGTCAAGGATCAGTCTCGAACTAGCCCGGCGGCGTCTGCTGAACTGGGCTTGGTGTGATCATCAGGGATGGTGAATCGTCTGGGGAAAACTACAAGGGATTTGGGAATCCTTTGTGGATGGAGTGATGAACTGCCGTCGCAGACTGCCCATCGTCCACACTTGATGCACATGCCATCCCCAAGAATTCACCTATGCGCAATCCGAAGAACATCGATTGACTAGGGGATTTGGTAGTTATCCACAATCTCCACAGAGGTTAATAAGACTACTGTTAATAACAATTCAGAAGTCTTCAAAGTAAGGCCGTGTGGATGTGTGGATCAGTGTCGCGATGTGCCACCGTCCATCGTCAGTTGCGGAGTTCCACGCAAGGATTTCTTTCTTGTTGAAGGATTGCGGAGTGTCGGTTGCTCGATTCAACCAGATTCAAGATAGAAACGATGACTGACGTGGCCGAAGAGTTGGATCATGTATGAGGTGACCCAACCGGCGCGTTCGGGGGCGAATCCTTCCAAGGTAACGTTCATCTCAGTTACCCCACATAGGTGTGCGGTCGGTTCTGGTATGAGACAGGCCGACCGCACACTTCGCCGATTCGAGCATCGGCGTCCACCTCGAGACGTTCGTCGTCACCCTGGCTCGTCAGGGGCTCACCTGAAAGAGCTGTCCGACGCTGATGCGGGATCACCGTGGCTGTAGGCCCAGCGCCGGCACTCTAGCGGGAGAATCCGACTCGTCAATCGACGTGGGTATCTTGCTGTGGAAAAGCTAACGCCCGATCGATGAACGGCGATAGCTAAAGGCAACAAGCCCTGTTCTCGAGTCGTCGGGGAGGGGTCAACGTGTTCGCCACGAGCCATTGCGTTGGTTTGTCCGGCGACGTCAACTTTGACGCGGCGGGCTAACCGTCGACGACGAGTGGGGAAGGCTCAGGTCTTGGTGACATCTTTTTTCTATGCTGAGGTGGAATCAAAGTCAATAGGGAACGGATAAAATGCAAAGAATTTCACCCACACCTCGAGTGCGTTCAGGTGTGAAGAATCGGGTTCAGACTATGATGTAAGCCAGCGGTAGAGTCAGATGACACAATGCTAAAGAAATCTGATCGCTGAACCGACGAAGGTTCGACTGGAAGGGAAACAACGTGAAGATCAGTATCGACCGTGCAGTTGTTGCGAAGGCAGTCGCGTGGGTTGCTCGCACCCTCCCTAGTCGCCCCAACTTGCCGATCCTGGCAGGTATGCAGCTCAGTGCTCAGGGTGATTCGCTGATGATTGCTGGTTTCGACGGAGATACTTGCGCCAAGGCTGTCGTTCCCGCCGACGTTACTGAAGAAGGCGAAGTTCTAGTCTCTGGCAAACTGTTGGCCGACATCATTGCTTCATTTACTGATCAGCGGGTCAACTTCGACACCGACGGCACTAGCGTCGAGGTCTCCAGCGGTCAAGCAGATTTCCTCTTGCAGACTCTCCCGCTCAACGAATACCCGCAGCTACCCCAGGTTCCACCCACATCCGGCACCGTCAATGGCCGTGCTTTCGCAGAGGCCATCTCCCAGGTCGCGGTGGCGGCAGGTCGTGAACAGCCGCTTCCCGTCTTTACTGGCATCAAGATTGAGATCAAAGACGATGTGTTGTCTTTCATGGCAACTGACCGCTACCGGATGGCACTCAAGGAGATGACCTGGACCCCGGCAGCTACTTCCTACGAAGGTTCTGCGCTGGTACCGGCGAAGGTGCTGTCTGAGGTCTCCCGGTCGATGTCAGATTCAGAGACCATTGTTTTGGCTCTCGCTGACGCCGAGTTTGGGGATCAAATCATGGGCTTCGAGGGTTCCGACGGGGACATTCAATACCATCTGATTACCCGGTTGCTCGACGGCGAGTTCCCCAAGGTTCGTCATGTGATGGACGTCGAAGGTGATCTCGTCGTGAGGATGAAGGTTGACGAACTCGTCCCTGCGGTCAAGCGTATTGCCTTGGTTGCCGAGCGTAACACTCCGGTGTCGATGAATTTCCGCGACAACCTCGTGACCTTACAAGGTGGCACCCAGAATCAGGCCTCCGGTTCGGATGCGGTCAATGCGTTGATCGAACAGGTCAACGGTGAGGTGGATTTTGATGCTGTCGGTTTCAAGGCCGAATATCTGACCTCAGCATTGGCCATCCTAGGTACCCCGTATGTCAGCTTCGCTTTCAATGGCCCCGCCAAGCCGTGTTTGTTGATGGGTCTGAATGAGATCGACGGCGAGCCGATTAGCTCCTACAAGCACGTCATCATGCTGATGCGTCTGCGTGGCTGAGGTTTGGAGCCTTCTCGCTACCGCTACCCATGCTTGGGTAGTGACCTACTTGCACGGTGCCTGAGTTCGTCACAGCCACATCTCAGGGCGTTGAATGCGATTTAGGGTGGCCGATCACCTGGGATTCTTGCGGCATTTAGGGTAAACTCGCTTTGTTATTGTTTCGTCCGGGGAGAGGTGTGTGCCCGCAACAGCGTCACCCTGGTTTCAAAAGACCTGTGATAGGAGATTCACTCAGTGAGTGAGCTAGAAGTCGACACCTATAACCTTGACGCCCAGCCTGAAACGATCACCGATGAGATGGAAGATTCCTCCGGTGACAACCAGGAGGAGGCAGCCGTCGTCGGCACGACCAACTCGACCGTTGAAGGTGACTACGACGCCAGCCAGATCACCGTTCTTGAAGGCCTCGAAGCAGTCCGCAAGCGCCCCGGCATGTACATCGGGTCTACCGGCGAACGTGGCCTTCACCACCTGGTCTATGAGATCGTCGACAACTCCGTCGATGAGTCTTTGGCCGGGTACTGCGACAAGATCACCGTTCAGCTACTCGACAATGGCGGGTGCCGGGTAATTGACAATGGGCGTGGTATCCCGGTCAAGGAGCACCCCGTCGAGAAAATCCCTACCGTCACCTTGGTGCTGACAGTCTTGCACGCTGGCGGTAAGTTCGGCGACGGTGGCTACAAGGTCTCCGGTGGTCTCCACGGCGTCGGTTCCTCCGTCGTCAATGCCTTGTCCGAGAAGTTTATTGTCGACGTTCGCCGTGACGGATACCGCTGGCACCAGGAGTTCGACCTAGGCACCCCGACAGCAGTGCTAGAAAGGTGCGAACCCACTGAGGAGACCGGCACCACCATCGAGTTCTACCCCTCGAAGGAAATCTTCGAGACCACGGAGTTTTCCTTTAGAACCCTCGAAACCCGATTCCGCGAGATGGCCTTCTTGAATAAAGGCCTGATGCTGAAATTACAAGATTTGCGCACCGGCGCTCAAGATCCGTCAAAACCCGTCTTTGACCGCACCGATCACCCCGACGCCAAAGACTGCGACACGGCTTCCGTCCCCGGCACTTCCCCGGACGCGCCCGCTGTCCCGACCCGTGTCTTCAAATATGACCGAGGCCTAGTTGACTACGTCGAATACCTTCAAGGTTCAAAGGAACCGATGACAGATGTGATCGACGTCGAAGCCCATCGCGCCGACGAAGGGATGGGCCTGGAATTGGCGATGCAGTGGAATACCTCCTATCACGAATCCATCCACACCTTCGCCAACACCATCAACACTGCTGAAGGTGGCACCCACGAAGAAGGTTTCCGCACCGCGTTGACCAACACTGTCAACAAGTGGGGTGAACAGTGGGGGATGATCAAGAAACGTGAAGACCGGGTCTCCAACGACGACATCCGCGAAGGTCTGATCGCGGTGTTGTCGATCAAACTCTCCGAACCGCAGTTCGAGGGTCAGACGAAGACGAAGTTGGGCAACACCGAAGCCCGTCGTTTCGTGCAGCGCGTCGTCAACGATCTTCTCGGCGATTGGATGGAGCGGAATCCGGCTGAGGGTAAGGAGATCGTTAGGAAGGCGCAGGCCGCCTCCGCTGCCCGAATCGCCGCCCGCAAAGCCCGCGATCTGGCGCGTAACCGCAAGGGTTTGCTGGGGCGTACCTCGCTGCCTGGGAAACTAGCGGACTGTTCATCGAATAATCCGGAAGAGTGTGAACTGTTCATCGTCGAGGGTGACTCGGCAGGAGGTTCAGCCAAGGGCGGTCGGGATCCCCGAATCCAGGCGATTCTTCCCTTGCGCGGCAAGATTCTCAACGTCGAAAAAGCCAGGATCGATCGGATCTGGGCGAATAAGGAAGTTGAGGCGATTATCAACGCGCTGGGGACCGGCGTCCACGACGAATTCGACAGTGACAAGCTGCGCTACGGCAAGATCGTGTTGATGGCTGACGCAGACGTTGATGGCGCACACATCCGCACCTTGTTGCTGACTTTGCTGTTTAGGTTCATGCCGAAGCTGATCGAAAACGGCAATGTCTATATTGCCCAGCCGCCACTATTTAGGTTGCGTTGGACGAATGCCGCCCACGAATTGGCCTATACCGACGAGGAGCGCGACGAACTGCGCGAACGTGGTCTAGCCGAGGGTAAGCAGCTACCCCAAGTCAACCCGATTCAGCGATACAAGGGTCTAGGCGAGATGGATCCGGAGGATCTGTGGGAAACCACGATGAACCCCGAAACTAGGGTCCTGCTTCAGGTGACCTTGGATGACGCTAAGGAAGTCTCCGACATGTTCGAGGTGCTGATGGGTGAGGACGTCCCGCTGCGTCGTCAGTTCATCCAGACCAACGCCAAGGACGTCCGCTTCCTTGATATCTAAGTCCAGATAGGTGGGGAGGGCGCGCCGGTCAATCGTGGCGGTGTGCCTTCGCTCGATAAGACAGTCCGGCACCAGGATGTGCCCGACGAGTTGACTGAATGAGTCAGCAAAGACGAAAACAAACAGAGGCAAGTAAAGCAGATGACAGAAACGCCGAAGCAGCCAACCGAGGACACCACTGACAAGCCGTCAGTGGAGATGCACACCAAGGTCTCGGTGCAGCCCGTCGACCTGAATGAGGAAATCCAGCGGTCATACCTGGACTACGCCATGTCGGTGATCGTCGGTCGCGCGTTGCCTGATGTTCGAGACGGTATGAAGCCGGTCCATCGCCGGGTGATTTACGGCATGTATGACGGCGGTTACCGCCCGGATCGGGGATGGAATAAGTCCTCGCGTATCGTCGGTGAGGTCATGGGTTTGTACCACCCTCACGGTGACTCCGCGATCTATGACACCCTGGTTCGTCTTGCCCAGCCGTGGGTGATGCGGGCACCGCTGATTTCGTCCCAAGGCAACTTCGGTTCCCCGGGTAATGACCCGGCTGCAGCCATGCGTTACACCGAATGTAAGATGGCGCCGCTGGCGATGGAGATGGTTCGCGACATTGACGAGGAAACCGTCGATTTCCAGCCGAACTATGACAACCGCGAACAAGAACCGGTGGTGTTGCCGGCGCGCTTCCCGAACCTGCTGGTCAATGGCTCGTCCGGTATTGCAGTCGGGATGGCGACCAATATCCCCACCCACAATCTGCGTGAAGTCAACGACGCGGTGCAGTGGGCCCTGAAGAACCCCGACGCCACCGAGGAGGAGTTGCTGGAGGCCGCCATTGAGCGGATCAAAGGCCCTGACTTCCCGATGGGAGGCAAGATTGTCGGTCGCGCGGGCATTGAAGAGGCTTATCGCACCGGTCGCGGATCGATCACCATGCGTGCGGTCGTCTCGATCGAAGAAGATTCCAACGGGCGCACCTGCCTGGTGGTGTCTGAGTTGCCTTACATGTGTAACCCGGACAATCTGGCACAGAAGATCGCAGACCTGGTCAACGACGGTCGAATCACCGGTATTTCCGATATTCGCGACGACACCTCTGCCCGAACTGGTCAGCGTCTAGTGATTGTGCTTCGGCGTGATGCCCAGCCGCGTGTCGTCCTCAATAACCTCTATAAGCACACTGGTTTGCAAGACACCTTCGGCGCTAACATGCTTGCTCTGGTAGATAACGTTCCGCGCACCTTGCGCCTGGATCAGTTCATCTCTGAGTGGATCAAGCACCAGATGATGGTGATTCAGCGCCGGACGGCCTTCCGTCTAAAGAAGGCGGAGTCGGACGCTCACATCTTCCGAGGCTATGCCAAGGCTTTGGACATGTTGGACGAAGTGATTGCCTTGATTCGGCGTTCACCTAGTTCAGAGCAGGCCCGCGAAGGGTTGAAGGATTTGCTCGGAATTGACGACGATCAGGCCCGCGCAATCTTGGACCTGCAGCTTCGTCGCCTGGCTGCGATGGAACGTCAGAAGATTCTGGACAAGTTGGCTGCTCTCGAAGCGCTGATTGCAGATTTGAAAGACATCTTGGTTTCGGATGCTCGCCAGCGCGAGATCATCGCGAACGAACTCCAAGAGATTGTCGACAAATACGGTGATGAGAGGCGCACTCAGATCGTCCCGGACGACGGTGACTTTTCGGCAGAAGACTTCATCCCCGACGAACCGATGGTGGTCACCATTACCCACGGGGGCTACGCTAAACGCACCCGGATTGATCAGTATCGGGTGCAAAAACGCGGCGGCAAGGGTGTCAAGGGAGCCGCGTTGCGAGCTGATGACGAAGTGGAACATCTGTTCACCACGTCGAACCACAAGTGGGTGTTGTTCTTCACCAATATGGGGCGGGTCTACCGGACGAAGGTGTGGCAGCTACCTGAGGCAGGCCGCGACGCCAAGGGCGGTCACGTCGCTGGTCTGCTGTCTTTCTTGCCGGACGAGAGAATCGCCCAGGTGTTGACGGTGGAGAACTACCAGGTAGCGAAGTATCTGCTGCTGGCCACCCGCAAGGGTTTGGTGAAGAAGACCGAGTTCTTGTCCTACGACTCGCCACGCCAGGCGGGCCTGATCGCGGTGAATTTCCGTGACGAGGATGATCAGCTCATCGGTGCCGAGGTGTGTGAACCAGACGATGACGTCTTGCTGGTGTCTCGCAAGGGCCAGGCGATCCGGTTCACTGCCGACGACGATCAACTTCGCCCGATGGGTCGCAACACCTCTGGCGTGATCGGTATGAAGTTCCGCGAGGACGACGAATTACTGTCCATGACCGTGATCCCCGCCGGAACCTCAGACGAAGACCTCTTCCTGTTCACCGTGACCGGTGAGGGCTATGCCAAGCGCACCTCCGTGGCTAGTTACCGTCCGCAGAATCGCGGTGGTTTGGGCGTCAAGGCGATGAAGCTGGTTGAAGACCGCGGCGAACTCGTCGGGGGCCTGGTGGTGCAAGAAGATAATGAGGTGATCTGCATGAAGGCCTCCGGCCAGATCACCAGGTCAGCAGTGAGCGAGGTCCCTGCGAAGGGGCGCGACACCATGGGCGTCAAATTCGTCCAGGTTCGCGGTTCCGACACCGTGGTAGCTGTGACGCTGAACCCGGAAACGTCTGAGGACGATGGCGGAGAGGTTAGTCTGGGTGAGCCTCTCGCCGGGAGTGAATCGGACCTAGACATGGCCGATCACCCGGGGAAGGTCACAGAAAATGTTGACACCTCCGAGGCGAATACTGCTGCATTTGGTGGAAGTCACGGTAGCGTTGAGTCAAACGAAGAGGTGACTGAGGAGAACATCGGTGACTGACAACGATAAGAATGACGTCTACGGTGACGATCGACAAGACGACCAGGGTGTTGACTCTGCCATTCAGCTTCACGCCGAGTCTTCATCTGGTGACAGCGGTGTGGCGTCAGAGGCTGAGGGTTCAGCCGCAGTTGCCGGTTCCCTGCCATCTGATAATGCCCCCGACGTCGACGATCTAGGTCTTAGCGCCGAGGACCGTGACTGGTTGTTGGGCGGTCGCAAATCAGAGGTCGTGATTGACGATCACGCCAGCAAAGATGAGCCGAGTCCCGTCGAGGCAAAAGATGCCGCGGGTTCGGCCACCTCAGCGCTGACCGCACCTGCACCTTCCTCAGCCACAGACCTCACGCAGGCCGCTAGCCCATCCTCTGCTAACGCAGCGAAACGGGGAATCGACTCCTCCATTTTTGCCTCGCCCAAATCCGATCCTAGTCCGACCACAGCCGGACCCTTGATCATCCCTCCGGCCCCGATTTCAACCGATCCGACCTCCGGTGACGATCTAGCACGCACAAGTGTGTCAGAATCCGATGCGGGAGATTTGCAAACTCAGGAAGTGAAGGGCGCTCCGGTGAAGCGAGAGATTAAGAAGACGCGACGCGCGAGGCTTTCGTTGACTCGGGTTGACCCGTGGACGGTGATGAAAACCACCTTCTTGTTCTCGATCGCTTTCGCCATCATCATGATCGTGACCGTGGCGTTGTTGTGGGCGATCGTGAATGCCTCCGGTGTGCTCTCGTCTATCGAGGCCGCTATCAATGACGTCATCGCTAACCCTGAATCTCAATCGAGTTTCGACGTCAATAACTTCATCACCACAGGACGGGTGCTCGGCGTCACCACATTGATCGCTGTGGCGAATGTGGTGATGACTACGGCTCTGGTGACGATATTTGCTTTCCTCTATAACCTGTCCGCGATCATGCTTGGCGGTATCGAGATCACCTTGTCTGAGGAATAGTTTTCCTGCGGCTCCCGTCCCCGTCAAACCTATCCGACTAGGGATGATGTCCAGTAAAGCTGGTGGATTTGTTCATCAGCGTGGTCTCTAGTAAAGTTACCCCTTGTCGGAAACGGGCCTATAGCTCAGTCGGTTAGAGCGCTTCCCTGATAAGGAAGAGGTCACTGGTTCAAGTCCAGTTAGGCCCACCCTCACCTCCTAGATCGCCGGTTCCCGGCGATTTTTGCTTTTCCGGGAACCTACACTGTCGCCCCGCCCACCAATCCTTCGCTATCAACTAGTCAGGATCGGACCGGTGTGGCGGTGGCTGTTGATCAAGAGCCGGGCGGTCGATGAATCCGTGACCAACCCGGTCACGAAACTCGATCGCAACAGCACCAGCATGGACCGAATCTTGTTCTCCCCACAAGCAAACAGGACGCGGCTCTTGATCGCCTGGTAGGAAGCCAGCGACAGCGAGGTCACGCGGCGGTTGAACTGCGAGTGAATCTCGTTGCCTGCGGCATTGAAGAATCGACCAGAGACATCTCCGATCGCTCCCAGATGAATCAACTCCTCTCGTTCTTCCTCTGACATCGCGGCGGACAGCGGGGAGGACTCCCAATCGAGTGGGCCTACTCCGAAGAAGGCGACGTCAGCTTGTTGGATGTAGTCGAGCGGGTACGACACCTCTGGCATGGTGGCGAAGGACTGGGCGACCGTGGGTGAGGGGGCAATCAGCGGCACCGGCAGGCCCATCGCGCGTCCGTCAAATAGATCGGCTAGTTTCGACGCGAGTTCCGAGGCGTTCTTGCCTTCCAGCCAGGTTCCCAGCGATCCAGAGGTTGGGATGAAGCGAATCTCGGACGCACCCGGGTCGATGGGGGAGAGGCATGCGGCTGCGGAGGCTAGCGTCCGGGATAACCCCACCGCCACACGAGACGACCGGTTGACCAGGTGGGTAATGGCTTCCGCTCCGGTCAGTGCCATGGAATGACGGTTGCGCTCGGGATCGTGGGAGATCGGCGAGATCCAGATATCGTCCAGTCCGAAAATCTCAGTCAACTGTTGCCGTAAATCGTCGAAGAGTTCTCCGTTAGCGATCACCTTGATCTGGACAATCCCCTCGTCACGGGCTTTTGCAAGAAGGCGAGTGACTTTGACTCGGGAAAGATGGAGTTCTTGAGAAATCTCCTGATGGGTCATGCCATGCTCGTAGTACATCCGAGCAGCAGCCACTTTCAGATTGACGAGATTATCTGAGGTCTCGGCGCTCATTATCAAAACCTATCGAGTAGACTAGAACTGAGGTTCGGATTAGTGAACAATAGTTCACTTTTTCTCGATCGGGAAATCGAATCATGAGTCGGACACCATTCCCGGGTGATCACCCGCTCGTCTCAAGCGAGCAAACCACGCATCCACACACGTCAAAGGAGACACTGGAATGACTGAAGTTGTAATTGGTGTTGACGGCGGTACCACGGCGGTCAAGGCTGTCGCTTTCGACCTCAGCGGCAAGGTACTCGTGGTCAAGAGTCAAGGCGTCGACGTCCAATACGGGCGCCTCGGTGAAGCCGAACAAGACATGAACGCCATCTGGGAGGCTGTGTGTAACTGCCTCAAGGCCGTCACCGAGTCTCTAGACCCGCAGACGCAGATTCTCGCCGTGGGCCTGACCGGTCAAGGGGATGGCTGCTGGCTGATCGATGAAGATGGCAAACCCGTCCGTAACGCAGCAATTTGGATGGATGGTCGCGCCGGCGACGTCGTCGGAAAGTGGCATGAAGATGGACGCGAACAGCGTGTCCTCGATGTCACCGGGACTGCAACCTTCCCGGGCCTGGCACCGGTGCTCCTGGATTACTTCAAAGAGCACGAGCCGGAGACTGTGGCCAAGGCGGGACACCTGATCTACTGCAAGGACTGGCTGCGTTACAACCTGACCGGCAAGATCGCAACGGACTACACCGAGGCCTCGCGGTCCTTCTTTGACGTCAATACTTGCGAAGGCTTCTCCACTCAGCTTGCAACCGATTTGCAACTCGCTGACGAGATTCGTCTCGTCCCTGAGGTTCTATCGGCAGACGGTGACGGCGGTACTGTCTCTGCCGAGGCAGCGAAACTCACCGGTGTCCCGGAAGGCACCCCGGTTGGTGTGGGCATGATCGACGTCTCCGTCACTGGCCCTGGCCTCGGCGCGGTCAATGACGGCGATGCCTGGTTGATTCTCGGCACCACTGCCTTCGTCGGCACCCTACTCCCTGAGGTTTCTGAGCGTCGCTCGATGAACTCGATGGTCTTGGCTACTGGACGCGGCAAGCAGGTGCTGGAGTTCATGGCACCCATGACCGGCACCCCGAACCTAGAGTGGATCCGCAAGGCTCTCGGCTACGCCGACAAGGAGTGGTCTGAAATCGAAGAGATCGCCAGGTCCTCTCGTCCTGGCTCCAACGGGATCATCTACCTTCCCTACGCTTCTCCGGGTGGGGAGCGCTCCCCGTTCCTCGATCCGAACGCCTCGGCGTCTTGGCTCGGCATGTCGATCAGCTCGGATCCGGCCGACATTTTGCGGTCGGTCTACGAAGGTGTGGTCTACTCCTTGACCGAATGTATCGACATCTTGAAGATCGACGCTGAACTGATCGTCTCGGGTGGCGGATTCCGCTCTGACCTGGTCTGCGAGATCTTGGCTTCAGCGACTGGACATCGTGTCTTGCGTCAAGACGCCCCCGAAGCCGGTGCTCGTGGCGCCGCCGTCCTCGCCCTTGTCACCTGCGGTAAGGCGAACGATCTTCACGAAGCCGCCGAGATGCTCGGCACCCAGATGGAGACCTTCGAGCCCGACCCCAAGTTGCATCAGATTTACCAGGAAATCTACAAGACCTTCGTCTCAGCTCGTGACGCCTTGCGTCCGCAGTGGAAGGCTTTGCGCGATATCCGCAAGCTCGGTGAGTAGACACTCGCGAGCTGACCACTAGAGAGTGAGAAAGAAGGGAAAACAATGAAGGTCCTGCTTGCAGGAGATCATTTCGTTCGGGTTGACATCATGGCTCGGGCCTTAAAGAAGGAGCTTCCGGACGCCGAGACGTCCGAGCTGATGAATGACTGGCCGGAGACTCCGATGGGTGATATCGGCACCGTCCATGAAGCCCAGGGTGATGAGGACGCCATCATTGAGGCACTTCAAGGGGTTGACGTGATGTTCAACCATACCCAGCCCGTGACACCGAAGATTCTTGAAGCCTGCCCAGACTTGAAGATGGTTTCGGTTACTCGCGGCGGGCCGGTCAACGTCGACATCGAGGCAGCGACCAAGCAGGGTGTGATCGTCACCAACGCACCGGGACGCAACATGACTGCAACCGCTGAACATTCGATCGGGATGATTCTGGCGGCTGTGCGGCAGATCCCCGCCCGTCACGACGAACTGCGACGCGGCGAATGGCGCGGCAACTACTACAACTATGACGAGGTTGGCCCCGAGGTTCGCGGATCAACCGTCGGTATCGTCGGCTACGGCAACATTGGCCGTCAGGTTGCAAAGGTGATGCAGGCCATGGGTGCCAGGATCGTCGCTTTTGACCCCTTCGTGGACCCAACGTCGGTGCCTGAGGGTATTGAGGTTTTCGACGATCTGGACGAGATGCTGAAACAAACCAACATCTTGACCCTCCATGCTCGCGTATCGAAGGAAAACACAGATCTGATCAATGCCGAACGGATTGCCTTGATGCCGCGTGGCGCAATCTTGGTCAACTGTGCCCGTCCGCCACTGCTGGACTATGACGCGATGTGTGATGCCCTTGAATCTGGCCAACTCTATGCGGCTGCTTGTGACGTGCTCCCGTCTGAGCCACTGCCTGAGGATTCTCGGCTGCTCAGTGTGGAAGGGTTGATCATTACCCCGCACCTGGCCGGTGCGTCGAAGGCGTCGAGTGATTTTGCGGCAGCGATCGTGGCTGCAGATATCGCGAAGTTTGCGCGCGGTGAGCGTCCTGATCACATCATGAACCCGGAGGTTCTAGGCTGAGAAGGCCTGGTCATTCATGCCATCTGGGCCATGACGGTGCGTAGGTTATCGTCATGGCTCAGGCTGGCGTCGTCATCGGACAACGGTGGCGGTGAACACCGAAGGATAAGCACTGTGACACCTGATCAAATCGATAGATTGTGCGCGACCTGGACTGTGTTGGCGCGTCTTTTCGACAAAGCCCCCGATCCAGGCTCCTTGGCCAATATGCGTTCGGCTGAAATGTTGGCGTCGTGGCCGATGAGTCCGGGCCCGAGGACGGATGAGGGGGTTGGGTTACTGCTCCAGTCCGCGGAGGAAGTAGAGTCTGCCGATCAGATCAAGGACGACCATTTCTTCTTAGTTCTTGGCCCTGGCAAGACCTTGGCTCCGCCCTGGGAGTCGGTATACCGCTCAGAGGAGAAATTGCTTTTCGTCGAAGAAACCATGCATGTTCGTCAGTTTTATCGCCGGTTCGGGCTGCAGGCTCCGAAGCTGAACCGTGAACCTGATGACCACATTTCGTTGGAGCTGGAGTTCTGTGCCAGGTTGCTGACTCAGGCTTTGGACGCTCTCGAAGTCTTAGACCCCGAAAAAGCCGAAGGTTTTCTTCAGGCGCATCGTGATTTCTGTGAGAAACATCTCTTCGAGTGGGCGGATCAGTTCTTTGCGAAGGTGGAGCAGGGCGCGCGGACCTGCTTCTATCGGGGTGTGGGCGTCCTCGGGGCCGACGCTTTGATCCAAGCCCGGGAGTGGGTGGTGGCCTAGTGGCCACCCTCTTGGCATGGGCCGCCCGGTTCGGCGCTGGTGAGGTCGTCGAGCTCATCTGTCCACACACCGCGTCCGCGTCTGCGTCGGTGAAGAACTCGGTGTGTGTGCGTCTCAACCGCTGTCTTGCAGAGTGCCCTGTCGAGTTACCCTTCGAGCTACTCGCGATGGATGTCAGTCGCGTCATCGTGCGGTCAGACACCTGTACCTCAGGGCGCATTGACGCGCTGGTGCAGTATTGGAAAGGCGCTGCCGATTCCTTAGGGATCGACGGCTTGGAATGTGTGGAACTTTTTACTCCCAAGCAACACCAGGCGACAATCCATCCCGAAAACCAGATGTCTACCGCAACCAGGCGTGGTTTATTCGGGATGCGCGGAGCGGATTCTGAGATTCATCCGTGTGCCCCTGACGAATCCGCGTCCCACTTTTCAAGGTTGAGGGCGGCGATCCGCGCGATCTGCCGTGCAGACGCTGAGGGGGTGGACGCGGCGGTCGCCCCTGACCGTCCCGGTCCCGGCCTTCTTCTCGAAGCCGTCAACTGTGATCTCACCGGGGTCTGCGTCCAGGCCTGTCCCGAAACTGCCCTCGCCATCGTGTCGACCTCAGACGATGCTTCGATTCCCGCCCCCGACAACTCAGACACTGCCCAGGTCGATCTCGTCGTGGCCACAGACAAGCCCGCCTCTGTGCAGCTCGATACTCGGCTCTTCTTCGATCCTGGACGATGCAGCGGTTGTCGCAAGTGTGTCCAGGCCTGCCCGACCGGGGCGATGCGGGTGTCAGGGCGCGCGCCGTGGCGGTCCATCGTCCACAACGACCAGGTCCCGATTGCGCGAGAATCATCGAGGAGGTGTAGGAAATGTCGGGCGATTTTCCCTGATCGGGGAGAGGAGCTTTGTCCCACATGTTCCTATCGTCAGCGCAATCCCTTCGGCGCGATTGACCCGAAACAGATGATCGCGCTGATGAAAAAGAAACGCCGCCCCTAAGCTAGGACGGCGCGTGATGGCTGTGATTGTTTGAAGAAGCTGCCAGTACTGGGTGCGAGTTTTTGCGTCGTGTGTAGCGTCGACCGCAGTCAAACCTACGAGTGATCAGTCGCTCACAGTGTCTGCAAGGTTGCTTCACAGATACTCATCAATGGGGCCATGCATGTCGATGGCCTTGATCTCCCAGCCTTTCTCGTAGCTCCATTCAATCAGGTTCCAGCAGCCGACGGATTGATGAATCTCAGACCAGTCGCGCCCAGAGATTTCATGCAAGATCATCCGGTTCACGACGTCGTGACCGACGATAACCACGGGGGAGGCACCGCGATCCTGGCAGACAGCGGCGAGTGCGCGGGTGCGCAGCTCGGGCATGGGCTCGACGCCGGGTGCAAACTCAATCGATCCCCACATCTCAATGACTTGCTGCGGACGCATTGAGGTGGCTTCGCCAAAATCGCGGTCGATGAGGCGTTCATCAATTTTCATTGGAGCCGCAGTGACTTCAACGATGGCTCCGGCAGTTTGTAGGGCACGTTTGAGAGGGCCACACACGATCAGTTCCGGTTGGACCGCTTTGATATCTTCGGCTAGTTGACGTACCTGTTCGCGTCCGTCCTTGTCCAGGGGGATAGATAAGCGGCCGCGCAGTGCGTCGTCAGGCTCCAACTGAGTCTGTCCGTGACGAACCAACACGATGCGGCTCGGAGGCAGGCGTGGCGAGAACTTCTCGGTCTCAGTCATGGGATCTCCCGGGTAGGTGGATGGCGCATCTAGGCGACGGTTGCGCTAGCACTAACCTTATTGCCCGTTGACGGGTTAAGCGCAGGATTTGTGGGATTGATTCAGGCAGAAATGCCCGATCCTTATGATTCTTGGTCAATGCATGATGATCCACGCCCACAGGCAAAGTAGCACTAAGAGGCCGGCGACGACGCCGATCGATAAGATTCTGTTAGTCAATAGAGCGGCCCTGGACGCCGGGTCTGTCCACCGAGGTGACGCGGTCATCCCAGGTTTGGCCCTACTCCAGCCACAGTGAGGGCAGTAGTTGGAGGTCACGGCCGTGCCGCAGCCATCGCAGATCACCGGGTCAAGCTCGGGTGTGGTCCTGGGGTTCATGTCTTCAGGGTCTCATCTTGGATGTGTTCAGACAATACGGTGGTTACTTGTGGCGCGGGGCTGTGGTGCTACCGTGTCGGAGACTGGCGGATCGTCTGTCCCATCGACCACGAACAAGGTCACCATCGTCGCCCTGGATATCGATCACCGATCCCGCATTTATCACCGTCGCTAACAACAACGACTAAAACAGCCAGGGTGGTTCCCTGGCCTCTCCGGTCAGGGAACCACCCTCGCAATAGTCAGAGCGGATTATCGTTCGATCTTGACGTTCAGTGAGTTCTGAATCACTGTCGCCGGGACGTACATGGCATGTTTTCGACAAGTGGCGCTAACATCCGGGGCAAGACCTGAACATGAGATACCGTAAATACTTGCGATATGCCCGCCACGGGCTTGCACAGTTCCATTGCCGTTATCCCGGTACCAAGCACCACCACTGTCGCCGCTTGCTGCTGCCCAACCACTAGGCGCTTCTACATAGATGTACCAGTTCCCAACTAGGCCGGGCAGGCCGATTTTAGATGCAGGGTATGCGTCATCAGTGATTGTGCCGCATCGTCTTCCGGACGTGGCTCCACTAAGGCAAACGGTTTGCCCTACGTTGTTTACATTGACTGAGGTGATTCGGGATTTCTTACTGCTGTTCCATGGTGGACCGGTGTAGATGTAGGGGCCGGTCGCAGGAGACGCGATGGGGTCGATTAGTTTCGTGTCGATAGCGGCCATCCCCGAGTGGCTGCTTTTCGCAATCAGGGTACCGACTCCGTTGGTCACTGCTTTCTTGTTCGTCGGATCGCAGTGGTTAGCGGTCGTGAGATAGCCCACACCACCCTTGAGGACCGGGAAACCGCTCGTACACGAAGCAACATCTCTACCGCTGTAGCTGAAGTTAATCCTTGCTCCACCCGAGAACGGTGCTGCGTCGGTGTTCCGGGCAGCATCTAGAACCCATTCACCGAAGTCTTCTTTGTAGAAGAAGTCGCAATTGATCCCGGCTGCCTTGCGCAATTCTTCAATGGGGAGAGGATGAGGGGCTTTAGCGGCGAAATAGATATTGATCCCTGCCCCGGTGTGATCAAGGCCGTAACTGCTGACATTGAGTGCCTCAGTTATCGGCGATGCCTGGAGTCTCTCGACAGCTTCTTTCAACTCGATCCGGGAGAATTTGGCGTCTTCGTGGATGATGAATTCGATGCCGGCTTCCTTAGCTTTGGGAACCAGGTCGTAGACGTAGGCGGGGGCTTTGCCCTTCCACCAGGTCTCAGCAATTCCATCTTGCCACCGGTCGTATGCCCCGGCATAGGTTGGTCCGGGAAGCTCGGTAGCCTTCTCAAGGAATGCCGACGTCAATAGGGCCGTAGGAGTCGTGCCATACCAAGGGCTATTCGGGTCGAGTGCCTGCATTGATCTGTCGGAGATGTCGAGTTCTTTCGCTTGAGCAATCTCTTTATCTAAATCAACTGATTCAAAGAACTCCGACTCAGGGGAAACCCAGCCAGTGACACCGCCGGAACGGGGATCAAACGAGGGAATCGCGTCTGCCGGTGCTGCTGGTGTTGTGAGTCCCGTATCTGCTGGTGCTGCTGGTGTGATGCCCGCATCTGCGGGAGCGACCTCCTTGGTGCCTCCTAGACCGAAGGCAGGCAATGTAGCGAGGGCTAGACAACCAGCTATCCCAATGCCAAGAGCGTGCTTGATCTTCATGGCTCCTCCTCGAAGGGGTCTTAACCTGGACGCCACGGACGTACCCGCAGTGTTACCCGAGGTCCTTCAAATCAGCCTAACAAGACCACCGGGCACTTGAACCTAAGGAATTGTTAAAAAATTCAAACTTTGCCCCTAGTGGGATGGTGCTGCGTCGGTGTTCCGGGCAGCATCTAGAACCCATTCACCGAAGCCTTCTTCATAGGCGAAGTCGCAATTGATCCCGGCTGCCTTGCGCAATTCTTCAATGGGGAGAGGATGAGGGGCTTTAGCGGCGAAATAGATATTGATCCCTGCCCCGGTGTGATCAAGGCCGTAACTGCTGAGATTGAGTGCCTCAGTTATCGGCGATGCCTGGAGTCTCTCGACAGCTTCTTTCAACTCGATCCGGGAGAATTTGGCGTCTTCGTGGATGATGAACTCTATCCCAGCTTCCTTAGCCTTCGGGACTAAGTCGTAGACGTAGGCGGGGGCCTTGCCTTTCCACCACGTCTCAGCAATGCCGTCACTTGCTCTGTTGAGGACACCCGTGAACGTTGGTCCAGGTAGTTCTTTAGCCTTGCTAAGGAAGGCAGAAACTACGGGTTGCCTAGGGTCATCTGCAGGATCATTCATTGCAGGGTCAGCCGAACGAGATGACCTGTCTTTGGCTCTAACTTGTTTGGAAAGAGCAATCTCTTTATCTAGGTCGACTGCCTCGTGAAATTCTGATTCTGGGGGTACCCAGTCGGTGACCCCGCCGGAACGGGGATCAGTCGTCGGTATTGCATCCGCCGGGGCCGACTCCGGGGCTGCTGGCGTTGCAAGTCCCGTATCTGCTGGTGTGATGCCCGCATCAGCGAATGTGACCTCCTTCTTTCCACCTACACCAAAGGCAGGCAATGTAGCGAGGGCTAGACAACCAGCTATCCCAATGCCAAGAGCGTGCTTGATCTTCATGGCTCCTCCTCGAAGGGGTCTTAACCTGGACGCCACGGACGTACCGTCTGTCGCCCGTGTGGTCCTTTCTTCAGTGTAACTGGAAAACCAGTACTGTCATCTTAAGATTCATTAAATTTCAAATACAAATGGGAGATAAAACCACTCACGCCATAACAGGTGGTAATGCGTTGGTGTTGCGGGCTGCCGTTAGGACCCATTCACCGAGGTTTTCCTCGTAGGTGATTTCGCAGTCAATGCCTGCTAATTTGCGGAATTCGTCGGCTGGGAAGGGGCGAGGTGCCTCAGCCACGAAATCAACCTGAATCCCTGATCCAGTGTGATCAACGCCGTAGCTACTAACGTTGTATTTCTTAGTCAACGGGGATGCTTGGAGTCTTTCTGCAGCTTCCTTCAACTCGATCCGGGAGAACTTGGCATCTTCGTGGATGATGAACTGGATTCCGGCTTCCTTAGCTTTGGGGACGAGATCGTAGAC
This sequence comes from Actinomycetes bacterium, assembly GCA_023442485.1. GTDB lineage: Bacteria > Actinomycetota > Actinomycetes > Propionibacteriales > Propionibacteriaceae > JAEZZG01. The sequence continues at coordinate 13,859 of JAEZZG010000042.1, read as the reverse complement.
GTAGGCGGGGGCTTTGCCCTTCCACCACGTCTCAGCAATCCCCTCTTCCCATCGGTTGTATGCTCCGGCGTAGGTCGGGCCGGGAAGTTCGGTAGCCTTAGTAAGGAATGCCGCTGTCAACATGGCAGTGGGAGTCGCGCCATACCAAGGGCTGTTCGGGTCGAGTGCCTCTGTTGACCTGTCGGAGATGTCAGCTTCTTTGGCCTGAGCGATCGCTTCGTCGAGGTCGACTGCCTCGTGGAATTCTGATTCTGGGGGTACCCAGTCGGTGACACCGCCCGATCTAGGATCAATCGCCGGTATTGCATCCGCCGGGGCCGACTCCGGGGCTGCTGGCGCTGCAAGTCCCGCGTCTGCTGGTGTTGTGATGCCCGCATCAGCGGATGTGACCTCCTTCTTCCCACCTACACCAAAAGCAGGCAACACTGCCAAAGCCAGGCATCCGGCTAACCCAACACCAAGAACATGTTTAGCCTTCACGATTCCTCCTTGAATGGGGGATTGTCCGAGAAACAAGGAAACTGCATATATGGAATCGTTTCCCGAGAACCTTTGTTCATCCTAACAAATGCTCTCCGAGACTGAACCTAAAGTTTTACTAAGAAAAGCACTCGTAGTTGTTAAGGTTTCTGCGACAGGTAGTTCGGAGAGGGCTATTGAAATTGAAGGGGACGTATCCGGGGTAGTTGGGATTGATTCAAGGGATTGGCGAGATGCTCCACGGTTCAAGGCGAACCTACTGGTTCTGTCGTTTTCGTCAATGGGCGTCGGCAAGCACATAGGCTAGACCCATGGTGAGACTGATCTCAGGTGATGCATATTCCGGATCGGAGGCATACTCCTGGCCACTTCCGCATCGAGGACACTGCGATGACACGGTCTACTCGGGGCTGTGCTACTCGGTGCGTCCTGGGAATCGTCCGCTGTTTCTTGATCTACGCGTTCCGCGTCCGTTTGATGACGGTGGCTACGGCGAGTCCCCAGCTCCGGTGGTGGTGTGGTTGCATGGTGGCGGCTTCGTCCGGGGAGCTCGAGACCGCCACGAAGCCCCTATTGAGGCGGCATTCTTGACGGAGAAACTGCTTCTGGCCGGGTTCGCGGTCGCCGATATCGACTATCGCCTGGTCAATGAGGCCGTGTATCCCGAACCTGTGTGGGATGTCCGGACTGCGCTGGGGTGGCTCGCGCGTCACAGTGAAGAACTCGGCATTGACCCGTCTCGAATGGCTCTTATGGGCGAATCCTCTGGTGGAACCCTCGCAATGCTCGCCTCTCTTCCGCACGAATGGACGCCGCCGGTTCAGTGCGCGGTGTCGTGGTACGGAGTGGCCGATCTTGACTGGATTGACGAACCCGTCCCGGATAACCCCGATCCCAACGAGGACCGTATTCGAGACGCCTATCGCGAGGGTGGATGGACGGGGCCTGAAGCCTCGATGGTGAAGAAGGTGACCCGGACATCTCCTCCGCTCCTGTTGGCTTGGGGACGTGACGACGCCCACTTCATCGTCAACACCAACCGTGCCTTAGCTGAACGCGTCTGTGAGCTGGACCGCGACGACACCGTCATCGAGGTCGAGGGCGGACGGATTTTTTCAGGCGGAGACGGTGTCAAACCGATCCTGGCTAAGACCATCGACTTCTTGCGGTCACATCTGGGAGTGACCCACGAGACGCCGGCAGATGCGCGTCAATCTGCCTGGCAGAAGGATTGGGTGGCGATGGAGGATGGAACCGTCGCCCAGCGGCGCAAGCTCAACTTTGCTAAACATTCAGATGACCCGGTTTCGCAGTGGCCAGCGACGATCACGCCTGGCTCGATTGACGTCCTTGATCGAGGCCTCAACATTCGCATCGTCAAACCTCAACAGCCACCCAAGGCAACGGTGTTATACCTGCACGGCGGTGGCTGGGCCTGGGGCGGATTTGAGTCCCATGGATATTTGGCAAGAAGGATTGCCTGCAGCCTACCTGCAACCGTTGTGCAACTCGAGTATAGGCTGGCTCCGGAACATCCCTTCCCGCAAGGTCTCGAGGACGTCATCGCGACCTTGTGGTGGTTGACTGAGAACCGGCACCGCTTCTCCCAAGGACCATTAATCATCGCCGGTGATTCGGCGGGAGGAAATCTCGCCATTGCCGCGAGTCTTCGGGCAGGTGCTGCGGGGTTCAGCGCAGATGCGATGGCGCTGTTCTATCCAGTTGTTGATCTCAGCGCCGACGGTGTCTCTGATCTGGACATCGTCGCCGGGTATCTCGCCGGGGATACCTCCTTGGTGACGGAACCATCGGTTTCTCCCGCGCTAGCAGACTTGAGTGGGCTGCCACCGGCCATCGTTGCCGTCGGTGGTCACGACTACCTTGTCGATCAGGATCTGGACTTCGTCTATCGGTTACGCGCAGCCGGAGTAACCACGAAACTCAGGCTTTTCCCGACTCTGCTTCATGCCTTCGCCACGGACGCACCTCGGTCTCCCGCTGCAGACCGAGCACTCCAGACTGTTCTCCATGACCTGTCCAGCTGGGTTTGGGAAGGGATGTGGAAGTGAAAGCCAGAAGGTGGGTGGCGTTTGCGGTAACGCCACCCACCTCGATTCTCAGCTAGACGAAAATCGTCTTATCGAGTGCTTCATATACGTCGATGAACCTATCGAAGGCCTTTCGGTACGGCTTCGCCAATTCTGGATTCGGTTCGTAGGTCTTAGAAACCTTCACCGCGCGGTCGGCTGCTGCCTGAGGTGACTCGTAGAGTCCAACCCCCACGCCGGCGTATAGGGCAGCGCCAAGACATCCTGTCTCAGACGTTTGCAGCAACGCGATGGGGCGTTGGAAGATATCTGCCATCATCTGGCACCATAGCGGAGATTTGCCAGCGCCTCCCGAAAGCCGAATTGTTCCAACTTCGATTCCAGCGTCCTTCTGAGTTTCGAGGATGTCATTCATCTCGAAACAGATCCCTTCCAGGACGGCATGAGCCATGTCAGCTTTGGTGGTGTGTAAAGTCATGCCGAGGAACGTCGCCCGAGCCTTACCGTTCTGCCGTGAACCCGACGCACCTTGTAGATACGGCAGGAAAGTCACTCCATTGGAACCAGGCGGAACGTCCTTGACTGAATCTGTGATCAAGTTGTACGGATCAACACCTTGCTTGGCTGCGATTGACTGTTCATAGTCGCCCAAGGCATCCCGATACCACCGGAACGAGGCAGCAGAGGTGTTGGAGAAAGCCTCGATGGTCCAGTTACCTATTCCATAGTTAGGTTTGACGATCAACCGCCCCTTAGGGTCTCGGTTAGGTTCGCCTAGAACGACGAAGCACGATCCGAAAGTCCCGATCACCATGACGGTGTCACCAGGTCTCACATCGCCACCACCGAAAGTGGAACAGTTTTGGTCCAGTGATCCGACGCATAGCGGTGTGCCCGCGACTAATCCCGTTGCTGCTGCCACTGAAGGTGAGACGCGACCGACCACTTTGCCTGGTTCGTCAGTAACCTGGGCGCGCTTCGACATTGGGATACCCAAGAATTCGTGAGTTAGAGGGTCCCAATCATTAGTGTCTAGGTCCAACATGCCTTCACGAGATGCCGATGCGGTATCTGTCCAATACTCATCGGCGCCGAATACTCTCAAGAAATAATCTTGGTGAGTGGTGAAATACGCAGCCCGATTCCAGTTCTCTGGTTCGTTCTTCTTCACCCAGTACAGTTTCGACATAGACATCATCGACCCCAGTGGCGCACCGGTGATCTGGTAGTAGCGGTCACGCCCGATCGCAGCGTCAATCTCGGGTAGTAGCTCTTCTCCACGCAGGTCCTGCCAGGAGATGAACGGGCGAATCAGTTGGTGATTCTTGTCAACCAACCCAGTGATTGACCCCTGAGAAGAGATTGACATTCCTCTGATGTCATGCGGATCGATTCCAGAGGCCTCCACAGCGGCTTTGATGGAGGCAAATAGAGCAGGAGTCAACTCCTCAGGGTATTGCTCAACCCATCCGGGCTGAGGATAGTGGCAAGGGTATTCGCGGTAGTCGGAAGCAATCAGGGTACCGTCAATGTCGAAGATACATGTCTTGCATCCAGTAGTCCCTGCGTCGAGACCAAGTAGGTAATCAGTCATCAGGAATCCTTCTGTCATGGCTGGTCGCACCGTCGCGAGCAGCGCTTCAATGACGAGTGGTATCGGCAGACAGCGATACCGGGGAGCGGATCAATCGCCTATGGATGGGTTCCACCACTTCGGGCATCCTTGCCGCCGGGCTCAAACCGTCCCTGGGTGAACATCCGTTCCCACACTTTGGCTTTTCACTAGCAAATCATTTGTTCTAGCCAGGCGCTATTTTGAATGTGGTAGACAAGACTATACAGCCAGCAAGAACCGCCGTCGGCTGTTCGCCGTCGCGTCGGGATTTTCGTATCGTCAGGAGTGTCAATGTTGACCGTCGCTGAGTTCGCTAAACATTTTGATCTTGCCCTGCACCGCCAGGATGTAGGGAAGCAGACCATTCTGGAGTACTGTGCCTTGGCTAAGCAGAAACAGGTCTCTGCTTTCTACACCAACCCCTACTGGTCTCCACTTGTCGCCCAGGAACTTCAAGGATCCGGTGTCCGCGCAGGCGGGGCTCTCGGTTTCCCCTTCGGTGCCTACACCACAAAGTCCAAGCTTGATGAAACCACCCAACTTCTCGAGGCGGGTTGTTCTACCATGGACATGGTAGTCAACATTGGTGAGCTCAAAGATGGCAACACCAAGTTTGTTGAAGATGAGATTGGACGTTTCGCCGAGCTTTGCCGTCAGGCGGATGCGTGGACCAAGATCATCTTCGAGGTCGGATTCCTCACCCAAGACGAGATCGCAACCTTGACCAAGATTTGCTGCTCGTTGGGAATCGACTACGTCAAGACCGCCACCGGACAAGAAGCCTTCCCCGATTTCGCCGATGTCGAGACCATGCAGGCGAATCTGTCCGGCCACACCAAAATCAAGGTATCCGGGGTGCCTCGCACCTTTACGTTAGCCGCAGCGCTGTTCCTCTTTGAGCACTATGACGTGAAACTGATCGGGACGCGGTCTGCCGGCAAGCTAATTGACCAGTACGCCGCCTACATCGCCAAGGCCTCACTCTAGCGGGGACGACGTCTGCCGGTCTGGTAATACCACGGTATCCAGCCCGTCACGACCTCTCACCCGCCCAGCATTGAAAGTTAGAAGGAGTTACCAATGATTGCTGCCAAACCGATCGTCACCCTCGGGTCGCTTGGCCTGCCGGTAGAACGAGGAGCTGAAGACTACGTCAACCGCGTCATCAACCAAGAATTAGACGGTCCTGGCTTCGAGCATCTCCTCACCTATGGCAAAGCCTTGACAGTCACCGATGAGTTTCGGAAAGTGATTGATTACTTCAAGGTCGAGCCCGGCCACACCCCAGCAGGTTTCCGGATCGAAGCGAATCTGCAGGCCGAAGGTGTGATTGCCGTCAACTTAGTTCGCGACATTTCTTACGACACTGACGGGCGCAAGCGCCCAACCAATGTGCTGTTCTCCGCTGATTCCGCGAACCCATACGAGGTCGCCCCGATCTCGAAGATGCTTGCGAACCTGACTTGCAACCCGGGCATCATCTATGACCTATTCATCAACAACCCAGAGGCAAACGTCGGCAACAAGTTCAGCACTCGTGACGAAGTCATGGCCGAAATCGGTCGCGTTCTCGGCCCTGGCTGCGACATCTCAGTCGAGTTGAACAATCCGTTCACCAAAGATGTCAATGAGATTCTCGAAGAGGCCGCGAAGTTCCGGGAGATGCTCAGTGAGTATCGAGTCGTGATCAAGGTTCCGCACACCGGCCCGGTCAACGCCGAGAATGTTGGGCAGCTTCTCGAAGGAAATGGGAAACTGCGAGGACGCTGGGATCGTGTCAACACTGAGGACGCGCTGCGCGGTCACAACTTGGCGCTGATGCTTCACGATCACGGCTATCGGGTCAACTTCACCCTGATGTTCGAGCCTTACCAAACCCGTCTGGCCCTGCAGGCACGCCCCTACTTCATCAACACCTTCTTGCGTCACAGATTGAAGCAGTCTGAGAAGATGTCGCAGTTGTTGATCGACATTGACGGTGGCGCCGATAAAATCGGTCAACTGCGCGACTTCATGTACGCCAATGATTACTTTGCTGCTGACGAGGCGGACTTGGACGACAAGGCTGTCCTAGAAATGGCTCGGTGGCTAGTGAAGTACCGCAAGGTCCGTGAGCGCGAAGGCTGCGACGGTCTTGACGCCATGCGCCACGACCTGCGCGTACTGCGCGACTCCAACATGGCCGACACTCGTTTGATCGTGTGCTCCATGGAGGGCCCGGATAACTATCCCGACATCGATAAGATGCTGGCCGAACCCGAGTTTGTGGACATGCAGCATCGCGTCGTGATTACTGCCGAACCCAACTACCTGGCCCGGTTCACCTCGACTAACCAGGTGACCAGTTACCAGCGTCGATTCATGAAGGCAGCTCAAGGCCAGTCCTAGAAGTGGCTTAGGCCGGGGACGGGCACTGGGGTGGCGGTACGGCAGCCGTGATCGCGTCTATGTCGCCTCCCCAGGCGTCTTCGGTGAACAGGTATGACGAGGGTGTCGAATCTGCAGGGTTCGTCAGTGCCGTCTCCGTCACTTCCCAACAACGAAAATGCGGTGGGCCCACCTGATTCGGTAGGCCCACCGCATGGTTTCACAGGCTAGAGCGGAGATGATCCGAGGACGCCATCTCCGGCCGGTCAGCCTGAGTTTTCGATCCCGGACGAAGTTTTAGAACACCCGAACCAGGATCGTCGCTCGTTGCTACGTACTGAATTCCTCATACGCCCGGAACGCACCGGCGGTTCCGACTAGGGATTTCTCTGTAAAACAACACGGTCGGGCAGGGTCGGCACAGAGACCGGGCTGCTTGAGTGCAGATAAAGGAATGGCCAGGGCGTCACCGTCCTGGCCATTCGTGTGAGCTTTAGATAGCGGCTTCGTCGCCAGCTTCAAAGCTGCAAATCCGATTGACCTTGTCGCCGGAACGAGAGTTCGGGTCGTAGGTGTACTTGAGGTATTCCTCGAGCAGTTTCTCAGCCAGCTTCGGACCGATCACCTGAGACCCCATGGAAATCAGGTTGGCGTTATTGGATAGCACCGCGCGCTCTGCCTGGTAAACGTCGTGGATACATGCACAGTAGGCACCCTTGACCTTGTTAGCGGCGATAGAAACACCGATGCCGGTGCCACACACCAAGATGCCGCGTTCACATTCGCCAGCCGCTACAGCCTTGGCAACATCAAACGCAGTATTGGCGTAGATGGGATCGTCCGAACCGTAATCCTTCACCTCATGGCCAAGCTCTTCTGCCTTCTTCATCAAGATGAGTTTCAGGTCTGCAGCATTGGGATCGCAACCGAACGCAAGTTTCATAGTGACTCCTCGAAACGTCATTGTCAGGACGCCTTTAGCTTAGTCCATAACCGGAAATAATCCCCGGACGAGCCGAAGGTCACCCACCGCCTAGACGTGGACTGAGTTGGGCAGATGCCTCCGCGTTGACTGGCAATCGGTGCTCGACGAATGGGCTGAGACTTAGTTGGACAGGTTCGAGGTAGTGCCTTCTTCGCCGACCCCCTGGTATTGAGGCAGACGCGGGATTTCCTTCGAGTAGTAGGAATAACGTTTGCGCAGACGGAACAGGCCCCGCCCCATCATCACCACGTCCATCAGCGAGATTCTGGTGGCGTGCTCACTTTGCCTCTCGGTGAGGCGGACCGGGATCTCGGTCAGCGGTACTCGTTGAATCTCGGCGATGGACACGATCTCGGTCGAGGACAGGTAGGTTTCCTCTTTGAGATAGGGCGTCAGAGACCTGGCCCAGTCCCCGGGCACGAAAAGGGTGCCTTGGGAATCACCGATGTAGGTGCCGAGAATCCAGCGACGCAGCCAGGTGAATCCCCAGGTTGACAGCGATCTCATGAAGGAGCGGTTGATGTCAGATTCGGGGTGGTGTTTCGAGCCGAGAATGATGCCGGTCCGCGGGTTGTCGTACCACTGGTTCAGGTCGGAATCACCGAAGGGTAGATCGTCGGCGGTCAGGAGCAGAGCCTCTGCGCTGCTGGCTTCAATACCGGCGCGATAGGCATTCCCCATGCCGCCAGGGGACTGAATCACGGTGATCTTGAAATCCTCGGCGGCCCGGACGTCGTCGCGGTCTCGCTGAGCCAAAGCGCAAGCATAGGTGTCGTCGGTCGAGTTATTTTCGACGATGATGGCGTTGAGCGGAAGTTTGTGATCGCGGTGCCAGGCCAAAAGTTCGGTGATCGACTGCTCGAGACAGTCAGTGGAGTTGTGGGCTGGGATGATCACGTCAATGGAAGCTGGTCGATCTGTGGGCGTGCCAATGATGGGTTTGCGGATCGGCGGGAAGACGAAGAAGCGATAGGCGAAGTAGTTCCAGATCGTCATCAACACGGTACACACAATCTTCGACCATGCGTTACCCCAGTGGAAGGTGTGGGTGAACAGGTACATGATGCCCGTGGTGATGCCCCAGTTGATAGCCACCAAGATGCAGTAGCGGACGATGGCGTCGGAGTTCTTCACCGCAGACTGAAAGGCGTAGTTCTTTTGCCCCAGATAGCTGACCACGAACCCAGCCCAGTAGCCGATCGCGACGGCTAGCCACAGCCACACATGGAAAACATTGGCGAATACCAACATCAACCCGAAGTCGACGATGAAGGCTAGCCCGCCGACGAAGAGATATCTCACGATCTCGAGGCTGAACAGCTTGCTAATGGCTTCGCCAACGTGCCCGCGTTTCGCCACTATCTACTCCTATACAGAGTGTTGCGGATCCACTTATCCCGCAGCATCAGATGAACCTCAGATTATTCCATGTTAGCGTGCCGATCTTTCAAGGCACTCTCTGGAATGTCAAAACGTCGCTGCAGGTGCACGATACAAGACTCTAGGACGATAAACAGGTTCTGCTCGAAGAAAGTGCCCAGTGGCAGCGGAATTTGCGTCGAAACCGACGGGATGGTGATCACGCAGTCTGCGAGTGCGGCTAAGGGTGAGTCTGGGGTCGAGGTCAAGGCGACGACGCGAGCCCCGACTGTTGCTGCGACGGTAGCGGAGTGCACAGGCCCTGGTGTGGTTCCGGAATTCGATGCCACCACTAAGACATCACCTTCTCCGATGGCTGGGGTGGTGACCTCCCCGACGATATGTACCGTCAGTCCCAGATGCATTAGCCGATTAGCGCAGGCTTTAACTACCAGCCCGGATCGGCCAGCTCCGGTGATGAAGACACGTCTTGATTGACGCAAGAGCGACTCGAAACCCTCCAGCTCTGCCGGGTTGATCTGGTCTAGGGCATCTTTCCATGAGTCGATCAAAGTGGTGATGATGGAGCGATGGTCGGGGATAGACGTCATGGGGTAGCCTCCGTCGATGAATCGAGTAGTGGGATTTCACTCCTGGGATCGTGGATGAGTCGCGAGCAGAGTTTGTGTGTTGCCATCATGATGGCCCATGACGGGTTATTCCGGGACGATGAAACCCTCAGTTGGCATTGGATTGTCTGCCCAGAAGCCACCAGGTTCAAATAGGCTGTCAATCATGGAGTTGAGCTGACCAGTCTCGAATAGCGCGTCCATGATGGTGTATCGCGAGCGGATAGTCTGGGCCTGGTAGTAGGTGTGTTTGAGTTTGTCTAAGGAGATTCCAATCTGTGCCGGGTGCCACGGCGCGCCAACCTCCCGAAGCATGTACTGGAGTTGTCTTGCCGGTGGAACCTGGTGCCGGAGACGGTCCTTGATCAACGGCCACACTTGTTTGATGAGCTCGATCCTGGCAACGACGTGATCTTTTTCAAGGTATTTCCCGCGAGACTGCACAACGGCCGCCTCTTCAATCTCAGGAATATCGTGCAGATTCCGCACTCGTTGATCATTGGCCTCAGGTGAGAGCCAAGAATTGGCCACGGCGTCTGCATCAACATGATCAAAGCCGCGACGTTGGGTTTCGTCGTAGAGAGCCGCGATACATACCGTCCCAATCCCCACTTTCGCCCCGTGAGACAACGGAAGCGGCCAATCCAGACCGTAACCTTCCATCTCCCATTGATGGGAAAAGTTATGCCCCGCACCAGAACCCGGTCGGGACGATTGCATCGCTTGAATTGCAAGGCCGGCCATCATACATTCCGTGACGAAATCCTCCATCAGTCCGAGATCACCGCTAGCTAGTCCACCTGGATTAGCCATGATCTCGGCGAGGTTAGCCTGAACATAGTTCCAGATTTCAGGTTCAATGGTCTCGATCCCTAATGCGTCAGCGATGATCCAGTCGGCACCGCCGGTGAACTTTTCGAGGATGTCTGCATATCCGTTAGCGATCATGTGTTTCGGAGCTGTTGCCATGACGTCAAGATCGGCAATGATCGCGACCGGAGCGGGGCAAGTCCGGGTGATCTTGAAGCCGTCTTTGGTGATTGCCGCTCCGAAAGCGGCGTAACCATCCATGGATGCTGCGGTGCAGACGTGAACATAGGGCTGCCCTAATTCCCCCGAAGCGAGTTTCACTAAATCTGAGATAGTCCCCGATCCAATCGAGCAAGCTACTGCCTCGTTCCTCGCTAAGACCGACTTGACGGTGGTTACATTCTCATATCCGGCATAAACCGGTGGCTGAGCCGGGAACACGAACACGTCCACGATTTCACAGCCAGCTTCTACCAATGATGCGTGAACTTGGTTTCCAGCGAGCCCGAAGGTCGTCTCATCCGCCACGATGACAACGCGTCTGGAATTCACCCATTGAGCGAAGACTTCCCCAACTCTGCCGATGACCTGCCGTCCGAGTGCAATCTCTCGGGTATCGGTAGCTCGGCTAAGGGCATCAGCCATCAGTGATTGAGACATGTTCTGCTTCCTCGTAGTTGTGTGGTGGGAGCCGGATTGGGTAGGTGCTGGGGCGTGTAGGTATCGGGGCCGACTCACCACGCCGACCCCGACGATCGCCTACTTGCGTGAATAACCTTCAGAGACGTGCTCTGTCACCGAAGCTAGGACATCTTTCATCGCTAGATAGGCGTCCTTATAGGCGTGATAGTAGAACTGGTACTGCTCGTGGGCGGTTGGATCGGGTTCGATCGTGCCAGCCGTGCGCGTCATTGCCATAGATGCCGATGGAATATCTGGGTACATCCCGGCTCCGACCGCCGCGACCATAGCCGAGCCGAGAACTGGGCCTTCGTTCACATCGGTTGTGGTCATCGGCAAGTTCGAGACATCAGCGTGCATTTGTAGCCACAGCGGATTTTTTGTCGCTGGACCAGAGACGATGATTTCTTCGAGGGGGACGCCCTCATTGCGCATGACTTCAAAAATTGCTTCGGTTCCGTAGCAAATCCCTTCGAGTAGGGCCCTGAATAGATGGCCTTCGGTGTGGTGGAGACTCAAACCGAAGAACATGCCACGGGAACGCGCATCGAAGTGGGGAGCGCGGTTGCCTTGGAAGTGGTCGAGCATGATCACGCCGTCAGAACCGATCGGAATTTCAGTCGCGCTTCTGGTCAAGATGTCATAGGGGTCTGCCCCATCCTGTTTCTGAGCCAGGCGAGCATTAACGCCGAGATTCGCCAGGAACCACTCGATCACAGAACCGGTAGATACTTGGCCACCATCTATCGTGTAATAGCCGGGAACAGTCGCGTCAGTATAGGAGCCCCACAGCCCCTTCGTGTAGATCGGTGAAGCCAATTGACCTGTGAGGACGTGGCTGGATCCGGTAATCATGGCTAGGCGTCCAGGCTGGGCAACACCGAGACCGACAGCACCAAAGTAGGCGTCGATGCCGCCTTGAACAACAATGGTGGATGGGCTCAAACCCAGTTCTTCTGCGATCTCAGGTAAGAGGGTGCCGATGATGTCGCCGACCTGGGCCACCCGTTTGGGGTATTTCGCCAGAATGTCGTCAGCGTTGAGGGACTGATATAGCGACATTGGCCAGCCACCATGGTCGCCGTCGTAGAAATACTTTCCGGCAGCGTGGGAGACAGACATCGTCCATTCTCCGGTGAGTTTGTTGACGAGCCAGTCAGTCTCATCACAGATGGTTGCGGTCTTGGCAAAAGTGTCGGGTTCATTTTCCTTCAGCCACATAGCCTTGGGCAGACCCCATTCTGCCGAAACGGGGCCTTGGCCGCAGTATTTCAGAGCAGGATCGCCCGTCGCTTTGACCCGTTCAGCCTGATCGATTGCGCGGACATCCATCCACAGCAATGCTGGACGGAGCACGTTGTCATTCGCGTCGAGAGAGACGACCGTACATGAGGTTGCGTCCATCGACAGCGCCTTGATTGCGTCGGGATCGACACCAGACTTGGCTACAGCTTCACGGATCGCAGTCGCAGTACACGCCCACCATGTGGTTGGGTCTTGTTCAGCCCAGCCCGGCTGTGGGTAGGACGTCTCCCACGGAGCAACACCGAATCCGTACTGTTTCCCGGTTGCGTCGAAGACGCCGGCCCGCGCCGAGCCCGTGCCCATATCGACGCCGATGATGTAACCGTCAGTGGTCATGGTTTTCCTTTCCTCGGCAGAGATCATCGTTGATTCTCTGGGTGGTTGTGGTCATTGCTGTGCACGTTCGACAGTGATGACGTTGCCCGTCCGAATGGATTCATTGCCGGCCACCACGGCAGCAACGACAGCGAGTCCGTCCTCCCCGGTGACCTCGGGAGTATCGTCGGCAAGAATGGAGTTGATGAAAGACTGATCTTGGGCGATATAGGCGTCGGTGAAGAGTGAACGCCAGCTGTCAACGGTGTCACGTCTGCCGTGACCGTCGCGTTGGTGAACGACGACCCGGTTCGCGTTGAGATCGCCCACATCGACACGCCCGTGGGTGCCTAGGATTTCTACGCGCGAGTCATATCCGTATTTGACGCCTTGGGCCCCGTCGACGAGGCCAATGCACCCGTTGGTCAGGCGAGTGTTCAGCAAGACAGTGTCGTAAAAATCAGGGAATTCGTCGAGGGCTTCAAGGCAACGATAGTTTCCTGCAGTTGCATAAAGGTTGCAGTAGTCGGCGCCGCTATACCAGCGGATTGCGTCCAGGTCATGGCTGGAGACTTCGGCGAGAGGGCCGTTAGATTGGTTCAAATCGTACATCCACGGCTGTGGCGTGGATGGCCCATGGGTGAGTGATTTGACTATGACGACGTCTCCGATAGCACCGGAATCGACGATTTCCTTGGCCCGTCGAAATCCGGGATCGAACCGACGCATGAAACCAATCTGCAGGTGACGTGAGGCTCGAGTGGCAGCGTCGATCATCTCCTGACATTGACCAACATTCATCGCCATTGGCTTCTCACATAGGACATGGCAGCCCGCCGAAACCGCTTCCACAACTAGGTCGCAGTGCAGGCTTGTTGGTGTGACGATGACCAAAGCGTCGCAATGTTCCATCAATGCGGCGGCTTCGGCAAAGACGTCAATCCCAAGTGCGGCGTGGGCAGCAAGCCTGGCTGGTTCGCTCGGGTCTGCAATACCGACCAGTCGAACATGGTCAACGTGTCGGGCGAAGGTGCGGGCGTGGATCATTCCGGCTCTGCCGGCACCTACAATTCCAACATTGATGGACTTCATGTCTGCTCCTTCATCCTGCTGCCTGGGTATGTCCGGTTCAGCGGTTAGCCAGGTGTGGAATCCGTTACATCCGCCGAAGATGGGCAAAGGTTGGGTTTGGCTACATTTCGTCCACGTCGACGAATGCAACCAGGAATCTGCTGGAGAGGCACCCTCTCACAGGAGAGTTTGGG
>JAEZZG010000003.1 GCA_023442485.1 Actinomycetes bacterium | reverse complement strand
GAATCACAGCGGCCGCCACCACGAGCGTCGGAATCAGTCGTGACCTATCCTTGGTCTTCGCGCGCTCGGCGTCACTGCCGTCAGGGGCAGCCTCGGCGAGGTCGTCTGTAGTATCCCGGGACGAGTGTGGCCGCGATGCCGTTGCGAGAATCCGACCCAGAACCATGGCTAGTACCGTCACGGTGAACGGGATAATCATGATCGCGTAGAAGAAGAACAGCGGGCGATCTGCGTAGTGGAACCACGGTAGATAGGTCGACATCCCCGCCAGAATCGGCAAACCGAACTCGGCCTCGCCGCGTCCGAGCCACCAGATCAGACCGACGACGAGGGCGATCGCCGCCATCCACCACAGGAACGGAGTCCCCATTCCAGAAATGACTCGCAAACAGGTTTCACCGGTCGCGTTACATCCGTCGGTGCCCGGCTTGATCCCGTTGACGGCATCGATACCGATCGGGCGGGCAACCACAAGCCACCCCAGGGGGTGCGCCGAGTAGGTGTGGGTGGCTTCGTTCATGATGTAGTTGCCGGTGTGGAAGCTGTACATCTGCTGGTGGTAGTGCACCATTGCGGCGAAGGGTTCGCCAAACATTTTCGACAGGGTCGGGTTTGGCGAAAGGAACCAGGTTCGCGTCTGGTCGCGATAGGTCATCATCCACGGAATCCACGACGCCAGATAGGTCGGAATGGCAACCACCACCAGGTAGACGAAGGCCGGCACGCCGTCGGCGAGAATAGAGCGGAAGGCGTTACGGCTGGCACCGGCGGCCCGTCTGGATGACCAATCAGATACCACCGACCACAGTCCCATGACGGCGAGCAGATAGATCGAGTTCCACTTCACCGCGATAGAACACCCCAAGGCGATCCCGGCGAGCAGACGCCACGGACGCCAGAGCAGGGACGGCCCATATTCACCCTGCAGGTCAGGTAGACCGCGAGCGCGCAGATAGTCGGCTAGTTTCCCGCGCATCCAATCTCGATCAGCGGCGATCGCAGAGACTGCAGCGACGGCAAAGGTGGCCTGGAAGATGTCGAGTAAGGCCACCCGGCTCATCACGAAGTGCAGCCCGTCGAAACACAACAGCAAACCGGCCATGCCACCAACCAGGGTCGATCGAGACAGGCGTCGTGCGAGTCTGACGACGAAGAACACCATCAGCGCGCCAAATACTGCCGACATGAATCGCCAACCAAAGGAGTTCATGCCGAAGAAGTGCTCACCGACCGCAATCAACAGCTTGCCCATTGGCGGATGGACCACATAGGCGGCGGTGTCTTTCCAGACGGTGACGTTGCCTTGGACGATCTGGTCGTTGGCGTCTTTGGGCCAATCCAGCTCATATCCGTGGTTGAGGATGCTCCACGCGTCCTTGGCGTAATAGGTCTCGTCAAAGACGAGCTTGTTTGGGGTCGCCAGGTTGATCAGGCTCATCACGAGACTCAGTGCTGCCAGGATGAAGGCCACGACCCACCCGGCCTGGGGATCGCGAAGGCGTCCTTGCTCTAGACGAGTGATGGTCGAGTCGGAAAGGTGCTGACGACGTGCCGAAGTGCCTGATACGCTCACAGATCCATCCTATACAGCCTTCAGAAGGTTGGCTGCACCATGACGGCGGCAGGCGGCAATGTGGGAGAGTCAGGGGATGGTTGACCGTATCGCCGGGTCGAAGCGGTAGGCTGGCCCAATGACAGTTGATGCGGCCACTTCCGGGACGGTCATTCTTGCGGCCACCCCGATCGGCAACAGCTTGGATGGCTCTGAACGCCTCAAACACACCCTCGCCTCAGCCGAAGTGATCGCCGCTGAAGACACCCGCAAGTTTCGCACCCTCGCCGCCAGGCTGGGGGTCGACGTCAGCGCCAAGGTCATCTCATTTTTTGACGGCAATGAGGCCTCACGACTTCCCCTGCTGCTCGATCAGTTGCGTCAGGGCGTAGATGTGGTGTGTGTGACCGACGCAGGGATGCCTTGTGTCTCGGATCCTGGCTACCGTCTGGTGGTGGCAGCGATTGCTGAGGGGATCCCGGTGACAGTGATCCCTGGCCCCTCTGCAGTGCTTGCGGCCCTGGCCATGTCGGGCGCTCCCGTGGATCGGTTCTGTTTCGAGGGGTTTGTGTCGCGGAAGGCCGGGCAGCGCCGCGCGCACCTAGCGTCCTTGGAATTTGAAGACAGGACGATGGTGTTCTTCGAGGCGCCACACCGGCTCGCCGATTTCCTCGCAGACGCGGCAAGGGTTTTCGGCCCCGAGCGTCGAGGCGCGGTGTGTCGCGAACTCACCAAACCCTTCGAGGAAGTTCGGAGGGGGACCTTGGCTGAGTTGCAGGCGTGGGCAGATGAGTGCGCCAGGGGCGAATGTGTTGTCGTCATCCACGGGGTTGACGCACCGCATCGAAGCTCGGATGAGGCCGTCGACGATGTATTAGCTAGGGTCGAGGCGGGGGAGAGGATGACTCGCGCGGTCGCTGCCGTGGCTAAGGAGTTTGGCCTGGCGAAGGCAGAGCTCTACGATCGAGTGGTGGCGATGCGTAAGCCGGAGACGGTGAGTGAAACTCCTGCCCAGGTGCGGGTGGCGCAGGCCGATTCTAAAACGCGCACCCGCAGTTCGACCCACTGCGCCTCTATTGATACCAGACGGGAGCCCCTTCGTGACTGATCTAAGTGCAGGCCGGCCTCGGCCGAGCCGTGCGGCTGAGGAACTGCGTCGTCTCGCCGAGACGAATCCCAAGCTGGCCCCCGTCGCAGATCCCGTCTCGACCCCGATCATCGATGCACACACCCATCTGGATACCACGGTGGACTACACCGGCCTCAGCCTAGATACCCTGCTCGAACTTGCCCATGACGCAGGTGTTGCAAAAGTGGTGCAAATTGGTTGCGACGTTGAATCGTCCCGGTGGGGAGTGGAGGTAGCCCACGCCTATCCAGAGGTGATCTGTGCCGTCGCTATCCACCCCAATGACGCCGCTCGTCTCGTCGCCGAACAATCCAAGAAGGCCCTTGACCAGGCCCTCGACGAGATCGAGTTTCTCGCCCAGGCAGGGGCTAAGGTGCGCGCAGTCGGTGAGACCGGCCTGGACTACTACCGCACCCGCGACAAAGAGGGGCATAGCGTTCAGGATTACGCCTTCTCCCGTCACATCCAGATCGCCAAGGACCACGGCCTGACTTTGGCGATCCACGATCGCGAAGCCCACGACGACATCCTCGCCGTCCTGGATCGTGAAGGAGCCCCTGAACGAGTCATCATGCACTGCTTCTCCGGCGATGCCCGGTTTGCTAGAGAATGTCTCGAACGCGGCTACTGGCTGTCTTTCCCCGGCACCGTCACTTTCAAGAATGCCGACTATCTACGTCAAGCCCTGGCTGTATGCCCGACAGATAAGATTCTGATCGAGACAGACGCTCCCTTCCTCACCCCAGAACCGTGCCGTGGCCGCTGGAATGGCTCCTACCTGATCGGGCACACCCTAGGTTTCATCGCGGCACAGTTGGGCAGGGGTGTCGATGAGGTTGCGTCCTGGACCTACGCCAACACTGAGCTGGCCTATGGGGGTGCATGGTGAAGACGGGGCTCCTCGATCCCGCCTCGATGAGGCGCATTGCTGCCGACATCGGGCTCAAACCAACCAAGACTCGCGGGCAGAACTTCCTCCATGACGCCAACACCGTCCGCAAGATCGTCCAAGCTGCCAAACTGACTCCCGGCGAAACCGTCGTGGAAGTAGGTCCAGGTTTGGGCTCCCTGACCCTTGGATTGCTCGAAGCTGGAGTCAAAGTCATCGCCGTCGAAATCGACCCGCTACTAGCTAGCTCCCTACCGCGAACCATCGCCGAGCGGATGCCACAGTTCGCTCACAATCTGACGGTGATCACGGCTGACGCACTCGACGTCACCGAACTTCCGGCCGCCCCCACCTCCTTCGTAGCCAACCTCCCCTACAACGTCTCAGTACCGGTTGTCTTGCACTTTTGCGCCCAATTCCCTTCCTGGAACAAGGCCTTGGTGATGGTGCAACGCGAAGTGGCCGACCGTCTCGTCGCCACCCCCGGTTCCCGCGTCTACGGCACCCCAAGCGTCAAACTGAAGTGGTACGCCGATTCCCAATGGATCGCCCCAGTCCCGCCCCAGGTTTTCTGGCCGGTGCCCCGGGTGGACTCCGGGCTAGTCGAGATCGTCCGTCACCACCGAAACTGGCCCGTTCCCCGCGACGAAGTCTTCGCGGTCATCGACGAAGGATTCAACCAGCGCCGCAAAATGATTCGCTCGGCACTATCAGGCTTAGCCGGTTCATCAGCCGCAGTGGAGCAGGCCTGCGCCAAGATCGGCCTCGACCCGCAGCTTCGCGCAGAACGGCTCACCCTCGACGACTTCATCGCCTTAGCCGAGACACTGTCCTGCTTAGGGGAGGAATCGTGATCCCTCAATCCTCGACGTCCTCTACTCAGTCCTGCCCGTCAACAGCCAGACCTGAGACCTTCGTGGTCCGGGTCCCGGCGAAAGTGAACCTAGCCCTCCACGTCGGTGGCTTGCGTGAGGACGGATTTCACCCGCTGGAGACGGTCTTCCAGGCGGTGTCGTTGTGGGACGAGGTGACCTTCACTCCGATTGATCACGCCGTGCTGGAGATCACCATGACCGGCCAAGGAGCAGAGGCGCTCCCGATAGACCACACTAATCTGGTTCATCGAGCCGCCAGTCTGTTGGCTGACAGATATGGCCCACATCCGGTGGGTGTGCGGATTGACGTCGTCAAAGACATCCCAATCGCAGGCGGAATGGCAGGAGGATCGGCAGACGGGGCGGCCACTTTGCTGGGCCTCAATCAGTTCTACGGGCTCGGTCTCTCCATCAACGAACTCCTCGAATATGCCGGTGAACTCGGCTCCGACATGGCCTTCAGCCTGCTTGGGGGGACCGCAATCGGCGTCAATCGAGGCGAACAACTCACCCCCATCGAGGCCCCGGCCAGATTCCATTGGGTCTTTGTCATGTCTACGGTTGGGCTGTCAACACCGTCTGTGTTCCGGGAGTTCGACCTCAATGAACCCCCTCGGCACATCCACCTCAACCCAGCAATGATCCAGGCCCTGAAGCAGGGGGACATCGACGGGGTTGTGCAACATTTCCGCAACGACCTGCAGCCGGTTGCATTTAAGTTGCGTCCAGAGTTGGCTGAGCTTTACCGGCAAGGTCTCGATGCTGGGGCGCTGGCTGCAATCGTGTCTGGATCGGGTCCGACCATGGCTTTCCTTGCCCGCGATCACACCCATGCCGCAGCCCTTGCCGAGCGACTCAGTGGACTCGACTCAGTCGCCGGTGTCCGTCTCGCCTACGGGCCCGTCCGAGGAGCTCATCTGCTGGGCTAGGGATTCGTCGAGGACGCGGGTTTGCTCCACCGTCTCGGAATCATGGTCGTAGCGGATCTGCTTCTTCGCAGCAACCCCAGCCGCCTTCGCTGCGCGACGCCGGCGCTTCTCGTTCCAGCGCGGCGACTCGCGGGTCAACAGCACAGGTTCCTTCTGGAGGTTGCCGAGTCCGTTCCAGAGCAGGTTGACCAGATGGGCGGCTACTTCGTCGAGGGTGAACTGACGGCGGTTAGCCAGCCAGTATCGGGCGGCATCCGAGACCAGTCCCACCATGGCTTGCGCGTAGAGACCGGCGAAGGACGGGTCGAAGCCGAGACGAGCCAGAGCGAGTCGCAGATGGTCAGCTACCCAATCGGTGATGTCGTCAAGGATGGTTCCGACATAGCCGTCAGGGGAGTCGTCGGGGCTGGCTTGGAGCAAAATTTTAAACCCATCGGGGAACTGATCAATGTAGGTCAGCATGGATAGAGTGGCTTGTTCCAGAAGTTGGCGAGGCCCTGCCCCGGGCGTGTCCAGCCCGTCCTTGACCATCGAAGAAAAGGTGGTGATCTCACGATCGACGAGGACCGCATAGAGCCCCTCCTTGCCGCCAAAGTGCTCGTAGACCACTGGTTTGGAGACGTCGGCGACCTTGGCGATTTCTTCGACGGTGGTAGCCTCTAGCCCCTTGTCCGCGAAAATTCCTCGGGCAACACTGATCAACTGCTCACGGCGCTGAGTGCCGGTCATGCGTCCGCGAGTTTTGCTTCTGGTCTCGGTACTGGCCATGGTGTATCCCGTCTGTGTCCTACCTCGAATCGTCCAGTCGCCCAAAACAGTGTATTGTTGAGCCCGGTCGTGGAGTTCTCACCCTATCTGGCCGGTCCAGTCTATTCTGTAAGAGCTGGATGGCTGTGAGGGAGATCCCAATCCCCGGTTGGTCTGTCGGCAGGGCCCGCCTGACTTTGAATCAGGATTAGCGACGCAGGTTCGACTCCTGCCCGGGGAACAGTTCATCGTGGATCTGGGTTCGCTGTGGCGGTTAGGCAGATGCGAATCTCGGTTTTTGGTGAACCTAAGACCTGCCCGGTTCCGTCGTGAGTTGAATCTCCGAATGCGGGCTAGTCTGCCGATTGGCGCTGCGACCAGGAGTGATCTTATGGCTACCTCGGATTCTCATCCGCAGACATCGCCGTCCCCTTCAACACCCGATGTATGTGCCGTGGTGGTTCTTGCCGCTGGCGAAGGCAAACGGATGAGATCGGCGAAATCCAAACTTCTCCACGAAATCTCCGGGCATTCGATGCTCAGCTACGCCGTCAACGCTGCTGAAGACCTCAACCCCCGCAATCTGGTTGTCGTCGTCGGCAATAAGCGCGAGCAAGTCATCGCCCACCTATCTGAGATCGCCCCCTATGTGTCCACAGCCATTCAAGAAGAACAGCGCGGAACCGGCCATGCCGTCCAATGCGGTCTCGAAGCGATCGACTCTCTCGACGGCGAGGTCGTCGTCACCTATGGCGACGTCCCGCTCCTGTCCGGATCGACCCTCGTTGAACTCGTCGCTGAACATCGCCAGCAGGGCAATGCCGTCACCGTCTTGACCGCGACCATTGACGATCCCACCGGTTACGGACGAATTGTGCGCAACCAAGATGCAACAGTCCGGGCCATCGTCGAGCACCGGGACGCATCGGCTGCTGAGCGGGCGATTCGCGAGATCAACTCGGGTATCTACGTCTTCGACTCCCAGGTGTTGCGAGACGGTCTTGGTCAGCTCACCACCGACAATGACCAAGGCGAGCTATATCTGACTGACATCATCTCTTACGCCAACGGTTTGGGTCGTCGCGTCGGGGCCTGGATGACTGAAGATTCTTGGCAAACCGAAGGGGTCAATGACCGCGTCCAGCTCTCTTTGATGAATCGGGAGATGAACCGTCGAATCCTCACCCGGTGGATGCGGGCTGGAGTGACCATCGTTGATCCCGGTTCGACCTGGATCGACGCTGATGTCGACCTCGGCCAAGACGTCATCGTCTGGCCAGGTGTTTACCTCCATGGCGCAACCTCCATCGGTGATGGTGCCGAGATCGGTCCCGACACCACACTGCGTGACGTCGAGGTTGGCGCGGGATCGTCGGTGATTCGCTCGCACGCCACCTTCGCTGTGATCGGTGCCGACTGCCGGATTGGCCCATTCGCCCACCTGCGTCCGGGAACCGTTCTGGCTGACCGCAACCGGATCGGCAGTTTCGTCGAAACTAAGAATCTCGAAATGGCTGACGGAGCCTCGATCCCGCACGCCGCTTATGTGGCTGATGCCTCGATCGACGAAGGGGCTCAGATCCAGCCAGGGGTGGTGCTGGTCAACGATGACGGCACCAACAAGCTCCACACCCACATCGGTGCCCATGCCTGGGTGGGAGCGAACACCACTGTCGTCGCCCCGATAGAGATCGGTGCAGGGTCAGTCATCGCGGACGGGACGGTCATCGACCATGACGTCCCCGCCGGTTCCCGCGCGCTACATCCGTCCGATGTACACATCGACTCTCAGTGGGTGATACAGAATCGTCCAAGTTCTGCGGCCGCAGCGGCAGCTTCGCAAGATTGCGATAAGGTGCACCCAAAGGTGGCGGAGTCTCGGACACGCAAGCAGAGCATGAATCCCGAGGAGTACAAGTGAGTGGTGTCAAGGGTCCTAACGGAACACATTTGATGTTGTTCTCTGGACGGGCTAACAAACCTTTAGCTGAAGAAGTCGCCACATTGATGGGGTTCGATCTCGTCCCCAACCGGCTGATTTCCTACGCCAACTCCGAGATCTATGTCCGCTATGAAGAATCCGTTCGTGGTTCGGATGCCTTCGTGATTCAAAGCCATTGTTCGCCAGTCAACGAATGGCTGATGGAACAACTGATCATGGTTGACGCCCTGAAACGCGCCTCGGCTAGCCGAATCACCGTCGTTGCCCCCTTCTACCCCTACGCCCGCCAAGACAAGAAGCACCTGGGGCGCGAACCTATCTCTGCGCGGCTCGTCGCTGATTTGTTCAAGGCGGCCGGTGCCGACCGGATCATGTCGATTGATCTGCACGCATCGCAGATTCAAGGCTTCTTCGACGGCCCGGTCGATCACCTGATGGGCCTGCCCGTTCTGGCGGATTACGTCAAGGAGAACTACTCCAGCGAAGACATGACGATTGTCTCCCCGGACGCCGGACGGGTGCGCCTGGCCGACATGTGGACGGACCGGCTGAAGTGCCCGCTGGCTATCATCCACAAGCGGCATGATCCGACCGTCGCCAATCAGGTCAAGGTCCAAGAGGTCGTCGGCACTGTTGAAGGGCGTACCTGTCTGCTAGTCGATGACATGATCGATACCGCCGGTACCATCTGCCAGGCAGCCCAGGCCCTGGTGGATCACGGCGCCAAGAAGGTGCTGTGTGCAGCTACTCACCCGATCTTCTCCGGTCCAGCCGTTGAGCGTCTCAATTCCACTCCTTTCGACGAGATCATCGTGCTCAACACCTTGCCGGTGTCCGAGACCATCGGGATCAAGAACTTGACGGTCTTGTCGGTTGCTCCGTTGCTGGCCCGCGCTATCCACGAAGTATTCGTGAACGGTTCAGTGGCCTCCATCTTCGACGATCAAGACTAAATCTTCGAGTACTGATTTCTCGGCCCCCAAGTCGTTGCACCCAGGTTGCACTTGCATTTGATGTTTGCCGTGGTGGCGGTCGTGCGGCTGTCGCCCCGGCGGAGTCCCGGTCAACTCAGCGACCACGGGTTGACCGGGGTGGGTGTGACCCTCTAGGCTTGGGGAGTTGCTTGGCGAGGGACGAGACGTCCGTGATCGACAAGATTCACAGAATCCTCCCTGCAGGCATTGTCGTCATTCATGCAGAGGAGTTGAACTATGGCTGATTACACTCTCAACGCGGCTGTCCGTCACGAATTCGGTAAGGGTGCTGCGCGCCGTCTTCGTCGTGACGGCAAGATCCCGGCAGTGATCTATGGGCACGGTCAGGAACCCGAACATCTGGCTCTTCCGGCTCACGCCTCCGAGCTGGCCTTGCGTAACCCCAACGCTCTCCTTGAGTTGGCCTTCGAGGGCCTCGATTCCAAGATGGCTTTGCCGAAGCAGATTCAGCGTCACCCCGTCACTGGCCGGATCGAACACGTTGACCTGATCATCGTTCGTCGTGGCGAGAAGGTCGTCGTTGAGGTGCCGATCGTCATCGAAGGCGAGGCTGGCCCCGACACCGTCGTGCTCAGCGAACTCACCACCTTGGAAGTTCAGGCCGAAGCCACCTCCATCCCGACGGAGATCATCGTCTCGGTTGAGGGCCTCGAAGCTGGCGCTCAGATCACCGCAGGTGACGTCAAGCTGCCCGAAGGCACCGAAATCACCGGTGATCCAGAGCAGCTCGTCATCAACATCACCGCCCAGATCTCGGCCGAGGAACTCGAAGCCGAACTCGAAGTCTCTGACGACGCTACCGGCGAGGTGGCTACCGTTTCTGAGACCGAGGCTGCCGCTGACGAAGAAGCTGAAGCCTAAAAGTGGGTCTGTTTTCTCGATTGACGTCGCCCGCCCGCACTACCGCGGCGGGCGATTCGTCGTCTCTGCCGTGGATGATCGTTGGGCTAGGCAATCCTGGGCCTCAATACGAAGGCACCCGGCACAACGTTGGTTTCATGACTGTCGACGAACTGTGTCGCCGGGCCGGGGCGTCGTGGAGCAGAAATCGTTCGGCTAGAGCTGACGTTGCCGAGACCCGAATCAGTGCCGCAGGGCTGGGTGTGCCGGGACTGGGGTCGACCCGGATCGTCCTGGTCAAACCATTGACCTTCATGAATGAATCCGGTCAGGCCGTGCGGAGACTGGGATCGTTCTATAAGACGGCAGTCGAGAGGGTCGTTGTCATCCATGACGAGTTAGACCTTGACCTGGACCAAATCAGACTCAAACAAGGTGGCGGCGATAACGGACATAACGGCTTGAAGTCCATCAGGGCTCATCTCGGTTCGGGAGAATTCTTCAGGGTCCGTCTCGGCATCGGGCGCCCGCCCGGGCGTCAATCCGGAGCTGACTACGTCCTTGCGAAATTCGCGAAGGCGGAGCAGGACGGGTTGGCCTCGGCCATTGATCGCGCTGCCGACGCCGTGGAAACCTTGGTCACCACCGATCTAGCGACTGCACAGAATCGCTTCAACTCGTAGGGGTTGGTCAACGTCACGACCAATCGCCAGGAGGTTGCTATGTCCCTCACCGGGATCATTGATGCATTGCGTGCCGACCCGGCCTTCACATCCATGGTAGGGCGGGCACACGCAGGAACTGCCGCCGAGCTGGATGTGGTAGGGCCAGCACCTGCCAGACCCTTCGTGATTGCTGCGATAGCCCAAGCTGCCTCAGTCCCACTCCTCGTGGTGACCTCCACCTATCGTGAGGCCGAACAGCTCACCGACGCGGTCGGCTCGATCATCGGTGACGACACGGTCTGCTATTACCCCGCTTGGGAGACCCTGCCGCATGAGCGGCTAAGCCCACGAATCGACATCGTCGGGCGCCGCCTGGAGGTGCTGCATCGTCTGTCCGGTAAATCGGGCCAACCCGTGCCTAAGGTGGTGATCGCCCCGATTCGCTCCCTCTTACAGCCCCAAGTCAAAGGGCTTGGCGACTTGGAGCCGGTCCACATCTCGGTCGGCGCCGAGTACCCCATCTCTGACCTGATCGAAGACCTCATCGGCTTGGGCTACTCCCGCGTCGATCTGGTCGAAAGACGCGGGGATCTGGCAGTGCGTGGCGGGATTGTTGACCTGTTCATCCCGACGATGGATCGCCCCGTCAGGATCGACTTCTTCGGCGACGAGATCGACGAGATCACCTACTTTTCGGTGGCCGATCAGCGCTCCACCGAGGTCAGCGTCGAGGCGGTCACCGCCGTCCCCTGTCGAGAACTGCTCTTGACGGACGCGGTGCGGGCCCGCGCCCGGACACTCATTCCCAGCCACCCCGAGCTGGCAGAGATGCTTACTAAGATCGCCGAGGGGCACAAGGTCGAGGGGATGGAATCCTTAATCCCGGCTCTGGTGGACGAGATGGAACTATACGTCGATGTCTTCCCCGCCGACACCACCGTCTTGGTTTCCGACCCTGAACTCGTCCGCACCCGCGCCATCGACCTCGTCAAAACCTCCGATGACTTCTTGAACTCTGGGTGGATCGGTGCCGCCGCCGGGGGAGATGCTCCCATCGATCTCGGCGAGGCCGCCTATCGCACCCTCGTCGAGGTGCGTGACCATGCGATCGACCGAGGAATGAACTGGTGGTCGTCGACGAGTTTCGGGAACCTGGATCACGACGACGCCGAGACCCTTGACCTGGACGTCTCGGCAGTGATCCACCTGCAGATGACGGCGAATCCGTCGTGGCAAGGCGATACCGAACAGGTGATGGGGCGGATCCGCCAGTTGATCAAAGAGGGCTGGCGCGTCGTGTTGAGTGTGGACGGACGCGGAATCGCTAATCGCATGGCAGACGTGGTCCGTGATCACGACATGGGAGCCACCTTGGTCGACGACCTGAGTGGCGAACCCGAAGCAGGGACGGTCACCATTGTCTGTAGCGGGCTGCGGCTCGGTTTCTCGTGCCCTGCCGCCAAACTCGTGGTGGTAACCACCTCAGACATTTCCGGCCAACTCATCGAGAAGACCCGCGACAAACTCCCCACGCGCAGACGCAAACACGTCTCCCCGATGGAACTCAAAGCCGGCGACTACGTGGTGCACGAACGTCACGGGGTGGGACGTTTCGTCGAGATTTGCCAACGCACCGTCGGCGGGGCAACCCGCGACTACCTGGTGATCGAGTTTGCCCCCTCTCGGCGAGGTCAGCCTGGCGACCGGCTCTTCGTACCGATGGCGCAGTTGGATTCAGTGACCCGCTACGTCGGCGGCGAAGCCCCGTCCCTGGACCGCATGGGCGGGGCCGATTGGCGTGCCCGCAAAGCCAAGGCCCGCAAGGCGGTGCGCCAAATCGCCGGTGAGTTGATAAAACTGTACGCCGCGCGCCAAGCCACCAAGGGTTTCGCCTTTTCTCCCGATACCGTCTGGCAGCGCGAAATGGAAGATGCCTTCGTCTATTCCGAGACCGCCGATCAACTCTGTGCTATCGACGAAGTCAAGCGAGACATGGAGCAGGTCGTCCCGATGGATCGGCTGATTTGCGGTGACGTGGGCTACGGCAAGACCGAGATTGCGGTGCGCGCCGCATTCAAGGCGGTGCAGGATTCCAAACAGGTCGCCGTCCTAGTTCCGACAACACTGCTTGTCAAACAGCATTACCAGACTTTTGCTGACCGTTACGTCGGCTTTCCGGTCAGGGTCGCCATGCTGAGTAGATTCCAGTCAGAGGCCGAAGCGAAGAAGGTGATCGAGGGGTTAGAAAACGGTCAGATTGACGTCGTCGTCGGTACCCACAGGCTGCTGTCGAAGAGTGTCGTCTTCAAAGATCTTGGTTTGGTGATCATTGACGAAGAGCAACGCTTTGGTGTCGAACACAAGGAGGCGTTGAAGAAGCTGCGGGTCAATGTCGACGTCTTGACGATGTCGGCAACTCCGATCCCGCGCACCTTGGAGATGGCTATCACCGGGATTCGGGAAATGTCCGTCATCGCCACCCCTCCCGAGGAACGCCACCCGGTACTCACCTTTGCCGGGCCGTGGGATGAAGGTCAGGTGGTGGCTGCGATTCGGCGCGAACTCGCCCGAGAAGGCCAGGTTTTCTACCTGCACAACAAGGTCCGCTCCATCGAGAAGGTTGCATCTCGGTTGCGTGAACTCGTCCCTGAAGCTCGAATCGTCACCGCTCACGGGCAGATGGGAGAGAAGAAACTCGAGAATGTAATGGAGGCCTTCTGGCAGCGAGAAGCCGACGTGCTGGTGTGTACCACCATCGTCGAGGCCGGCTTGGACATCTCCACCGCCAATACCTTGATCGTCGAATCCTCCGAGACCCTGGGCCTGTCCCAGTTACATCAGTTGCGCGGACGAGTGGGGCGCGGGCGGGAGCGCGGCTACGCCTACCTCTTCTATCGAGGGGAGAAGGCTCTGACCGAGACGGCACACCAACGCATCGAAACCATGGCCGCCCAGACCGACCTGGGCGCAGGTATGTCGATCGCGATGAAAGACTTGGAGATTCGCGGCGCGGGCAACATGCTGGGCGGGGAGCAATCCGGGCACATCGCCGACGTCGGTTTCGACCTGTACATCCAGATGGTGGGCCAGGCCGTGGCCGACTATCGCGGTGAGGGGCGCCCTGAGGACGTCGAAGTCAGGATCGAACTCCCGATTGATGCCAACCTGCCCACCGACTACGTCGAATCGGAGAGGCTCCGGTTGGAGATGTATAAGCGGCTAGCTGAGGCGAAGACCGAAGCCGATCTCGAAGAGATCGCTGCCGAACTGACGGATCGCTATGGCCCGATTCCGTTGCCTGCCGCGAAACTACTCAATGTGGCTCGATTCAGGCAGCTTGCGATGGCGGCGGGAATCACCGAGGCGGTGACTCAAGGCCCCAACCTCAAGTTCGCCCCGGTGGTGGATCTGCCCGATTCCAGGCGGATGCGGATGATGCGGCTCTACCCGGGTGCGAAGTTCGTCTCCCAGGCCAAACACGTTCTGATTCCACTGCCCAAGCCGCGTCAGATCGGCGGAAGGCTCACCGACGATGAGGTATTCGACTTCGCCATGAATGCCCTCAAGACAGTCTTCACCCCGATTGTCGCGGCTGCTCCGAACCAAGACGGCTCCACTGGGCAGACAAGTTAGAGTTCTATTGGCTAAGCGCGTAGCCTAGAACAGCGATACCGCGAACATCTTGTGATGGAGGAGCCCGAATGGGAGTGAACAAGACCAAGGTAATGACGACCATCTCCGCGCTGGCTTTGGCTGCCGTCGCCCTGACCGGCTGCACCCCTAGCCCGGACACGGTCGCGACTGTTGGTGATGACTACGTCTTGACCCAGGGGGGCCTTGACGGCGTCGTCGATAGCTGCCGATCCGTGGTCGAGAGCAGTGGTCAGAAATTCTCGGATCGATTCGCCACCGACGCCATGGCCTACCTGGTGCTAGGTCAGGTCTACTCCAAGATCGCTTCAGCAAACGGGGTCCAGATCACCAACGAGGACCGCGACAACACACTGAAAGTCCTCGATCCAGAAGGGTCACTGACCCAGCTACGCGCCAACCCTGGATGCGCCCCGGTGGTTGACTCTGTTTTAAACATGACTTTTGCCAACCAGATGGTCGGCGAGTCCATCCTGATGAAGGAATTGAGCTCGATCAAGGTTCAAATCAACCCCGCCTACGGCAAGTGGAGCTCGGTCTATGGGCTGATGCCTGGTGAATCCGGTTCCTTATCGAGTTTCGACTCGCGGTTTGATTTCAAGGGATAACCAGAACCGTGACTGATTCACTTGCCGAGCCGAGACGGCAGCCAGACGACGGCTTCGGTGCCGCCGGACAAGCCGGTTGTGACCTGCCCAGCTCCGGTGAGGGTGACCGCCTACCCGTCAAGAACGAGGCCGGGTCAGCCATCTCTAGCGAGTTCAGCGAGCTTGCCCACCCCGATGCTTTGCGTCGGCTGACTGGACTGGTGCATCGGCTACGCAACGAATGTCCTTGGGACCACGATCAAACCCACCGTTCCCTGGTGAAACACCTGATTGAAGAGGTCGGGGAATGTGTTGACGCGATCGAGGCCGGTGACGACCGTGACCTGGTGGAAGAACTCGGCGATGTGATCTTGCAGGTGGTCTTCCACGCCGAGATCGCTTCCGAGCAGGGCAGGTTCAGCATCGACGACGTCGCGGACGGCGTGGTGGCCAAACTTGTGGCGCGTCACCCTTACGTCTATGCCGACGAGCAGATCCCCGATGATCTGGGGTCTTCCTGGGAGCGACGCAAGAATCAAGCCAAGAATCGCCACTCCTGTCTCGATGGGATCGCCGAACATCTTTCGTCAGTGGCGGATACATACAAGGTGGTCTCGCGGGCCCAGTCTCACGGGATCGATCCGGTCGACGCAATGAGGACCCTCGCAGGCGGTGACCTAGAAGTGAACGCCGTCTTGGATCGAGTGGAGAATGCTGGTATGGAGGAGGACGGATTCGGTTCACAATCGTCTAGCCGGGATGCCCGATCTCTGGGGGATCAGATGGTGGGGTTGATTATGTTGGCGATGCGTCGCGGATTTGACCCAGATCAGGTGCTGCGTGACGCAACCAGGCGGCTGCGCGCGTCCATCTTGGAGACCGAAAAGACCGAGGATGAGGGCGTTTCGACGTTGGGTATCGATGGCTGAATCAGGCGGTGGCTGTGTGTCATCCCGGACGGGTCTGGCGGGGCTTGTCAGTTGGGTGTTGCGGATTGGGTGACCCGTCAGTAAAAGTGATTCAGCCTGGGAGTGAAAAAATGTCATCTTTCCTGTTCACATGTCTGTGATCACCGTGTTTTCTGCGATGAGATCGGTAGGCTTAGGACGTAACGTATCCACACTGTGAAAGGTGATCAAATGGCTGCTATCGAGTACATCGGTGCCCGTGAAATCCTTGATTCCCGCGGTAACCCGACCATCGAGGTCGAGGTCGCTCTTGACGATGGTGCTGAAGGTCGCGCTGCCGTCCCGTCCGGTGCCTCTACCGGCACGTTTGAAGCAGTTGAGCTGCGCGACGGTGGTTCTCGCTACGGCGGCAAGGGTGTGCAGAAGGCCGTCGAGAATGTCGACGAAATCTACAATGAACTTCTCGCTTTGCCGGTTGACGCTACCGATCAGCGCGCCATTGACGACGCCATGATCGAGCTCGACGGCACCCCCAACAAGGGCAAGCTCGGCGCTAACGCCATCCTCGGTGTTTCCCTTGCTGTCGCTCACGCTGCTGCTGATTCAGCCGCTTTGCCTCTGTTCCGCTACCTGGGTGGCCCGACCGCTTCGCTGCTGCCGGTTCCGATGATGAACATCCTCAACGGTGGCGCTCACGCTGACTCCAACGTTGACATCCAGGAGTTCATGATCGCTCCCATCGGTGCGTCCACCTTCGCTGAAGCCCTCGAAATGGGTGCTGGTGTCTACCACGCACTGAAGAAGGTCCTCAAGGACAAGGGCCTCAACACCGGTCTCGGTGACGAGGGTGGCTTCGCGCCTAGCCTCGGCTCCAACCGTGAAGCCCTCGACCTGATCCAAGAGGCCATCAAGAACGCCGGCTACACCCCTGGCAAGGACGTCGCTCTTGCTCTCGACGTGGCCGCCTCTGAGTTCTATGACGAAGCTAGCGGCACCTACCAGTTTGAAGGTTCGGCCAAGACTGCTGCTGAGATGAGCGCCTACTACGAGCAGCTCGTCAACGACTACCCGCTGGTCTCCCTGGAAGATCCGCTAGATCAGGAAGACTGGGAAGGGTGGAAGATCATCACCGAGCGTCTCGGTGATCGCGTCCAGATCGTCGGCGACGACCTCTTCGTGACCAATGTTGAGCGCCTGCAGCGCGGTATTGAAATGGGTGCAGCCAATTCCCTCCTGGTCAAGGTCAACCAGATCGGTTCGCTCACCGAAACCATCGATGCCGTCAACCTCGCCCACCGTAATGGCTACACCTCCATGATGAGCCACCGCTCGGGTGAGACCGAAGACACTACGATCGCTGACCTGGCTGTGGCTTTGTCTTGTGGCCAGATCAAGTCCGGTGCTCCTGCTCGGTCCGAGCGCATCGCCAAGTACAACCAGTTGATTCGGATTGAGGAACTGTTGGGCGACGCCGCTAAGTACGCTGGCTACTCCGCATTCCCTCGTTTCGATTCCAGCAAGTTCTAGATATCCTGGCTGAGTGGCCAGAACGACACATACTAGTTCGCGAGGATCATCAATGAACCCGCGGAGCCAGTCATCGCGACCGGGCAGCAGTCCAATCCGGGATACACCCCGGACTAGGGCTGCTGCCCGCCGTGTTGAGCGCGTCTCTAAGCTCAACCGCCACGTCCAAGAGCAATCCGTTGCTGATCCCGAATTCGTCACGACAGAAGACCTCACGCCAGATTCCATCCCGGCCACCGTCGCCAATAAGCGCGTGTCCAGGACGGCGCGACTGTGGGTGATCATTATCGTGGCGGCTATTTTGGTGTGGTCCTTCGGTACGTCCATCCGGATCTACATCCAGCAAGAACGCGACATGAATCAGGCCCGGATCGAGATTGCCCAAACCCAGCAGCGCATCGATGTGCTCAATGACGAAATCAGCCGGTGGGAGAATCCCGACTACGTCCGCGCCCAAGCCAGAACCCGTCTCGGCTGGGTGATCCCCGGCGAAACCGGGTACCGAGTCATCGGTAAGGACGGCACGGTGATCGGTCGCAGTGTCGAGATCGATTCGTCAGGGCGGCTTCCAACAGGTGAGGCTAATGAAGACTGGTCAGACCGCCTACTGATGTCGGTGAAGATCGCGGATCAGCCGGTATCTGAGGAGGACAACAACGTCCCGGTTTCGGTCGGCCCGGACGGAGTTATCGACGAAGGACCCTAACCGCCTCGACCGGCCTTGACCCGCCTTGCCCGGCGCGTCGGCACCGTCTCTGCCGCTCATTCACCCATCCCATCAGAGCTGACCTCAATACCACCATGTCCCAGAATCATTTGTGTTGTCAGGAACACCACGGAGAGGGGGTTCGTCCGTGATCAATCTCGCAGAGATGACTGCCCGTGACGAAGACATCATCGCTGAACAGATCGGTCGTATCCCGCGCGGCGTCATCGGCGTCGCCTGGCGTTGCCCGTGCGGTAAGCCAGGGGTGATTGCAACCGCTCCGCGCTTACCCGACGGTTCCCCTTTCCCGACCTTCTACTATCTGACGAATCCCGAAGCCATCATTGAGTGTTCTCGGCTAGAGGCGTCGGGGATCATGGCCGAGATGACGGCTCGGATAGCCGCTGACGACGAATTGGCTGCCGCCTACACAGCCGCCCACGAAGCCTACCTAGCCGACCGAAAGCACTACGGGGATGTCCCCGAGATCGCCAACTACTCGGCCGGCGGGATGCCCAACCGGGTCAAGTGTCTGCACGCATTAGTCGGCCATGCCCTCGCCGCTGGCCCTGGGGTCAACCCGATCGGTGACGAAGCCCTCGCCCTATTCACCCCGCACTGGCATGACCGTTGTGCCCATGACGGCGCTGACCTGGACCCAAACGCGGGCAGCGCAGCCGTCAAGGCTGAGCCTGGCTCGGAGGCTGAATCACCGTCTAAGAACGGAGCCGGTGCCGATGAGTGAGCGTGCCCCTGTTGCCGCCATCGACTGCGGCACGAACTCGATCCGTCTACTGATCGCATCGGTTGCTGATGACGGCACCGTCGTCAGCCATGAGCGACTCCTCGAGCTGGTACGCCTGGGGGAAGGGGTCGATGCCACCGGAGTCTTCTCCGCTGCGGCCCTGGAGCGCACCTTCGCGGCGTGCGGTCGATATGCCACGATCATTGACAAGTACGGCTGTGAGAAGATTCGTTTCGTAGCCACCTCGGCAGCCCGAGACGTCGACAACCGTGAGGAGTTCTATCGCGGTGTCGAAGCTCGGCTGGGGGTATCGCCTGAGATCATCTCCGGGGTTGAAGAGGCCGAGCTAAGTTTTGCCGGGGCCCTATCGGGGATCAATATCCCAGACGGCAGGGTGCTGGTCACTGATTGTGGCGGAGGCTCCACCGAATTCGTCCTAGGCGATAGTCGCGGTGGTCGGTCGCCGTCGGTGATCAACGAGTGCTCTTTGAACATGGGGTCAGTGAGGATTACCGAGCGGTTCTTCGGTTCCGTCCCGCCTGAACTCACAGATATTCAAGCCGCCCGCAGGTTCGTCAATGACCTCCTTGATCAGGCTGGGATCGACTTCGGCTGCGTGGATTGGTGGGTTGGTGTGGCCGGGACGGTGACGAGTCTGTCTGCGATCCACCAGGGGTTGACTAGTTATGACCCAGACAAGGTCCACAATTCACGTCTGACTAGGGAAGATATTTCTAGGCTTGCGGAGAAGCTGCTGGTGTCCTCGGTTGATGAGATCATGTCCTATGGGCCGCTGCAGCGTCGCCGCGCCGAGGTGATCGCCGCAGGTTCGTTGATTATCGACGAGGTTGCCAGGCGAATCCCAGGTGGATTGATCGTAAGCGAGACGGATATCCTCGACGGAATCGTTCGTAGACTTTGGTGTTAGACTTCTTCCGGCTAGGCGATCGGGAAGTCTTAGCTTTGACTCCGGAGTGTGTCTACTTGAACCATGCCGTATAAAATAGATGGAGTTCAGGACTAAGCCCGATCTTTTGGTCAGTCTTCAGCACTCGCCCTCATAGCCCAACGGTAGAGGCAGGCGGCTTAAACCCGCTCCAGTGCGGGTTCGAATCCCGCTGAGGGCACCGCTGATCGTCTTCGCCAGTGATTTGGCTCGGTTCCTGGTTGACACCACCATCTATTCAGACCGACTGGAGATAACATGCGTTCTTCCAACCCCGTCTTGTCTAAACTCCGGAGTAATACTGCTGAGCGTGCCTCCTATTACTCACAATCTGGCTATGCCCAGCCCGGTTACGCTCAAAACGGCTATGGTCAGGCTACATATCCTGGGGCTGGCTCCTATCCGTCGGGTTATGGATACCAGGGGCAGGACTATGCAGGTCAGGGATACGCGGGCCAGGGGCAGCAATACACCGATCAGCAGGGTCAGTACTACGCCCAGATGGGTGCTGCCGCGACTGGGTACAGCGCCAGGGTGAATCAATCCTACGTCTACCAGCACGACCCTTACGTCGCCGCGAGTGCAGAACGGATGACCCTCGATTCCGTCTTGATGAAGACTGCCACCACCTTAGGCGTCGTCATCGTCACGGCCTTGTTGGTCAGTGCGCTTACCCCGGCGAGTGCTTTGCCGATGGTGTCCATCAGCGGCTGTATCGCATCGTTGGTGATGGGTTTCGTCGTCTCTTTCAAGAAGACCGTCTCGCCAGCCCTGGTGATCGCCTATTCCGTCGCTGAAGGGTTGATGATCGGCGCCATCTCCACCGTCTTTTCCTGGTTATACGACGGGATCGTCACCCAAGCCGTGATTGCCACCGTGGTCACTGCCGGTGCCGTGATTGCGCTGTACAAGTACACCTCGGTCAAGATTTCGGCGAAGTTCACCCGCTACGTCATGATCGCAACCGTCGCCTACGGCAGCGCCTTGCTGATCAACTTCGTGCTTTCCCTGGTCGGGGTGCGGCTAGGTCTAACCCCGCTGCGTTTCACCGGCTTGGGCATGGTTGTTGCTCTGATCGGCGTGGTGCTGGCTTGCATGTGCTTCCTGATGGATCTGCGCCAGGTTGACGAGGCCATCATGATGGGGGCCCCAGCCGAAGAGTCATGGCGTGCAGCCTTTGGGTTGACGGTCTCGCTCGTGTGGATCTACATCGAGATTCTGCGGATCATCGCCTACCTGAGAAGTTTCTCCTCCGACTAAAAAGCGAGGCGGCAAATACAGTGGTGTGCTCGTGTTCGTCGCGGGCACACCACGTCGTTTTTATAGGCAATCACCTGATGGGTACAGGTGGCCTAGCGTCATCAAAGCCTGATCTTGTCGAGATATTTGTCCAAGACTGAGCGGGCTCCAGACGTCCACGGCAGGGCCCGCCAGCGTCGAATCGGAATCCAGGCCGCCCTCGACGTCGTCCCGTCGATATCGACGACGGTGGGCGTGGTCGGGTTAGCGCAGGTGGCGGTGTAGATGATTCGCAGGGCATGGAAGTCTTCCACGCGGCCATTGCGGGCACGGCCTATCCAGCGATCCGATTGCAGCTCGACGAGATGGTCGAACTTGATTTCCTGGCCGGTCTCTTCAGCCATCTCGCGAAGAACAGCCTGGGCAGGGGTTTCGCCTGGGTTGACTCCGCCGCCGGGCAACTGCCACAGCCCGGGTACAGCGGTCTTGTCGGAACACTCCGTTCCGAGAACTCCGCGTTTCGACAGCACCACGGCATAGGCGGCGATGCGCTGATTCAACACCGGTGCCTCTGCGTCCATGACGAGTTTGCGGTCGCGCTTCTTAAGGCGCGGGGGACGGGAGCGGTGAGTGCGCGGAGAGATGATCGCCGTCATGACGATTTCGCGATCGACGATGAGTGCAGATAGCCAAGAGCGCACCACATATCCGCGCCGCCAAATCAACTGTTGCGGATTCTGCCCATGACCGATGGTCAGATCCAGGATCGGCGACGCGCCAGGGTGAAGAACTCCAATGACACGCACTGGACCAGTATGTCATCTCGGTTGCCATTCCAAGGAATCACGCCACCGCGCGTCAACGGTTGAGTCGCCGTCCAGCCAAGTCAGCCACGACAGTCTCGCCGTTGGCGTTATAGGTAATCACCGGTTTTTCATAATCGGCGGAGTAGGCGATTCGGAAGGAGAAGTCGGGGTTGTCGGCGTTGGGGTCAACACCATCGACGAAGCGGGCCAGCCCCGCAATCACTCGTGCCTGGACGAGTCTGCATGAGAAGGTGTGACTTGTGTCTGTGCCCTTGCGTGGGGCAGTCCACACCGGCAAATCCGCTGGACGCGTCCGCCTGGTGACCGTGGTGGAGTTCTGGTGGGGGTAGTCAGCCCAGAGGCCGATCTTGGGTGAATAGGCAATCTCGGTGACCTCGGATGGCTCCACGCACACGTCATTGATGCCTTCGGTGAGGTCTGGCACCTGGGCAAAGTTCAGCGTCGAAATCAGTGAACCATCGGGGCGGAAGAATACTGGACGTGTCTCCGGCTGGGTGGTCACACTCATCAAGATCTGGCTCTCGTTATATTCCACCATCTGCAGCTCCTGGGCATGGTCGGAGCCAGAAATACTGGCGGCGATGGAGAAGATCTCTTCTAGGCCGTCGAAGGCAAAATCCGCCGGGTTGAAGGAGGCTTGGCCGAAGTACTCCATCGATGTTCTAGTTTGAGAAATCTGCCCGTTGATCCACGAGTATTCCACCGGGCGTTGATCCACCAGGACTGTCATCCGGGCGGCCTCGGCGGTGAGGTCAAGTTTGATGACGGGGTACCGGGCGGAATAATCGCTCAGCTCGTTGACGGCTTGGCGGGCCACTCCTGGGGTCAGGAGGGAGATGGGGGCAGGTGTTTCAGACGCGGAGATATGTGACGGGGTTGGCGTGGCGATAGCTACGGATTCGGAGACATTCCCGGACGGGGAACCGTCAGGGTTGACGGGGGAGCACCCCGTCAAGGTTAGGGCCAATGCGCTTGCCGTCACCAGCAGTGGCCTACCGCTGAATCGAGCCATGACTATATCCTTCATCTGCCATCGGAGCGGGTACGCGATCGCGTCCGAACTACTTTTCTCAGAATAGGGGAAAACTCCCAGCCGCAGCGGCTGACCCGCGATAGCTGAGACCAGCGTCGGTTCAGATGACGACGACGGTATGACGGAGGATGACGAATAGGGGGAGAAGTCCGGGCGAAGTTGGGTAAAACCTGGCCGCGAGTTTTCATAAGCGGCTAGGGTAGGGGTACTTCCAAAACGGAAGACACGAAGACATTGCACTCAAGTGTTGATGGAGAGTCTCTGCTGATCCTCCTCGGTGGGCCGGGCTCTTCAGATCAATATGACAAGTGATGTTTCAACGATGAAACGAGGTTTCTCATGTCTGATCAGCTCAAGAGCGAGGCAACTGGCGAAATCAAAGCCACAGTCGTGGTAGCGCAGGTTCTCCCCCAGCCCGTCAAAGATGTATGGTCCGTCCTGATGACCGATGAGGGCGCCGAAGCCCTTCTTGGAGAAGGTGGACGTCTGGGTGCCAAAGGCTCCGCATGGCGGTCTAACGATGGGCACAACGGTGTGACTCGCAGCTTCCACCCCCTCGAACAGATTCGATTTAGTTGGCGTTCCGAGCGGGCAACCGACAAGGCATCCATGGTCAACTTGGAGTTGTCTCCCGAAGACGGCGGTACCCGGATCAACCTGACCCACTCTGATCTGTGGGAAGAAGCCGACTACGACACCGTGTTGAGCCACTGGAAGAAGGCTCTGCGGACGATCGCAGAACTGGCCGCTCGCGGTTAGTACCCCTACGTCGAAACTGTGTTGGCCGGTCCACCCCGGCCAACACGCGGTTTAGGACGCGATGACTGTTTCGCGCGTCGCCATCGCTCCGTGGTGCCCTCAGGGTCCCTCCTAACGTAGAGTGTGGCCCATGAAGCAACTCAAGATCGTGGTGGCCGCGTGTGGCGCCATCGTCGCTCTCATCGGTGCCGTGATGCTGTATCGCAACTGGCTTGCACTGGGACGGGTGATGGCAACCGTCAGATCATATTCATCAAATGCCCCTGCCGATCCGACCCGTTCCGTCCTGATCATGGCGGCAGTCATAGCTGTCGGTTTCTTCCTGCTTGGGATCGCCGCAGTCATGCCGATGCGTTCCTTCACCGAGAGGCGGATCGAGGCCGAAGCTCGAGAGCTAGCTCAAGCCCGTCAGCGCGAATCTGAGTCCGCGATGCGGATTGCCCAGCAGATGAAGAAGGAGGCGTGGCGACGCGAAAACCCCGGGTTCTTCGCACGTCTGTTCGGAAGGAGGCCTGCCACCAACCCGGTTGCAGATCAGCCTGCCCGCGATAGTTCGGCTCAACGCGGACGCGATGAATCTGCCCAGCACACCGCCAACCCAGGTGCCTGGGACGGTGCCGACCCGGACGCGGTTGGCCCGGACGCTGTTGACGTCGTCAGCGACGGCGACACCGCCGCCGTATCTCGGACTACCGAAATCACCGAATAAGTTTTCGATACGACCTCGCCAAACCAGGCTAACCGGAATAGAGTGAGTCAAGTTTGACCGGGTTGCGCTACCGGACTACTAAGGAGAGGTAATGAACTTCGAGAAAGTGGTTTTTGGGTTCTTCATCACCCTCGCTGCTGCCTTGAACGCGGGTTTCATCATCGGCGACATGTCCAACCCGCTACTCCACAACGTCTACGAACTCGCTGCCGCCGTCGTGGCCTCCCTCATCGCCACGGTCCTCAAATTCGGCGACCGCACCCAACTCGGAGCCGTCCACCTATCCACCTCGCTGGTGGCCGACCTCCAACTCATTGCCGCCGCCGTGATCTGGACATGGGCCAGCCAAGTCTCAGTCACCGGGGTTACGGCCTCGTCCATGTCGACCGTCGTGTCGATGGCCTTCGGAGCCTTCCTCGCCAACATCGTCTCCGTGGTGTTGATGGTCGGCGAAATCCTCGGTAACCACCGCTAGCTCGCACCGTCTCGGGCTCAACCTCATCAGAGACTACCGTGGCCACCACCCATCAACGGACGCCAATGTCCAACGTCTTCTACCTCATTCTGCGCAGACTGAGGGTGCCCCTGATCGCCCTGATCGGGATCTACACCATCTGTGTGATCGGAATGTCGCTCGTCCCCGGGGTTGACGCCGAGGGCAACCCAACTGAGGGGCTGACCCTATTCGAGTCCTTCTATGTGATGAGCTACGTCGGAACCACGATCGGTCTTGGTGAACTGCCGGTGCCCTATTCAGCGGCTCAACGGCTGTGGCTGACGCTCTCAATCTATCTGGGCGTGATGGGCTGGACCTACGCCATGTTGAGCATCATCTCCTTGCTCCAGGACAGCCGCTTCCAGAATGTCATGCACGCCTCCCGGTTCGCGTCCAAGGTCCGGTCGATGCGTGAACCCTTCTACATCATTTGTGGCTGCGGGGAGACCGGCATCTTGGTGTGTCGCGGTCTCGACCGGCTCAACTATCGTTTCGTCGTCATCGAACAAGATGAATCCAG
The DNA here is from genome assembly GCA_023442485.1 of Actinomycetes bacterium. Taxonomy (GTDB): domain Bacteria; phylum Actinomycetota; class Actinomycetes; order Propionibacteriales; family Propionibacteriaceae; genus JAEZZG01. Next base: position 57,371 of record JAEZZG010000003.1, on the reverse strand, counting down.
GCTCGAAGAACTCGGCATTGAGGAATTCCACCACGATCCACCGATGACGATTGCCGACGCGGCGCAGGCTTCGGTCCTAGTCAATGCGGGTTTGATGAAACCCAATTGTCGCGGCGTCATGGCTTTGGCTGAGCGGGACGAGACCAACCGGGCGATCGCGGTGGCGGTGCGTCTGTTGAATCCGTCATGCCCCGTGCTCTCGCGGGTGCGGGACAGTGACGAGAACGACGTCCGCTCCACCTCTTTCGGCGGGGATGCGGTGATCAACCCGTTCCAGCGCTTTGCTGAATATCTCGATGAAGCCATCGCCACACCTGAGGCGTATCGTCTGCGCGCAACCCTGACCGGTTTGCCGGGAGAGCCGATGCCAGAGCCACAGCGTCCTCCACGCGGACGCTGGCTGGTGTGCGGCTATGGACGCTTCGGCAAGGCCATCGTGGACCGTCTGCACCGCTCAGGCATGTCGGTTTCGGTCATTGACAACCTGCACTGGGGTGCCGAGGCGGTGGATGTTGAAGGGTCCGGCACTGACCCGGATTCGTTGCGTTCTGCCGGTATTGAGCGAGCGGCTGGAATCGTAGCCGGTAACGCCTCGGACTTGAAGAACTTGGCTATCGCGGTCACGGCCCGCGATCTCAAACCCGATATTTTCATCGTCACTCGCCAAAACCAGGCAGGTAACGATCTCCTCTTCGACTCGTTTGAAGGGGACCTGGCGATGGTGCCGTCCAAGATTGTTGCCCGCGAGTTCCTGGTCTTGATCACCACCCCGTTGGTGCTTCGATTCCTGCGCTCCATCTCGGATCATTCCGAGCAGTGGTGTGCGGCACTGCTCAACGACATTGAGATGATCACCCGTGGCAGAATCCCCGAGATCTGGTCGCTCAACATCAACCTCGCGTCCTCGGCGCCGGTGTGTCGCAGGATGCAAACAGGGATGGCGATTCGCGTCGGTGATCTGATGCGTGACGCCGCCGACCGTAACCACCGCTTGCCGATCAAGGTCCTGATGCTGGTGCGCGGCCGCGACACGATCGAGCTACCCCCAGACTCAATGGAGATTCGCGTCGGTGACCATCTGCTGCTGGCGTCCACCGTCGTGGAGATGAACCAAGTCAAGGCCAATGTGCAGAACCTCAACACTTTCTCCTACCTGGTGTCAGGCAAGGATGTCTCGGCAGGTTGGGTGTGGCGTCAGTTCGTCCGCTCCATCCCGCAAATGGACCCGGAACTGCCGCAACCGGACTTCTTGGGCAGGCCGTACGACTTTGTCGACGACAGCAACGACACCACCTTCGACGTCGCCGAAGTCGAGGAAGAGCCAGAGATTGAGTGGCGTCCCTTGTCCGATCCTGAGGACGAAGAAGCCGGTGTTGACGCCGTCGAAGAACCGCTGGAGGTTGATGCCACCGTCGGCGGGGTGGAATGGGAGCCATTTGATCCCGAAGCCGATCCCGCCGAGATCATCCCGGTGGTGATGGTCGAAGATGTCGATGATGACGCGTACCCGACCCTGACTGCCGTGCCCGGCGAGACCACCCCAGACGGGGTCAGTGACGGCGACGATTCAGACCTGGCGGTTACCCCAGCGGCTACCCCAAATGCAGCATCGATGGTTCAGATCAGCCCCGCCGAGGCCGATTCGTCAGGGATATCAGGTGATGACGGATCGACCCCAAGCCCTCAATCCGATTCGCCTGGAACAGGCATTTAGTTGTCCGTGTCCGAAGCCGGTCAACCCGAATCGGGGCACTAACCACCCTAGAAGAGACAACATTTCGCACTCTTTTGTGGTCTTGGATTATTTGTTTCTTATAAATCTGACAAGATGGAATCAGACCGAAAGTTGTGTGTCTGGGCGCCTGACTTTCGCATTTAGTTTGATGAAAGGAACCGCTATGGTTGATGATCCCAAGGTCCCCATGCGCGATGGTGACGAAGTCGCCGAAGACGACATCGCGATGCGCGGAGATAACCTCAAAGGTGAAGAGCAAATCCCGATGCGCGACGAAGAAGAGATCCACCGTCCGGGAATGAATGAGTAGTTCTCTCACCTCACGATTGTGGAGCGTGTGAGTCGAGGCTCGCGCGCTCCAATCGTTTTAAGCGGTGAAACAAGGCTGATCGCGTTCACCGACTCATGGCGCGTCGAAGCCGCCGACCGGCTACCTCACCGTCCAATCAATCGGATCTGCCCCCGCCTGAACCAGGAGCTCATTGGTGCGCGAAAACGGCCTCGACCCGAAGAAGCCGTGCCGGGCAGACAAGGGGGAGGGGTGAGCTGACTCAATCACCGGCACCGACGCCGGCAATAGAGAGCGTGCCTGACGGGCGTCTCGACCCCAGAGCAGGGCTACCAGTGGTTGAGACCGACGGCCCAGAGCCTCAATAGCGCAGGCCGTCACCTCTTCCCATCCGACACCTCGATGGGACCCCGGCTTACCTGGCGCGACGGTCAACACCCTGTTGAGCAGAAGCACCCCTTGGCTGAACCAACTTGACAAGTCGCCGTGTTGAGCAGGGGTGATCCCTAGATCATCGTAGAGCTCGGCGTAGATGTTGCGTAGCGAACCCGGCAAGGGGCGCACGTCCCGGTTGACCGAGAAAGCCAGCCCTACCGGGTGGGAAGGATTGGGGTAGGGGTCTTGACCGACGATCAACACCTTCACCTGGTCAAAGGGCAAGGTGAAGGCCCGCAACAACGCATCTCCCATCGGTAAGAAGGTTCGTCCCGCAGCTAACTCCGCCCTCAAGAACTGCCTAACCCTCTCCAAGGTGTCCGCGACCGGGGAGAGGGCTTTTGCCCAGCCGGGGTCAATGATCTGCTCTAGAGCGGACATGGTCTCCTCTTAGCTGTCTAATTTCGTCTATGCGGAGCCGGTTTCATCGTCTGACTAGACGGGGCCGCTAGCCGTCTATCCGGATTCTCGGTCGCCGCCGGCTCTGCCCGATCGCCCGTGTTGTGTTGCATATTTGTCGCAAAGTCGTTGCACTGTGGTCGGGGGTTGTTGTCGGCGATCATTCGGCTGGTCTTTTCGATTCGCGACGCGGCATCGTCACGGACAAGACGATCGCCCCGGCCATCAAGAGACTACCGAAAACGAAGGGCATCTGAAGTGAAAAGCGGTCAGCCATCCATCCGGCGACGAGCGGTCCGATGATTGCCCCGACGTCGCCGCTTTGTTGGAAGACTGATACCGCCTGTCCGCCACCGTGGCCGACGACGTCACCGACGAGGGCCGAAGGTGCTGTGGACTGCATGGTGGCGCCGACTCCGTAGATGCACAGCAAAATGGTCAAGACGGTGAAAGATGGTGCCCACGGAGTGACAGCCGATGCGGTGGCGGTGATGGCTGCGCCAAGAATCATCATCGGTTTGCGCCCGATTCGATCCACCGCAGTGCCGACCGGCAACATCACCAATCCCTGAACCACAGCAGCTATCGCTATGGCATAACCGGTGAACTCTGGTTCGAGCCCGAGGACAGCAGTGACGTAGGTGGGGACGAGGAGTGATCTCACGCCCTGGGATTGCCATCCGCTAGCGAAGTTGGTGTAGCAGGCGGACTGGTAGCGCCTGTCCTTGATCGCTTGGGTTAGTGGGACGGTGATGGGAGTGGGGCCGTCAGAGGTGGTGTCGTCGCGGCCGTCAGAGGTGGTTTCGGTGGGGCCTTCGGTGAGTTTCGTCTGGCGGATTCTGGTCAGGGATATTGGTTCCTTGATGAAGAAGACCGCGACTAGGCCAGCCCCGACGAGGGTCGCGGCATAGAAGAAGAATGGGGCAGCGAGGCTGACTCGCGAGAAGATGCCGCCAATGGCAGGTCCAGTCATCCCGCCAAGGAGGTAGCCGCCCGAGAAAAGCGCCGAAGCCCTTCCCAGGCGAGACGCGTCAACAGTGGCGATCAGGATCGTCATGGCCGATACGGAGAACATCGCTGATCCGATCCCGCCGAGACCGCGCATCAGGAGAACCTGCCAGTAGTGATTTGCGGCTCCGCAGGCAGCCGAGGAGGCAGCAACGATGAAGATGCCGGCGGACAAGGTGGTCGAGTAGGACACTTTCCTGCCGATCAAGGGAACTGCAGGTGCAAAGAGCAGACGCATCAGCGCGAAGAGGGAAACCACCGCGCCTACGGCAAATTGAGATACTCCGAAGCTCCTCGCGAAGAGAGGCAACACCGGGATGACCACACCGAAACCCACCATGACGATGAAGGCAATGACGGAAAACACCCACACTTGGGTTGGCATGGAACCGAAACGACGCACAGACTAACGCTACCTGCTTTTGTCTACTAGGTCTGGGAAAGCCTGCCGAGAGCGCCTAGGCTTAAACCATGGATGAGACCCGCGACAACGCAAACACGCCAAAGACCTCCCTTTTCGACCAATTCGCAGGTGGGCTTCTCGATCAAGCCGAATCACTTTTTGGCCAGGCCAAGGAGACGTTCAACTCGGTTAGCGAGAAGATGCATGGGTTCGCAGGCAAAGCCCAAGACGTCGCCAATGACATCGGCGACACCGTCAAGGAGACCGTCACTGGTTTCACGACTTCACCGAAGATCAGCGAGATTGTCGTGCTCAGCGCTGGGAACCGGGTTCGGATCATCGGCGATTCGTCCGTCTCGAGCGTCAAAATCGACGGTGACTATAGCCAATCTCGCGAAGGCGACACCATCAAGATCGTCGCTGACCGCTCTAGCGGCCCGTCACTGAAGTCTTTCAACCCGCTCAATCTGCCCAAGACGGCGGCTGACCTCGTTGATCTCGGTTTCGGCAAGGTTTTGGAAGTGCGCGTCAACCCCGAGATTCCGGTTCGTGTGGACGCCACCGTGTCGTCGGTTCACATCAACAATGTGAATACGGTCTCTAGGCTACGCATCTCTGCGGGTAAGGCATCCTGTGAGGATGTTGGCGTGATTCAAGAGGGGCTGGTGCAGGCCTCCGATTTCCGCTGGGAGGCGCGGCTGAATCATGGAAGGTCGTCGCTGCGGGTTGAATCTGGGTCGGCCAGGATCGTGATCAAACCTGACTCTGACGTCACTGTGCGGGCCACTAGCCAGATTTCGACCATCATTTGGCCAGGCGGCGGGCTGGGCACTCTTGATGAATATGTGGTCGGGATCGGTTCGGCTCGGCTAGATCTGTCCGCGCTCATGGCAGTGGTGAAGGTCTCCGTCCGGGCTCAGGAAGATTCCACCGCTGACGACGGGACGGGTGAGCCGCATGGTGTAGGTGAGCCTGGTGGTGCCAGTGGTGCCGGTGGGTCTGGTGGTGCCGGTGGGTCTGGTGGTGCCAGTGGTGCCGGTGGTGTGGGTGAGCCGCGTGGTATGGGGGAGTCTGCTAGTGCTGGCGAGTCGAATGATGCGTCCGGGCCGGGAAGTGCGTCCGGGCCGGACGCTACGGGTGAAGCTGGCGAGGCTGTTGAGGCCTAGCAGCGTCATTAAATAACGGTCAGTGATCCTCGATTGCGACGATCGTCACTTCAATCGTCTTACCCGTTGGAGCAACATAGCTGACCGAATCGCCGATGCGGTGCCCATTGACCGAGGCGCCCAGCGGGGACTGCGGAGAGTAGACAGTGGTGTCGAGGGAATCGTCAAGGCCCATCATTTCTCGTGACCCAAGCAGGAAGGTCTCGGTATCGTCTTCGTCACCGAAGAATGCGACCGTAATCACCTTGCCCGGAGATGCAACCGACCCGTCCTCAGTGGGTTCACCCACCTTGGCTACGCGCAACATCTGTTCGAGCTGGGCAATGCGGCCTTCCATCTGCCCTTGCTCTTCACGGGCAGCGTGGTATCCGCCATTCTCCGACAGGTCGCCTTCTTCACGAGCAGAGGCGATCTTGGCAGTAACAGCCGGCCTGCCTTCTTCTTTCAGCTCTCTCAATTCTTCAGCCAAGGCGTCATAAGCGTCTTGGGTGAGCCAAATGGTCTGATCAGTGTTTTCCGACATTGCTCCAGTCTAACGTGTGTGCAGTCAAAACTGAGTATTCCTTCTCGGAGCCCGCGTCCTTCGCGTAGGCTTTCGGTAAGACGTCAGACATCTAGGGGAACAGATGAGACAGCGCATCTATGCCGCCCGCATTTTCACCGGGGATGAGTTCGTTGACCACGGCTGGGTTCAATGGGAGGACGGCATCATCACCGATATTGGGCAATGGAGCCCAGAGGATATTCCGGCCGAAGCCCAGTGTGGCGCGACCGAGGCCTCGACGGCGGCTGGCGGCGGCCGCGTCAACCACTACCTCCTCGACCACATCGCCTGCCCCGGATTCGTCGACCAGCACAGCCATGGCGGTGCAGGCGCGGCCTTCACTGAAGGCGCCGACGCCGCCCGCCGCGTCCTGGGCGTCCACCGCTCCCACGGCACCACCTCGATGGTGGCCTCTCTAGTCACCGACTCCATTGACAATCTTGACGCCCAGGTGCGGGCCTTGCGGCCCCTCGTCGAGGCCGGGGAGTTAGTCGGCATCCATCTCGAAGGGCCGTGGCTATCCCATTTGCACAAGGGCGCCCATCAAGAGGATCTGCTGCGTGATCCGCTTCCCGAAGATATCGCCCGTCTCGTGGATGCCTCCGGCAACACCATCGTCATGGCGACCCTCGCCGTAGAGCGCGAGCACGGTATCGAAGCCGTCGCCGACCTCGTCTCACGCGGTATCATCGCGGCCCCCGGTCACACCGACGCAACCTATGAGCAAACCATGGATGCCATCGCCCAAGGCGCCAATGTCGCGACCCACCTATTCAACGCGATGCCCTCAATCCATCACCGGGCGCCGGGCCCCGTGATCGCTTTTCTTAACTCCGATGACGCCGTCGTCGAACTCATCACAGACGGCGTCCATCTCCATGCCGGTGTCGTCCACGACATCTTCGAGCGCAAAGCCCCTGATGTGGTGCTGGTCACGGACGCGATGGCGGCTGCTGGCTACGCCGACGGAAACTACCTGCTTGGTCCTCTGGCTGTTGAAGTCAAGGACGGGGTGGCCCGGCTGGTCGAGGGTGGGGCGATCGCAGGATCAACCTTGACCTTGGATCGGGCGATTCAGTTCTGTGTCCGGCAGGCCGGTGTGGATGTGGGCTCAGCCTTGCGGGCCGCCACCAGTCGCCCCGCCCAGGTGCTGGGGCGGACGGATATTGGGAGTCTGCGCGTTGGTACCCGCGCAGATATCGTCGCCTTGGACTTGGACCTTGAGGTGAAGATGGTGGTATATCGAGGCGATACCGTCCCAGTCTGGAGTGATTCTCTTTGATCGTCACCTCACCTCGACATGACTTCCCCCAATCTCCTTGCACAACCATCAACACCAGAACGACTACACGAGAGGATTGACCATGCGGGTCATCATTGATTCGGATCCGAAGAAACTCGCCGCCATCGCCGCCGATCAGATCGTTGCTCTCTATCGGCGTAAACCCGATGCCGTCCTTGGGGTAGCCACCGGTTCATCCCCGCTTGATATCTACTCTGAACTCGCCGTTCGCGTCCAGGCAGGCCAGTTGTCGCTTGCCAAAGCCAAGGCCTTCCAGCTCGACGAATATGTCGGCATCGATGTGAATCATCCGCAACGCTATCGCAACTTCATCGAAACCTACTTGGTCAAGGTGACCGACATTGACACCGCCAATGTTTTCGGCCCAGACGGTAACGCTGAAGACCTTGACGAAGCCTGCGCCCGCTATGAAGCCCAGATCGCAGAGGCAGGCGGGATCGATCTCCAGATTCTCGGCGTAGGTGTTGACGGACACATCGCATTCAACGAGCCGGGTGCATCTCTGGGCGGGCTAACTCATGTTGAGACCTTGATCCATCAGACGATCTCCGACAACGCCCGTTTCTTCGACGGAGACGAATCCCAGGTTCCACGGTTTGCGCTGACCCAAGGCGTAGCCACCATCTTGAAGTCACGCTCTGCCGTGCTGATCGCGACGGGTGAGAACAAGGCTGATGCGATTCAAGGGATCGTCGAAGGCCCGGTGACGGCGATGTGCACCGGTTCGGCTCTGCAATGGCACCCGGATGTCACCATCTTGGTAGATGAGGCGGCTGCCTCGAAGTTGGCCTATGCCGACCGTTACCGTGAACTCTGGCAGCTTAGCCAGTCTCGCTGAATCCACTCGATTTTCCGAGCCCGGCTACCGGGAAGATGGGCGTGTCTCAATCCAGGGATGTTAGGCACGCTCCCTGCAACACTAACAGGCGGGGCTCTGCACAGCCGACTAGATATTGCGTAGTAACGGCTGATAGTGGCGGTGTACCGCGCTCAGGTATCCTTCGCGATCCCCTTCTTCCAAAGCCTTGACGATGTCGCGGTGTGCATCGACTGTCTCCTGGAGATCGCCCTGATTCGATAACCCCAACATCGGAACTACTCGGGTGTGGATCTCCCAGAAGGCTGTTGCCAGCTCCGAAATGAGCTCGTTGGAGATGTCTTTCAACAGCAGGGAGTGAAAGGTGAAATCTTGTTCCGCGAAACTCTCGCCCTTCTCAAACTGCTCCTGCATTTGATCAACCAGGGCATAGAGTTCGTCGTGCTCCTTGCCTTGGTGGATGGTGATCAACTCGTCGGTGAGATGAATATCCAAAGCAATCCGGGTGTTGACGACGTTCCGCAAGGACTCATGTGAGCGTTCGGTGCCAAGGACGATCCTAAAGATCATCCCGTTGATCAGTGGAGCCAAAGACATGGCTCCGACATAGGTGCCATAGCCGTGGCGCACCTCGACGATGTCTAGGGAAGACAGCAGACGCATTGCTTCGCGCACTGATGAGCGGGAAACCTTGAGTTCGGCACACAACTGCATCTCGGTGGGAAGGGGATCGCCGCAGTTGAGTCGATTCGTCCGGATGTAATCCATGATGGCATCAGCGGTCGTCGAGACTGAGGTGCGACCAGACTCCATATCATCACTCCTTTGAGGACCGCTTGTGTGGCAATGCGGAACACTTTCAAGCCCTGACGGCTGGGCGCTCCCGTGGCTTGGCGACCCGACGGCTAGGATGCCCCAGCGGTACACCCACCCGACGGCTAGGATGCCCCAGTGGTACACCCACCCGACGGTTAGGGCACTCCCAACCCCGGTGGTCTGACGGTTAGGGTAGTGCTTCCTGCCGTAGCGAAAGGGGCGTCTTCCTTGATGGGCGCATCTTGGGCGCATCAATGAGCGTCCGATCAGCGGTCTTGGAGTCTGAATCATAGCCGATGATGGAGAGGTAGGTCATCAGACGATTCCGCTGAGTAGGGTGTTTTAATCCCAGGCCGTCCGGATTCATCCATGTGTCTCGTTCCCAATCCCCGTGAGCAAACCGGTGTTTTGCCTAGTCATGGGTGTTTATCACGAACCGGTCGCAATTGTCTAACCTTGTTGACTCTGTAAAACCCCTTAGATACGATCAAGTTAGTCTTGAATATCAGACGTCCGACAATCCTGGTGAAAAGTTGACTCCATCTTTTCAGTGCAAGATCAGAGGCGATCAAGCACCAGGTTCCCCACGGGTCCCGGGCACTTAACGGGGGTGTCGAAGCTGGCACAAACCCACGGGGAGTCGGTTCCCGCGTCACTGGTTCAGGTCTGTTCCGTCAATGATGCGCAGATGTGTACAACCGAGGGTGTCTACAACGGATGCGCAACAATAGGGGGCAAGTTCAACCAGATCCGCGTGAGTCTGATTTCGGATCGTTAGCCTTGTTACACAAAGGACTACCGTCAGTGCCGACGCAGTTCTACTCGTTGGCTTTTCCCAAGAAAGGTGCGACTAGATGAGCGCATTTGATTTCAACACTTCTCGCCGGGCATTCCTCGGCTTAGCTGGCGCAATGGGTATCGTCGCCACGATGAATGCCTGCTCCAAGAAAGATAACCCGAACATGGGCGGTGGCTCTGGATCGTCCAACAACGCTACTGAGAAGACGGACGGCACCATCACCGGCGGTATCTCCTACGAGCTGGGTACCAACGGCTACGACCCGATGACCACCACCGCTGCCCTGACCATTGCAGCTAACTGGCACACCCTCGAGGGCCTGACCGAACTCGATCCGGCCCAAGGTAAGGTCTACGCGGCGCTGGCAACTGAGCTTCCGGGTATCCCCTCGGGTAACTCCGTTGACGTCAAGATTCGCGAAGGCGCCAAGTTCCACAACGGCGACCCCGTCACCGCTGACGACGTCGTCTTCTCCTTCCAGCGCGTTCTCGATCCGGCCAACAAGTCCCTGTACCGCCAGTTCGTCTCCTTCATCAAGTCCGTTGAGAAGAAGGACGACAGCACCGTCACCTTCAACATGGACTTCCCGTGCGCAGTGTTCGCTGACCGCCTCGCCTGCGTCAAGATCGTCCCCAAGAAGGTCGTCGAGGCAGACGCCAAGCAGTTCGACGCTATGCCGGTTGGTTCTGGCCCGTACAAGATGACCGACAACGGTGGTACCTCAAAGGTTGTCCGCTTCGAGCGCTTCGATGACTACAACGGTCCGCGCCCGGCAAAGGCCAAGAACATGGAATGGAAGATCCTCCCGGATGCTTCTACCCGCTCCAACTCGCTGACCTCCAAGGACGTCCAGGCGATCGACGCGGTTCCGACCTTGTCCATCGACACCCTCAAGGCTTCGGCTCAGGTTGAGGCAGTTCAGGGCTTCGGTCTCCTCTTCGCCATGTTCAACCACACCTCTGGTAACCCGTTCGCTGACAAGAAGAACCGTCAGGCCTTCATGTACGCGATCGACATGGAGAAGGTCGTCAACACCGGTTTGTCCGGCTTGGCTACTCCGTCGACCTCCTTCCTGCAGAAGGAACATCCGAACTACCACGAAGCCGCTACCCAATACAAGCATGACGTTGAAAAGGCAAAGTCTTTGTTCGCTGAGACTGGTCTGAAGGAAATGCGTCTGCTGTGCACCGACCACGACTGGGTCAAGAACTGCACTCCGATCATCCAGGAATCCCTGGAAGCGGCTGGGATCAAGGTCCACTTCGATCAGAAGAAGTCCTCCGACGTCTACAACACCATCGACGGCAAGCCCGAGGCTTACGACGTCGTCATCGCTCCTGGTGACCCGTCGGTCTTCGGTAACGACGCTGACTTGCTGCTTTCGTGGTGGTACGGCGGCGAGACCTGGATCAACGACCGTATGCACTGGAAGGGCAGCGAGTCCCAGACCAAGTGTGCTGAGCTGATGAGCCAGGCTTTGCGCGCTACCTCCGCTGACGAGCAGCAGCAGAAGTGGAACGAGGTCTTCGACCTGGTTGCCGACGAACTGCCGCTCTACCCGCTGTTCCATCGCAAGGCCCCAACTGCGTGGGATGGGCAGACCCTAGTCAACTTCAAGCCGATCTCCGTGACTGGTCTGTACTTCTCCAACGTTGGCACGACGAAGTAAAACTTCGCCTATTTGGGTGGGCTCACGGTGATGAGCCCACCCACTGGTGAATGGGTGCCGAGCGGTCAAGCCGTTTGGGGGTCGCCCCTGGCAGTGCAGCCACGCGCATGACTCTCTCGACAGGGCGTTACAGCTCGAGCCAGCACACCCGCACTGACTGAAGCGATCAAGCGCCGCCGCCTAGTCGCTCCGACAAGTCCAGTTGCGTTCGACACTCATCCGCTCACATCCCTTGTTCTTATGGGGCATCACCACAAGCGATGCCCCATATTTCGTAGCTCAGGCTGATAGGAGCCCTACGTGTCTAACCTCATTCGACTTATTGGGCGAAGATTGGTGGCCTTCCCGATCATGGTGGTCGGGGTGACATTGCTGGTGTTTATCATCATGTCTTTCTCTCCAGCAGACCCGGCCCGTCTCGCGCTGGGTGAATCTGCTTCCCGAGAAGCTCTGGAAGCGTACCGTGAAGCCCACGGCTTCAACGACCCGCTATTTGTCCAGTACGGCAGGTTCTTCTGGAACATGCTCCACGGAGACCTCGGCACCACCACCGGCAACGCTTCGGTGACCACAGTGATCGCCAAAGCCTTCCCGGTTACCTTGCAACTGACTTTCTGGGGTCTTCTCATCGCCGTCGTCTTCTCCCTGATCTTCGGGGTTATCTCAGCTATCTTCCGTGACCGCTGGCCCGATCAGGTGATTCGCGTTATCTCCATCCTCTTCCTGGCTACCCCGTCCTTCTGGCTGGCTATCTTGCTGATCCAGTGGCTCGGCAATATCCCCGGCGGTGCCTACGTCTTCCCGGCGCTCGTCTCTGAGTGGATTCCGCTCACTGAGAACCCGTCGGCCTACTTCAACTCCATCGCCTTGCCGGCTATCGCCTTGGGTATCCCGGTCGCGGGATCGTTGACCCGTGTGGTCCGCACCTCCATGGTTGAAGAACTCGACAAAGACTATGTGCGCACCGCGATCGGTTCGGGTATCCCGAAGGTGATCGTCGTGGGACGTAACGTGCTGCGCAACGCACTGATCTCCCCGATCACCGTCTTGGGCCTGCGGATCGGCTACCTGATGGGTGGTGCGGTGATCATCGAGATTATTTTCGCCATCCAAGGCATGGGTGTGCAGATTCTCGACGGGGTCACCCGCAACGACGTATTCCTGGTTCAGGGCGTCACCTTGACGGTGGCCATTGCCTTCATCGTGATCAACATTCTTGTCGACATGCTCTATGTGCTTGTCAACCCGAGGATTAGGAGCGTGTGACGTGAGAGATACCCTGACGAAGAAACTCGAATCGAAAGCCGGTCACAGATTCGCCGGTTGGAAGAAACTGCCGATCGGTTCCAAGATCGCCGTCACCTTCCTCGGTTTGATCGTGCTCGCCGCGATTTTTGCACCCCTACTGGCCGCCTTCGATCCGCTAGCCAGCGGCCCCGCAGTGCAGCCGCCGAGCTCCGAACACTACTTCGGTACCGACGCCATCGGACGCGACATCTTCTCCCGCGTCCTCTTCGGTGCCCGCAAATCCCTCATCATTGGTATCTGCGCGACACTGATGGCCTTGTTCTTTGCCTTCATCCTCGGGTCGATTGCGGCGACTTCCGGCAAGGTGACCTCCGAGATCATCATGAGAATCCTCGACATCGTGATGTCTTTCCCCGGTATCGCCCTGGCAGCGGTCTTCGTTGCTGTGTGGGGCAAGTCGCTGCCGGTGTTGGTCTTCGCGATCGGCTTCCTCTATATCCCGCAGTTGTCTCGCGTGGTGCGAGCCAATGTCTTAGCGCAGTTCGGTGAAGACTATGTATCTGCGGCAAAAACCATCGGGACTCCGATTCCGTGGATCTTGTTCAAGCATGTTTTCCGTAACTGCCTGGCCCCGATCTTGACCTTCGCGACGGTGCTGGTTGCTGACGCGATCGTCTTCGAGGCATCCCTGTCCTTCATCAACGCCGGTGTCAAGCCGCCGAACCCGTCGTGGGGCAATATCCTCGCCGACGGCAAGGTCCTCCTCCTCAATGGCTACTGGTGGCCGACCTTCTTCCCGGGCCTGATGATCCTGCTCACCGTCTTGGCGCTGAACATCCTCTCCGAGGGTCTGACGGACTCGCTAGCCTCCCCGGCTATCCGCAAACCCGTCGATGTGGAGGCCGACGAAGAGCGTCTGTTGGCTGCCGCCGCCGACAAGAAGTCCGATGACATCGTCCTCGGTGCGATTGATGAAGAGAAGGATTCGGCGATCTTGGCCGATAACCTCAACCAACTCAAACTCGCCGAACTAGCCCGCAACGACCGACTCATCTTCCATTCCGATGGTTTGGAGCCGCTGATTCAGGTCAAAGATCTGTGTATCGCCTTCCCGGGTGCCCACGGTAATGTCGACATCGTTGACCGGCTCAGCTACGAAATCTACCCCGGCCAAACCATGGGTCTCGTCGGTGAATCCGGTTGTGGTAAGTCGATCACCTCGCTGGCGATCATGGGCTTGTTGCCCAACACCGCCAGGTTGAAGGGCGAGATCTTGTTCAAGGGCAAGGATCTGCTCAAGATGTCCGCCTCGCAGCGCAACAAGCTGCGTGGCCACGAGCTCGCCATGATCTACCAGGACGCGCTCTCCTCGCTGAACCCGTCCATGTTGATCAAGGCTCAGATGAAACAGCTCACCCGGCGTGGGGGAGCCCGCACCGCTGAGGAACTCCTGGAACTGGTCGGCCTCGACCCGGTTCGCACTTTGAAGTCCTACCCGCACGAATTGTCTGGCGGTCAGCGTCAGCGCGTCTTGATCGCTATGGGTCTGACCCGGAATCCGTCCTTGGTCATCGCGGACGAGCCGACCACAGCCTTGGACGTCACCGTCCAGCAGCAGGTTGTCGACCTGCTCAATGATCTGCGTGAACAGCTCGGGTTCGCGATGCAGTTCGTCTCCCATGACCTCGCCCTGGTTGCTCAGCTAGCCCACCGAATCACGGTGATGTACGCCGGCCAGGTGGTCGAACAAGCCGACACCATCGAGCTACTGTCCAACCCGCAGCATGAATACACCCAGGGTCTGTTGGGTGCGGTGCTATCGATCGAGTCCGAAGCTGATCGTCTCCACCAGGTGCGCGGCACGGTTCCGTCCCCGTCGGACTTCGTTCCCGGTGACCGGTTCGCTCCGCGTTCATCCCATCCGACCGTTGGCCTCGACGAGAAGCCCACCTTGCGTCCAGTCGCTGGTCAGCCGACCCACTTCTACTCCTCAACCGATGCCCTCGAAGCCGCTAAGGAGGCGTCTCATGTCTGAGATCGTGTTTGATCAGCCGGCCTTGACCGAATCTCCCATCTTGGAGATGGAGAACATCAACGTGATCTATAAGACCCGCACGGGCAAGCTCTTCCGCCCCAATCGGGTCCATGCGAATCGGGACGTCAACTTCCGTGTCTCTCGCGGCGAGACCGTCGGGATCGTGGGGGAGTCCGGCTGCGGGAAGTCCACCCTGGCAAAGGTCCTGGTGGGGTTGCAGCAGCCGACGTCTGGGACGATCCGATTCAAAGGCGAACCCCTGCGAATCAAGGGTCAGATGCGCAAGACCTTCGGCCGCTCCATCGGGATGGTATTCCAGGACCCGGCTACCGCGCTCAACCCGAGGATGGTGGTCAAGGATCAGCTCATGGATCCGATGCGGGTACACAAGGTCGGAACCATCCCCGAACGCGAAGAAAGGGTTCGGTCGCTGATTCGGCTAGTGGGTCTACCCGAATCTGCACTAGATGTTTTGCCGAGGCAGATTTCGGGTGGTCAGCGTCAGCGCGTCGCCATCGCGAGAGCACTGGCCCTCAGCCCCGACATCATCGTCGCTGACGAGCCGACTTCGGCTCTAGACGTGTCGGTGCGGGCCCAGGTTTTGAACCTGCTGATGGATTTGAAGGTCAAACTTGGTCTAGGAATTGTGTTCATTTCGCACGATATCAATACCGTCAGATACGTTTCCGACCGGATCGCGGTTATGTTTGGTGGCGAGATCATCGAGACTGGTCCTGCTGAGGAAGTCTTCCACCACGCGAAAGACCCCTACACCCGTAAGTTGTTGTCCGCGACCCCGTCGTTGCTACCTAAACCTGACCAGAAGGTTGCCTAGCTTCGATCCGCATCTACAGGAGATGTTATTTAAGATGTTTCGTGGCGTTATCCCTCCGCTCTTGACTCCGCTCACCCCGGATCGCCAGGTGGACGTAGATTCCCTGCACAGGCTCCTTGATTGGCTGCTTGCTGCCGGGGTTGACGGTATTTTCGCGCTCGGCTCCTCGTCTGAGGCTGCATTCTTGACGAATCAGCAGCGTGACCTGGTGCTGCGCGAAATCGTCGCCCATGTTGACCACAAGGTCCCGGTGTTTGCCGGTCTGATCGATATGCAGACATCGCGGGTTATGCAGAATCTCGAGCGTGCCCAAGAGATTGGCGCAGATGTCGCCGTTGCCACGGCACCTTTCTACGCGATCACTGGCCCGGCAGAAACCGAGCAACATTTCCGCACCATCGCCCGTCACTCGTCAATCCCGCTGTTCGCCTACGACATCCCCGTCTGTGTCCACACCAAACTCTCACCGGGATTGCTGGTGCGTCTTGGTCAAGACGGGGTTCTCGCCGGTGTGAAGGATTCGTCGGGTGACGACGTCTCCTTCCGGAGATTGTGCATGTTCAACGAAGCCGCCGGACATCCGCTGAGCTGTCTGACCGGGCACGAAGTCGTCGTCGACGGGGCCTATCTCGCCGGTGCTGACGGTTGCGTTCCCGGTCTGGGCAATGTTGACCCGCTCGGCTACATCAAGCTGGATCGAGCGATGCGCTCCGCAGACGTCACCGAAGGTGTTGCCGAACAGAACCGGCTCGCCCGCCTCTTTGAGATCGTCTTTTCTACGCACGGACGCGTCGGTCCGACTGCAGGTATTGGCGCCTTCAAGACGGCACTGCGCCACCTCGGTGTGATTGCGCACAACACCATGTCAGAGCCGATGGAATCCCTTGGTGACGAAGAGGCACAAGCCATTGCCAGAATCGTGGACGCCGCCCAGATTCAGCGCCCAGTTACCACCTGGTAGCGTGTGCGAGAAATTGGGGGTATCGTCATCCAACGATTGAACGTATCCGTCGTTGCCACGTCGATACTCGGTCGTTGTGCATAGATCGTCGTAGAAGATCACTGAGAGGTTTAATCATGCATAAGCTCGTTGCCCCTCTTGCTGGGCAGTTGATCGTCTCGTGCCAGGCATATCCGGGGGAGCCGATGCGCAACCCCGAGACCATGGCCGAGATTGCCCAGGCTGTTGAACTGGGAGGGGCGTCCGCCGTCCGGGCTCAAGGGCTTGACGACATCCGCCTGGTGAAAGAACGTATCGACATCCCCGTGATTGGCATCTGGAAGGACGGCAGAGAGGGAGTCTTTATCACCCCGACTCTCAAACATGCGTTGGCCGTGATCGAGGCAGGCGCAGACATCGTCGCCATTGACGGCACCTTGCGCAACCGTCCAGACGGGCTCACCCTTGCCGAAACCGTCGAGGGGATTCGGGCACAATACCCCGAGGTCGCGATCATGGCAGACTGCGATAGCTTCGATTCGGGCGTTGCCGCAGCCAAAGCCGGTGTTGACATCGTCGGCACCACCCTTGCTGGATACACCCCCGCCCGTCCAAAGACCGTCGGACCTGACCTTGACTTGATCCGTGAACTCACCGAGGCCTTACCTGGTCACGCCGTGGTCGCCGAGGGACGGGTCCACACCACTGCAGACGCCAAGGCCGCACGGGATTCTGGGGCCTTCGCCGTCGTCGTCGGCACCGCGATCACCCACCCCACCTCGATTACTCAGTGGTTCCGCGACGCCCTCGACGTTGACTGAGGCTGCTCTGTGACGGGTCAAAGCCTGGTTAGTTTTGGCCCGGTGCCCACATTCGGCTCCCCGCTGAGTTTCGTCTAGGGTGTAACCATGTCAAATCACTTGTCCTCAGCCACGTCCAGCTACCTGAAGCAACACGCAGATCATCCGATTGATTGGTGGCCGTGGTGTGAGGACGCTCTAGCTGAGGCGCGTCGCCGCGACCTGCCCCTGCTGATCTCACTGGGCTATTCGGCATGTCACTGGTGTCACGTCATGGCAGCGGAGTCCTTCGAGGACCCTGAGGTCGCCGAGATCGTCAACCGCTATTTCATCCCGATCAAGATTGACCGCGAAGAACACCCCGATCTGGACGCTATCTACATGACCGCCACCCAGGCCCTCACCGGTCAAGGTGGCTGGCCCAACACCGTGTTTGCTACCCCTGACGGAGACCCCTTCTTCGCCGGAACCTACTTCCCTCCAGAGCCCCGAGACGGTCTGCCGTCTTTCCGTGAGCTGTGCGAAACCATCGGCACCGCCTGGCAGGAACGCCGCGATGAGATGGAAAGCACCGCAGCGGCAGTTGCAGAATCGTTGCAAGGCGTTGTTGCTGGTGGTGGAGAAACAGCGAAGTCCAACGCCATTGACGTGATCAAGACGATCGCCGATAGCTATGACATGATCAACTCTGGTTTCGGCGCGGCACCTAAGTTTCCGAACCCCACCCTCCTCGATGCCCTCACCGTCAAGGGTGAGACCGGCAGCCTCGAGATGGCTCAACTCAGTGCAGAGGCCATGGCTCGTGGCGGCATTTTCGATCAAGTCGGCGGTGGTTTCCATCGCTACGCCACCGACGCATCCTGGGCCATCCCTCATTTCGAGAAGATGCTCTACGACAACGCCCTCCTTCTCGGTGCTTACTGCCGGGTTTGGCGGCGTACCCCCGTCCATGACCCGGCCAAGAGAGACCTATTCGAGCGAGTCATCTACTCAACTATCTCGTGGCTACTCGATGAGATGGGCCTATCTGGCGGCGGTTTCGCAGCCAGCCTGGACGCCGATTCCCCCGACAAGGCCGGGGTCACCTTTGAAGGGATCTACTATCTGTGGAGCATTGATTTGCTGATTGACGCCCTCGGCCCAGAGGACGGAGCGTGGGCGGCCAAACAGTTCCACGTCACCACCGAGGGCACCTACGGCGCCGGTTTGTCTACCCTGCAGATTCTCGGCTCCACCGACTGGGGCAGGGTCAATCGAGTCCTTCCCATCCTCAAGGAAGATCGCGATCAGCGCGCCCGTCCGTGCCGCGATGACAAAGTAGTTGCTGCTTGGAACGGATGGTTGATTGACTCCCTGGTGACTGCCGCGATGCTCTTCCGCGAACAGGAATGGCTCGATTCGGCGCTTCGTTGCGCCCGGTATTTGTGGGATACCCACGTCGTCGGCGACGAGCTCAGGCGAGTCTCGGTAGACGGTGTCGCCCACACTGTTCCAGGCGTGACCGAAGATTATGCGGCTGTCGCCCTCGGTTTCGCCCGTCTTGCCGGGGCCTGCGGTGATCCAATCTGGCTGGAGCGTGCCCAGTGGTGTCTCGATCAGGTGATAGCCCGGTTTAGTGCGGATGACGGTGGATTTTATGACGCCGCCCAGCAAGTCTTCCTCCGCCCTCGCGATCTGCGGGATAACCCGACCCCGTCCGCAACAGCGACCATGATCCAGGCGCTGCGGCTGGTAGGCCTCCTTTCGTGTCGTGACGACTACCTCAACCGGGCTGATTCAGCTTTGGAAACCTGTGATTCCGTGATGGCCGAATATCCGCGTCACGCCGGTTGGGCCGTCCAGGAGTATCTGATCACGGACGAAGCCCGCAAGGGCCTCAAACCCGCCCAGGTCGTGGTGGTTGACGCCGACGGTGACCCGTTTAGTCTGCTCAACTGTGCGGTGTGGCGGATGGCTCCGGCGGGATCGGCGTTGGTGTGCGCTCGCCCAGGGACGAGCGGGTTTGGACATTTGTTTGATCAGCGCGAAACAAGCTCTGACGGGCAAGCGCAGGCCTTCATCTGCCGAGGGACGGTGTGCTTCGAGCCGGTCACTGACTACAACGAGCTGCGCGACCCGTTGTGGACCCGCTGTTAGGGTCCCCGCCGAGCGCAAGGGTGCCCCTCATTTGCCGTAGCGGCGCTCTCGCTGGGAGAAGGAACGCAGGGCGCGGTAGAAGTCGATGCGTCGGAAGTCTGGCCACAGGGCTTCGCAGAAATACAGCTCGGAGTGGGCCGACTGCCACATCATGAAACCGCTGAGTCTTTGTTCCCCTGAGGTACGGATTAGCAGGTCTGGGTCTGGTTGACCAGCGGTATAGAGGTGTTGGGCGATTTGGTCTGTCTCGAGGGTCTCGGCAAGTTCTTGGGTAGTGATCCCTCGGTGGGCTGCGTCAGCAAGTAGTTCGCGCAGTGCGTTGCGAATCTCGTGACGGCCCCCGTACGCCACCGCGATATTGATGTGCAGCGGCCCTGCTACAGATTGTGATGCCTGTGAATCCGCCAACATCCGCGAAGCGATCTCGTCCGGGAGCAGACTCACGTCACCGACGAGCTGAACCGTCCCTAATCCAGAACTACTCAAGCTAGCTACCAAGTCCGCGATGACGCCGAGTAGGGGGTCGAGTTCATCTTCGGCAGAGCGAGAGAGATTGTCGGTGCTGAGCACCCAGAGGGTGACCACCTCGATCCCGCCAACCTCGGCACACCACGACACCAGTTGGCGTAACTTGTCAGCCCCGGCTTGATAGCCCGTTACCAGGGGTTGATCTGGTGCGTTCATCCGCGCCCAGCGTCGATTCCCGTCGGCGAGCACCGCGACATGTTTGGGAAGTTGATCCTTCTCAAACTGCTTGACCACTCGAGTCTCGTAGGTGGAGTAGAGCAAGGACGAAGGTCGGAGTTTCTTCATTGCAGACATGAGATGGTTGATCGCGCCCATGTGCCAAGATTATCGGGTTTGTGGACCCTATTGTTGAAAGCCGTAACCTACGCTATCGTAGGTTATATGGCAGAACTTCACCTCACCCCGCTCGCGCAGGTTACTGACATGCTCGCATCCTCGATCACCCTCCCGGCGCGAAACAGTGACGCTGACGACGTCGTCGACCCAAACAACGCCCCAGGTCACTCCACAGAATCGCCGCTGACCAGTTGGGTCCCTCGACTGAAAGAGAAGTTCTTCCACGACGATTCACGTCCGCGTTTGCGCGGGTGGCTGCACTTTGGATTCGCCCCCGTCGCTTTGATCGCCGGTATCGTCTTCCTGATCATCAACCCCAGCATCGCGATGAGGGTCACTGGCGGGATCTACACCTTGACTGCGGTCAATCTCTTCGGGGTCTCTGCCGCCTACCACCTGGGTAACTGGTCGTACAAAGTCGGACGGGTCTTCCAAAAGCTCGATCACAACAACATCTTCATTTTCATCGCTGGAACCGCCACGCCGCTGACGATCGCCGTCTTACCCGCGCGCTCCGCCGCCATCCTGTTGTCCCTGATCTGGGGGTGTGCCGTCGTCGGTGTGATCCTGCAGTTCGCCTGGCCCCAAGCCCCCCGCTGGATCAGTACCGGCTTCTATATTCTGATGGGATGGGCTGCGGTGTGGTGGCTGCCGAGTTTCTGGACTCTCGGCGGGCCTGCAGTGGTGGTGTGGCTCCTCGTCGGAGGGTTGTTCTACACTGTCGGCGCCGTCTGCTACGCGTTGAAACGCCCGAACCCCTCACCTAGCTGGTTCGGTTTCCACGAAATCTTCCATACCTGCACCATCCTGGGCGCGGTTAGCCATTACATCGCGATTCTGTGCGCCATTTTCTGATCGCCGTGTAGGGCAAAAGGCGCGGAAGAGGCCGAGGTCGTGCAATAAAGATGCTCGAAGCGGTCTGGGTGGCATATTCTTTCCTGGTAATTGCCCAGCTCACGTTTCGGGAGGATGAGCCACGATGGAACAGGCTCAGGAAACTACCGCCGATCAGTTCACGCCTGCCCAGCGGCTGGCAGCATGGAGCGTCCATGCCTTCACTTTGACTGGATTGGTGTGGGCTTGCCTCGCCATCGTCGCCATGAGTCACGGGCATTTCTTAGCCATGTGGGGCTGGCTCGGTGTCGCCCTGGTCGTCGATGGTCTAGACGGGACCTTAGCGCGCAAGTTCCGGGTCAAAGAGGTCATCCCGTGGTTTGACGGGACCACCCTCGATAACGTCGTCGACTACCTCACCTGGACCTTCATCCCCGCCGTCTTCATGTACCTGCATATCCGTCTGGGATCGTGGATCATCGCTGGCATCTTGCTCTTGCTGGTGTGTGTATCGTCCATGTTCTGCTATTGCAACCTCAAGGCTAAATCCAGCGAATACTTCTTCGTGGGGTTCCCCGCCGCCTGGAACGTCGTCGTCCTCTACCTCTATCTACTCGGTCTGCCAGCATGGCTGAATGCCATCGTCGTTGTGGTGATGTCCGTGCTGACTCTGGTCCCGATTCAGTTCGTCCATCCCTTCCGAGTGAAGAAGGGAATGGCGGTCAACATCCCGGTGACGGTGGTGTGGCTGGTGTGCACGATTTGGATGACCGTCATCGCCCCTGCCAAGCCAGTGATCTTGATGATCGTGTGGTGGGCGGCTGGTCTGTACTTCCTCGGAGTGGGGGCAGTGCGCACCTTCACCTTGCGCCGTGAGCTAGCTGAGGCCCGGGCCTAGCCGGAAGTGGCACCGTAATGGGGCATCCGTAGCCCGCGGATCAAGGCGCGCTCGCGTAGGTATCGGTACACTTCCAGGCCGATGCCGGAGACGATCATGATGGTGACGACTAGATTCACTATCGGAGGGTAGTGGCGTCCGTGCATCCAAAAATAGATGTATGGCGCGATAAAGGTCACTCCGGCGATAATCAGGCCCGCGATTCGGGTGCGGATATGTTTGGCGGTGATCACGGCTAAGACGCCCCAGGTGTAGGGGATGGCGGTGAGGATATCTATCGTCCACAACACCAACAATGAACCGTGGAAGTGCTTGACCAAAGAGACCGGCAACACCCGCAAGGTTGAATAGATCAGCACGACGATATAGGTGATCGTCTTGGGGTTGAGCAGGAAGCGAGATAGCTTCGAGCGAAGCGCCACCGGAATCTTCGCCTCAGTGAGTCTGTCAATGACGTCATGGGGTAGGTACTGGGAATCGACGCCTTCGAGGGCAGAATGTAGCTGGCTCACCCACATCTGCGGCAGGTTGTGGGCGTAATCCAGCAGGCGCATCACCAAATCAAAGGGGCTCAACCCCCACACCCGCGAATGCAGACTCGGGTGGTTGGGGGGAAGTTTGCGGGCTGCCTTCGCCTGGGCTCGAATCGCCCGCGACACCTGGGCGACCCCGTGGCCTCGGCCACGTCTGAACTTGATCGGCTCAACCCGGTGGTCAATGTCCGTTCTTGGCGGGTAAGACAGATCATGAAAACAGTCCAGTGGGATGACTGGGTGTTCCGGGATCGACACTGATTCGGGGAAGGAGAGCACCCACAGACGTTCCCCGTGGTCCATGGCTACGCGCAAGGTCACCACCAGGTTCGACCAGGCTTCACCGAGGGATTCGTAGGCGGGGGTGTACTCGGATTCCAAAGCGTCGCGGTCTTCGTCCTCGCGTAGAAAGAAACTGGTAATCAACTCGGTGACGTCACGAACTTGAGATGGAAGCAGTTGACCGACGTGGTCGACATGGGCGACTTTCATCAACGCGTAGTGGTTCGTGGGAAGGCGCCTCAACAGGGGGTGCCGGAGCAGCCCATTGGGTGCGTAGTCAGAAAATTTCACAGTCTTTGTTTGGGGTCGAGGAGTAGATCGGGGCAGGGACGGGCCAGCGGTGGCGCGCGGTATTTACCTTAGTGTGTTGAAGCAGACGATGCTGTGATGACACCACCTCGTGGCGAGACTGTGGGGATGGATGTCTGCGAGGTGGGGCAGTAGTGAGACGTCGGCTTCCACTTACCGGGCAAGTCTTTAGGCGAGCCCGTCTGGATCAGGTGCAGGCACCGATCCTTGCTCAATCGTGACGACTTCGGATTCGGCCCGGTCGAGGAGGTCGGAACAGCGTTGAGCTAAGGCCGATCCGCGTTTGAATAGCCCAAGCACTTCGTCGAGGGAGCCATTACCGGCTTCCATCTCGGTCACGATGGCGCGCAACTCGTCGCGAGCCTGTTCGTAGCTCAATGAATCGACATCTGCCGGTTCCGGGGTTTGGTTGACAATATCGGTCATCTCTTTCTCAGTTTCCTTCGGTGAGTGAACGGTGGTGGTGAGGTTGGTGTTGTGTTCTGGGGTTTGGCCACCCAAGCCTGCAACCGTCACAGGTTCAAACCTGGTGTCGGCGATGTTGTATCAACCGTGGAGAGGACGCGTCCGTCAGCTAAGACAGTGGTCAAAGCGTCTCCGGGTTTGAGCGCATCGATGGATGTAATCGGCTGGTCGTCACGGAAGACGACGCAGTAGCCGCGCCCCAGGGTTGCCTCTGGGGACATGGCGCGCAGTTGACTCGTCAGCGTGCGCAGATCAGCCCGGACTAGTTGTAGTTTCGCTTTAGCCGAGGCGTTCATCCGTTCGTGGACCTGGTTGAGGGTGTCGCGGTGGGCTTGGATGGTGCGTTCGGGGCTCTGCAGCACCGGGCGAGCCTTCAAGTGGTTGATCAACTCCCGCTCTGCTGCAAATCGACGTTCCCAGGCGTTGCGTAGCCGCACCCGGTTGGTGTCGATGATCTGCATTTCCTCGGCTTTGTTGGGGACGACGGCCTTGCCTGCGGCGGTGGGGGTAGCCGCCCGGTAGTCAGCAACCAAGTCGAGGATCGGGGTGTCGGGTTCGTGTCCGATCGCCGACACCACTGGCGTCTTGGCTGCAAAAACAGCTCTGACGAGGCCTTCGTTGGAGAAGGGGAGGAGGTCTTCGAGGGAGCCGCCGCCGCGAGCGATGATGATGACGTCGATGTCAGGGTTGGCGTCGAGGTAGGCCAGGCAGCGAATGACTTCGGGTACGGCGTTGACGCCTTGAACCAGGGAATGCATCACCGTGATCGGCGCATTCGGCCATTTGCTGCGGATATTGGTGATGACGTCTTGCTCGGCGGCAGACTTCGCTCCGGTGATCACGCCGATCCGGTTTGGCAGGATCGGAAGCGGTTTCTTGTGGCTATCGTCGAAGAGCCCCTCTGCGTGCAACTTCATCTTGAGACGTTCGAGATCGGCCAGCAATAGCCCTTCGCCAGCGATCTTGATCTCGGTGCACGAGAAGGCCAGATTCGTCGTCTTCTTCCACACCTGAGGATGGACGAGGGCATAAATCCGGGAGTTTTCCATCACCGGCCCGGCTTTGTCGAGGACGAATTTGGAACACGTCAACGTAGCCGAGACTTCTTCGTAAGGGTCTCTGATGGTGAGGAACTGGGTGACCTGTTGGCGTCTCTTCAACTGGATGACGTCGGCCTCGATCCAGATCTGGCCGAGCCTTTCCACCCAGTTCTTAAGTTGGGTAACAACGGAGGCCAGCGAGGCAGGCTTTGCCCCATCCGGTGTCTGAGTTTCGGTCATGAACCCACCCTACCAGCCCATCCGGACTCCTCTGGTGGCGGGTAGCAGGGTCGTGGATAGCGAAATCACCAACTACACTGGCACCATGAATCCAGACCCTGCTAAGCGTCTCTACCTGGCTGCGCCACGAGGATACTGCGCCGGTGTTGACCGTGCCGTGGTGACCGTCGAGAAGGCCTTGGAGCTGTACGGCCCGCCGGTCTACGTTCGCAAGCAGATCGTTCACAACAAACATGTGGTGGAGACCTTAGAAGGCCAAGGTGCGATCTTCGTGGACGAACTCGATCAGGTCCCACAAGGGGCCACCGTTGTCTTTTCCGCCCACGGAGTCTCACCCCAGGTACGCGAAGAAGCCCAACAGCTTGGTCTGATGACGATTGACGCCACCTGCCCGTTGGTTACCAAGGTCCACCACGAAGCCAAGCGTTTCGCTAAGGAGGGCCACCAGATTTTCCTGATCGGCCATTCCGGCCATGAGGAGGTCGAGGGCACGACGGGTGAGGCCCCCGACCACATCACCTTGGTTGAACACCCAGAACAGGTCGCAGATGTGGAGGTTGCTGAGGACGCGTCCGTGGCGTGGCTTAGCCAAACCACCTTGTCGGTCGATGAAACCCGAGATACCGTCACGGCGTTGCGAGAAAGATTCCCGCAGTTGATTGATCCACCCAGCGACGACATTTGCTACGCCACCCAGAACCGTCAATCAGCGGTGAAGCAGCTTGCTAGCCACTGCCAGGTGGTGATCGTGGTGGGGTCGCGGAACTCGTCGAACTCGGTGCGACTAGTCGAAGTGGCTCGCGAGAATGGGGCCGAGCGGGCGTACCGGGTCGATGACGTATCCGAGGTTGATCCCGCCTGGCTGGACGGTGTCACCAGTGTCGGGGTGACCTCTGGGGCGTCGGTCCCAGATTCCCTGGTACAAGGGGTGCTGAACTATCTTCAGGAGATGGGGTTCCCGCCAGCCCAAGAGGATGTATTGATCGAGGAATCGCTGAGTTTCGCCCTGCCCCCGTCACTGCGCCGCGACTTGAAAGCCGCCCGCGACCGGGGCTGATTCGCCTGCTCAGCCCTAAACCAAGAAGCGGTACTCCGGGGTGTCGGGGTTGAGGATTTCAATGTCGAGGAAGCTCTCGTCGATTCTAGCCAGCAGGGCAGGATAGTCGCGCGGGTCGCCTAGTTCGACGCCAACCAGTGCCGGTCCGGTGTCGCGATTGGTCCTCTTGATGTATTCAAACCGGGTGATGTCATCGTCTGGGCCGAGAATGGAATCGAGGAAGCGACGCAAAGCACCCGGCTCCTGGTAGAAGTTCACCAGGAAGTAGTGCTGGCGGCCCTCGTAAACCTTTGAGCGTTCCACGATTTCGGCATAGCGCAGCACGTCGTTATTTCCGCCAGACAGGATCGCCACGACGGTTTCGCCCGGGGTGATCCCCAAGTCGATGTCGAGGGGGCCGGTGGGTAAGGCAGCGGCGGCCAGGGCCCCGGCGGGTTCGGCGATGATTCCGTCCACCTGATACATCGACAACATCTCGGTGCAGACTTCGCCCTCGGGCACAGCCACTAACTCAACGTCGGCATGACGGAGCAACTCGAAGGTGATCTTCCCGGCACGCCCGACGGCAGCGCCGTCGACGAAGGTGTCGATGGACGCTAGGGATACCGGGGCGCCAAACTCGATCGCGGCCTTCATCGAGGTTGCCCCGGCGGGTTCGACTCCGATGATCCGCGTCTGTGGTGAATGGGTGCGAAACCATGCCGTCACCCCTGCCAGTAAGCCGCCGCCACCGACCGGCACCAGGACAACTCCAGGCGGGGTAGGCAACTGCTCGCAGATTTCTTTCGCCACGGTACCCTGGCCAGAGATCACCGTCGGATCGTCGAAGGCTGGAATCAAGCTAGCCCCAGTTTCTTGCACATATTCCTGGCAAGCTGCCGACGCTTCGTCGTAGGTGTCACCAACTTCGACCAGTTCGATGTGACCTTGGCCAAGATCGATCATCCGGGATCGCTTCTGACGTGGGGTAGTGGCGGGAATGAACACTTTGCCGTTGATGCCGAGTTTCGCGCAGCTCCACGCCACGCCTTGGCCGTGGTTGCCTGCCGAGGCACACACCACCCCTGCTGCTCGCTCCGTCGGGTTCAATGAACTCATCAGGGTGTAGGCGCCGCGAAGCTTATAGGAGCGCACTGGCTGGAGATCTTCGCGTTTGATCCACACATTGGCCCCGGTCGCTTGGGAGAGGCGCTGGTTGAATTGGATCGGGGTGACTTGGGTCACTCCGTTCAGGGTCTCGGCGGCGGTTTCGATCGCGTTGGCAATTTCGGTCAGAGTCACTTAGCTATTGTGCTTCCAAGTTGATGATCAGAGAAAGTCCGGCTCGGTGAATCTTCGGTGAGGTTGATCGGAACCTTGTCGACAGGGTCTAGGTTGACCGGTTCTGTGCCATGGACTGATAGCTCCCATAGCTTGCGTGCCGTGACTGATCCGCGTGACTGCCACGACGCCACCGCGTTGTTGTAGCTGTGCACGGCCTTATCGAGTTCCTTGCCGACGGTGCCGACGTGGGTGAATAGAACCCGAACACGGTCGACGAGTTCGCGTGACAGGCAGAGTACCTGGTTGGCGTTGTGGTTGAGGTCAAACTGTTTCCACCCGTAGGCAATCGTCTTCAACAAGGCAATCAGGATTGTCGGTGAGGCCAAGACGATCCTGCGTTCAGCCGCATACTCGACCAGGGTGGCAGACACTTGTAAGGCATCGATCAAGAAGGCGTCCGAGGGGACAAAGAGGACGGTGAACTCTGGGCTGGAATCCGAGATTGACCAATACTCTTTGCTAGCTAACTGATCAATGTGGGTGGTGACGTGTTTGATGAAGCGCTTCATGTCGGCGGTGCGCTCGGTTTCGGTGGCGGCCGCTTGGGCGTCCAAGAACGCCTCCAGTGGCACCTTAGAATCGACGTAGATTCTGCGACCTCCCTCTAGGAAGACAGTCAGGTCGGGGCGTTGACGTTTGTCGGCGGTGGACGTCGATTCCTGGGTGGAGAAATCGCAGTGCTCGACCATTCCGGCTGCCTCGATGATTCTGGTTAGTTGAGTCTCTCCCCATGCCCCGCGCACCTGCGGTTTGGTGAGCGCATGGGCCAATGCCTGGGTTTGGGCGCCGAGCGCAGCCGTCGAAGCAGTGACGTTTTTAACCTCGGACGAGAGCTGGGTCTGCCACTTCACCCGGTCTCTTTCCACCTCGCCGAGTCGCTGATCAAGCCTTTCGAGGAGTTGTGACATCGGGGTGAGTAGCTGCGCCGTCTGGTGAAGACGGTGGTCACTGACCTGATCGGCACGGGTCTGTTGATTCTCCAATACCTCCTGAGAGATCAACTTGAATCTTTCGATCATCTCAGCCGACGCAGCATCGGAGGTGCTGGCTGTCTGCTCTAAGGCCGTCAGTGAGGCTTGCGCGGTGGCCAACTCGGCTAAGAGCTGTGCCTGCCCAATCTTCGCGTTGCTGACGGCCTGGCTGGACCGCCACCCCACTATCGCCGCACCGAGCGCGATCCCTATGATGAAGGCGATAACGAGAGGCGCCGTAGCAGACTCCAAGGGCGTGGTCAGGGCCGTCATGGGAACCAGGATGAGGTCTAGGGCAGATGAGGACATGACTCCATCGTCTCGGTTTTGCCCGGAGCGACTCGGTTCAACACGGGGTGGTTGAGAGTTTGCGTTGCCTAGAAGACCGAGTCAACTGACCAGGAATGTGATCCGCACCGATGCGGAAGCCGAAGCCCTAAACCGCCAGTTAGGGCGAAGGTGCCTGTCTTGTGGCCCGGGCGCTTTCTTAGTTGATGGGCCCATGAGCGTTCCTTGACGGTCGCGTTGGCGGTCATCAGCGTCGGTACCAAAAGACGTAACGGCCTGCTGTGAGCGCTTCGAGCGTGACTATCGGCCTATCCACCATTGTTGCTGAAGCTCATCGACGTGTTCCCTTCGCCCGGGTGTGTTTTAGCCGATACCGATAACCCACACCCCTTATAATGGGGTGCTCGAGCCACCAAAGGTGACGTTATCGAGTTGTGGTCCAGTTGCATATATTGCGCATGGAATCAATGAGACTCGATAAAACACCTAGTCAAAAGGCAGGTAAATGAGATGCATGATTGTCTAACAGCTATGGCTAGCTTAGAATCGCGTCACTTCATCGACCAGTTCTCCGATTTCATCACCCAGTCGGCGACCTCGTACCATACCGTCCAGGCCCTCGCGAAGGAGTTGACGGCGGCTGGCTACACCGAGCTTGACGAGACCCGGCCGTGGGCGGGTGGAGCTGATCGAGGCTCCGGGACGGCAGGATTGCCAGATGTCGAAGGCAGGCACTTCGTTCGCCGAGAAGGGGCACTGATCGCATGGCACACCCCGGCCAAGGTCAGCGACTCGACCCGGTTTCGCGTCGTCGGATCACACACAGATTCACCCGGGTTTTCGATCAAACCAAACCCATCGATGACGGAAGGGCCCTGTCAGACAATCGATGTCGAAATCTATGGCGGCCCCTTGCTCAACTCGTGGCTTGACCGGGAGCTAGGTGTTGCTGGACGGATTGTCACCAGCGACGGTCAGGTTCACCTGGTTGAATCTGGCCCGATATTGAAAATCCCCCAACTACCCCCGCATTTGGACCGGACCCAAAATGATTCCTTATCCCTGTCCAAGCAACGCCACCTGACCCCTCTCGCCGGGTACAGCGATCCTGGCCTTGATCTCATCGAGTATCTCTGCGATTTGGCCGGGATCGATCCTGGCCAAGTAGCTTTCTGGGATTTACTGACCTTCCCGACGGAGGCGCCCCAGGTTTTCGGCATCAACGCCGACATGTTCGGGTCGCGACGCATGGATAACCTCAGCTCGGTCTTCCCCTCAGTCAGGGCATTAGTTGAGATCACCGATCCTTCCGACATCGCCGTGATGGCCTGTTTTGATCACGAGGAGATCGGGTCCTCTACGCGCACCGGTGCCTGCGGTCCCTTCTTGGAGGACATCGTCGTAAGAATTGCCGCTGGGCTCGGCTTTACTGGTGATCGCTATCGGGCATTGTTGGCGCGGTCGGTGTGTGTCTCTGCCGATGCCGGTCATGGGCTCAACCCGAACTATCTGGAGAAGTTTGACGTCGTCAACCGCCCAATTCTCAACGGTGGCCCGTTGGTCAAGGTGAATGCCCAGCATCGCTACGCCACGGACGCACTCGGCACCCAAATCTGGTTGCGGGCCTGCGCCGATGCCGAGGTGCCGAGCCAGTTCTTCGTGTCGAATAACGACGTCACCTGCGGCACCACGATCGGCCCATTGACAGCCACCCGGATGGGGTTATTGACGGTGGATGTGGGCATCGGTCTGTTAGCGATGCACTCCGCTCGGGAGACGTGCGGGGTCGATGATCCCCTCCTGCTAAGCAAGGCGATGAAGGCCTTTTGGATGGGGGAGTAGGGCGATAAACCGCAAGCTGCACCCTCAGGCAGCCGTAACAAGACAACGATCCCCCGGGGCCGGCTCACACGAGCCTAGCCAACCCCGGGGGATCACGCGTTACCGGCTAACTCGGCGAACCCAGCGAAATCCGCTGTACCATTTGGCCAGGGTTCCTCTGCTATATCGGCTAGACCAGTTACCCAGGTCCCCGGCTACACCAGTTACCCGAGTCGCCGGTTACACTGTCTAGACCAGCTACTCAGGTCCCCGGCTACACCAGTTACCCAGGCTGCCCCGGCTGTACCGGAGGCTCAGCCGACCACGGGAACACAATCCACTTATCGGTGCGTCGCCACACATAATCTGGCTCAATCACCGAGGTGGACTTGCCGTAGAGCACCGCCGATTTCACATTCTCGGCCCCTTCTTCGCGTAGCAGATCGACTACCACCGCCAAGGTGCGTCCAGAATCGACGACATCGTCAACCACGAGGATACGGCTGTCGACCAGAGATGCCGGGTCAAGCATGGGAGCCAGCACCACCGGATCAGGCAGAGTTTTCCCCACGTCAGTGTAGAACTCGACATTGATCGCGTCGGACGGTTTGACGCCGAGTGAATAGGACAAGGCCCCAGCCGGGATCATCCCACCTCGGGCAACCGCGATCACCAGGGTGGGGTTGAAACCGGAGTCAGCAATCATCTGGGCGAGTTCACGCTGGGCGAGGCCGAAACCTTCCCAGGTCAGGATCTCCTTATCGTCCAGATGTGATGAATCGGCGTGATATGCCATCGGCAGGTCCTTCCTGTGTCCGGTGGTCCAGTGTCTAGTTATCGAGGATGGCCCGCTGCCACAAGGTGCGGTGTGGATGATTGCTAGTCAGGCGGCCTTCGATACCTTTGGTGACCAGATCCTTGGCGATTTGGGTGGCCTCGACGATCTCGGTTCCCTTAGCTAGTTCCGCGGTGATCGCGGCGGCAAGGGTGCAGCCGGCTCCACTGACGCGTTCCTCACCGATCTTCGGCACCGCAAAACGGGTGATGTTTTCTCCGTCCCACAGCAAGTCAACGGCTTCACTTCCGGGAAGTTCGACCCCTCCCTTCGCGATGACGTACTTCGGGCCGGATTCCCCGATTCTTCGCGCGGCTTCCCCGAGATCATCCTCGGAGGCGATCTCGATCCCGGACAGGGCCGATGCTTCAAAAACATTGGGGGTGACGACGGTTGCCAGCGGGAGAATCTTGGATTTGAGGGCGGCGTCGACGTCATAGGCGTGGCCGCGTTCTTGACCCTTACAAATCAAGACCGGATCGAGGACGACATTCTTCCACGTCCGGGAACTGATCGCTTCGGCAACGGCATCGATGGTGGGGACGGTGCCGAGCATACCGATCTTGACGGTGTCGACGTCGTAGGCGGCAGTGGCGGCTTCGATCTGATCGTGAATGACCTGGGGATCGACGGGGACGAAACGATGATTCCATCCGTTCTTCGGATCGAAGGAAACGATACAAGTCAAGGCGCCCATCCCGTAGACGCCGAGTTGATGGAAGGTCTTCAGATCAACCTGGATTCCAGCCCCGCCGGTAGCTTCAGAACCGGCAATGACAAGAGCTTTTGCGGGTGTAGGAGATGTGGTCATGTTATCCCTTTTGGAGAGAAGGTACTGCACTATGCTGTGTCCGTTACATGTCAGGGACGACAGATATCAGGGCCGAAACCGACCCTGTTACCCAAACTTTACTCTGCTGGACAATCGGACCTGAAACGAACCAGGTTTCGAGGGTGGGGTAGAGTGCAGATACTAAGGACAGAGGAAGTGCATCCCGTCACAGCCCTTAGACGAATCTAGACCACTGTGACGCGTCCCTGGCTGGATTGCACAACCTCGAGTTTGCCTCACACTAAGGATTGGGTAGGTGATGAACCTTTCTCGGGCTCTCAGCTTTGTGAAGAAGAACCCCCTCGAGGTGATCGTGAGTGCGGTCGCCGTCGTGGTGATTGTCTTCTTACTCCTCGACGGACGCATCGAGGCGGCCCGCTCATCCGAAGTCGTCTACCGCGACCCAGCCCCGGTGATCTCAGCTATATCAGATAACCCATTTGTGGAGTCGGTCAACTTTGTAGGCCGTGACGATTCGAGTCTTGCCACTCCCGGTGTGGAGGAGATGACGGTGGTCGCCAAACCGGGGCTAGACCGTGACCAGATGATTCAAGTCGTCATGGATGTCTTTGGGGCGAACCAGTATGATCCGTCACCGCGAACGATCACGGTGGTTTCCAGCCCAGACCTGCTCAGCAGGAACCAAGACGATCTCGGAAAGGTTCCGTTGACGAAGGATGAACTGGCCGTCAGCGCTGCGTCTAAGCAGTTGCGCTTCTCCTTCTCTAATAAGAACAACATGGTGCTGTCGATCCTCGCTGACGTCGAAGCAGATCTGAGAGCTGGGGCCTATCTCGTCGATGTGAACGAGTTCGACTACCGGGCTTTCTATTCAGCCCTGCGATTCCACGATGCAGATGATGTGGTGGAGACCCTAGCGAATCTCACCTCTCGAAGTTATCCGCCCGGGCGTGCGTGGTATTCGTCAATGTACAAGGTCGTCGTCGGCAGCGCGGCTGATTTCGGAGCCACCCAGATGGGACAATCCGCTGCTCAGACGGTGCTGCTGACCCTGGCTTCTTTGCCCGCTCAGATGCCTACCCCGAGTGCGAGCCCCTCCCCGTCGTCCGATCCGAACCGTCCAGACCCGACGGCTACGCCACAACCGCAGCAACCTTCCTGGTATGACGATTACGCCCAGGCCCTGATTGATGCGATCCGCAAGGGGTGCCCGCTGAAAGAACCGATCGGCGAGGTCTATGACCGGGAAAGCAAATCCGTCTCCTTAACGGGGTTTAGCCAGCTCGACCAGTGCGCGAGATAGTCAATCGCGACGATTCCTTAACGTGCCCTAGGCGCGAGGTGGATATATCATGGCGAGAATAAGTTACCGAAGTGCTGATCCGGTGTTATCGCACTAGTGTCGGGAGGTGTAGGAATTCGTGCCCATCGCGTTGGTTCAGGTTGGTGCCGTCCTTGTTTGTGCCGTCGTGGCGTTCTTGATTGGTGGAAGAACAGGGAGGGCGCTCGTCACAGGCGTTCACGTTGGCGTCTTCTCGTTAGCCTCTGTGATGATCGCTTTGGCGGTCACATACCCGCGTCTGCCGGTCTACACCAGCAATCCTCCGCTCAAACACGTCGTCATCATGGCGATCGGGATGTTAGGGATGTCTGCTGCTGTTGGCCTTCTGTTGTGGGGAGGACGCCGTCTCGGCCTCATCGTCGTGCGCGAGCGCAGGTTCCGCTGGACGACGTGGGTGGTCTCGCTACTGGGGCTAATCACCGCCACCCTGGCCGGGGTCCTCTGCTGCGGGGCGCTGTGGCTAAAGAGTAACTTCGGTTACATTACCGCTGACCAGATGCAGTTCTTCTTGGTCAACTCCGGCCAGTTCGGCGGGACGCCCGCGCAGGTAGAGTCATTGACCTCTCATGTGATCGTCCCAGTGGCCTGCCTGGCGATCCTGGGAGCGCTGATCCCCTTCGTCTTCGTTGACCTGAGGCTGGCCGGGACGCGAATGAGGCTTGCTGCGCGCCGGGTCCGCCAGATCGCCGCCGGTATCTTGGTGGTGTTCTTGGCTTGGTCGCTGTGGCTGATGATCTCGGTGCTTCCGGTGCGCGACTTCATCAGGATGCACACCGTCGATTCCGACTTCATCCAAGATCACTATGTCGAGCCTGTTGACTCGATTCTGCATTTCCCGCAGCACCCGAAGAATATCGTCCACATCTACCTGGAATCGGTTGAGAATTCTTTCTACTCCAAGGACGAAGGCGGTTACCTTGACCAATCTTTGATGCCTGATTTAGCTGAGCTTGAACGTGAAGGGGTGAGCTTCTCCAACACCGATAAGTTTGGTGGCCCGCTCCAACCCATCGGATCGAACCACACCTTGGCCGGGATTCTCAATATCACCGCCGGCATCCCGATGATTCCGCGCAACAACCGGACCCATTCGGGCCTGATCTCCTATCCAGATTTCCGCACCCTCGGCGATATTTTGTATGACCACGGCTACCACACCTACTTCATGCGTGGCTCAGATATGGCGGCCTACTACCAGCTTGACGACTACTTGACTGAGCACGGCAACTTTGAGCTGTTTGATCTGCGCACGGCCAGGGAGCGCGGATTGATCCCCGAGGACTACTACGTTTGGTGGGGTTTCGAGGACGATAAACTCTATGAGTTTTCCAAGACGGAGCTGACCCGGATCGCGGCCCAGGACCAGCCGTTCTACTTCGTGATCGAGAATGCCGACACCCACAATAACGACGGCTATCTTTCCCCGAATACCACCGAATTCCCCTCAAAGTTTCAGTACGGCAACGTGATCCACTACTCACAAAAGGAAGTCACCAAGCTCGTTCGGTGGATTCAACAGCAGCCGTGGTACGAGGACACTGTGATTATTCTCACCGGTGACCACAAGTCGATGGATGTGACCTTCTTCGAGGGTTGGGATCCGGACTATGACAGAACCATCGTCAACATTTTCCTCAACGGCGCCCCCGACCCCGGCCCGGATCGCACCTCCAACCGCGTCTTTGGCCCCTTCGATCTCTTCCCGACGATCTTGGCTTCGATCGGTGTTCGGATTGACGGAGATCGTCTGGGGTTAGGAACGAATCTTTATTCGGGGCAAAAGACACTCTTTGAGACCTACGGTTTTGACCAGGTGAACTCGGACTTAGGGTTGAAGAGTCATTTCTATAATCAGCATTTGCTCCGCGATAAGGATAGGTCGGAAAAGTCTGATGCTGAACAAGAAAAGTTTCTGGCTGGGTTACCTTCCGAGACCCCGACTGCCACGCCCACCCCATGAGATCGCCCTGGTTTTATCCAGGATCGGCGTCGACAGGCCTAGGGTTCTGCAGTCTTCTTCTCCGCATCTCGATAGTCGCGCTTAGTTGAGGCGTCGGTGAAGTCACTGGGATAGGCGGATCGAATCACCTGCTGGCGTCTGCTCAGCCGCTGGGGGAGTCGCAAAGACATCGTCAAGGACGCAGCCGTCGGCAACACCCATTTGCGCCACCTGGCTAGCAACGCCAGGACGAAACACAAGACGATCGCGATTCCCATGCCGAGTTTGGGGTGGCCTAGCCTTTGCAGGAGCACCATTTCGCCACTGCCAATCACCGAGATCGTCGCGTAGAGAGGGTTGCCGCCGAACACCGCCGGAATCTGGTTGACGATCACGTCCCTCAGCATCGCGCCACCGACGGCGGTGAGGACGCCGAGGAAGAGGGCGGGGAGGATGCCCAGCCCGGCGTTGAGGGCTTTCGAGGCCCCGGTCGCCGACCAGCAGCCCAGGACGAGTGCGTCTGCACCGATCCAGATGGCTGAGGCCCGCTTGCCGGAGAGGTCGAAGCTGTGGGCGACCAAGGCCGCCACCAGGGCAGAGGAGAGGTAGAGCGGGTCGGTGAGGGCGACGGGGAAGCCGGTGCCGAGAAGGGCATCGCGCATCATGCCTCCGCCAGTGCCCGAGATGATGGCTAGGATCAAGAATCCAATGATGTCGAAGCCCTTGGCCCTGGCCACTGCTCCGCCCAGCAAGGCGTTAGCGACAACACCGGTGACGTCGACAATCCGAAATAGGGTGTCTGCGTCCATCATCCCTCCGTCAGTAACTCATATATCGAACCGGAAATCCGTGCGGAAGCCGATCTGTCCTGTGCATGTTGCTAGTAGTGAGTTTAGTTCGGGGTAGATGTGCGTCTGCGAGTGTGATCGGTATGCCCGCCGTCTTCACATCCATAGAACCGGCGGAGTGTAGATGGAAGGCGCATGACGGTCAAGCGTTGTCTCGGGGGTGGGCGAGCCCTGGGGACAGATCGAAAGCCATGAGCTAGAAAAGCTCTACTGAGCGACCTTGCCGGTCTTGATGAGGTCTATCAGCCACGGGATTCCGGAATAGGGATTGACGCCTTTCTTCCAAACATTGGGTTCCGCTGTTGCGTGCTTAGCCCGAGAAACGGCCTCATCCACTTTTTCTATAGGGAATTTTGTTGACAAGCACTTACCGTTTTTACCCTTGACGATTCTATGTTTGATAGCGAGTTTCATCAGGTCCGATGAACTAATGTGGGCAGTTTGGTCCTGCAGATGCCACAACAGCCACAACTCGAACTGCGGGTTCGTAACGACGACGTAAACCGGGCACTCTTGTTTTCTCTTGCGTAGATTGTAGTCCCGGGCGTCGCTAATCGTGCGGTCCAGTGCCGGGTGGTTATCGTGGTCGACGACCAGGCAGGCAAAATCGAAATCGGGCTCCCGTTTCAGGTGTCCTAAGCACTGTTTAAGGACTTTGCTGGGCTCGCCTTCGCCAGCCACCACCTTGATATCGGTGGTGACCTTATTATTTTTCAAATGTCGCCCCAATAGCTGGAAATAGGTGTCCTCTGACTTACCTCTGGCACCTTCGACGACGATGAGCAACCGCTTTTAGGTTGACGCAGTTGACGTCTGCCCGATCCAGCCTTGCGTTTGGCCATCACTGCTCCGTCCGTTCGGATGGTGAGTTGACGTCGCACTCATCGGCGAGAAGTGATGAGAAAAGACCAAAAGCCAGAGATGGGACCGCACCGAAACGACCCTCTAGATACTGCTTCTCCCGGTTGGATTTACGACGAAGATTCTCGAAGTCTCCAAGGTTGAAGAGTTCACTGGCCCCTTGGGCATCCTTCTCGGTAAGCCAAATCTGATTATCGTCGAGGAGATTGCTCTGCGGTGAGATCAGCCCTGCATCGTGAGTGGTGAAGATCAGTTGTGCACCATGCCGATTGATGTCCTTGTCATTGAAGAGCTCAATGACTTCTCGGGTCAGGTTGGTGTGCAAGCTGGTGTCGATCTCGTCTACCAAGAGTGCTGACCCGTTTCGAAGGGATCGGAGAATAGCGCTTCCCAGAGCTAACCATGCCATGGTTCCATCTGATTGTGCTTCTAGAGGTAGATATGCGTCCTCGTCCTCTGCCCCAGCATGAGTAAAGCGCAAGGTTCTAAAGAGACGCTTGAGGATGTCTTCGCTGAGTTCTCGCCATTCACCCTCATCTTCAGCCTTACGGTTTTCTGGCGATGAATGACTAGTCTCTTCCCAATGTGCGCGGAGCTGGGCTAAAAACTCTTCAGGAACTTCCCTTTGGTCGATGGATACAGTCCTGATGCCAAGATCCGCCACTGAGGCGAGAACAATGACTTCGGCAAGTGAGATCGAGTTATCGCTAAGATCATTGACGAGGGATTGGAGTCGGCTACGACGTTCGGCTTCGGATACGGGAACGACGTCGGCACCATCGATAATGCTCTTGCAAATGATGGACAACGGGGGAATCTCAAGCACAGCGGCTCGAGAAAGTACCAGTTCTCGCTTGGAAACGGAAATTTTTCCACCGAGGCCTGAGGCTAGTTTGACCGCAGTGGTTCCGTCTTCTTTGAGGGTTCTGTCGATGAGCGTGGTTGGTCGGGACGAATAGTACACGCGTAGTAGTTCACGAGTTACTCCGACTGGACTCAACTCGAACTCGTAGTGGAATCGTCGTAGCCTACCGCCGGCATTAGACTCAGTTAGATCATCGGGGAGCAGGAAGGTCAAGGCATAAGAACTCGTGCCCTCGCGCGCGCTCCGCTGAAGGCGAAAGGGATCGCGGATCATGGCATCTCTGTTGAGCCATGATCCACTTGAATTCTCCAATGCCGCCTGGATGTACGCCAAAGCGGTGATTACATTTGACTTCCCTGAAGCGTTGGCACCAAAGATGGCGGCAGTGGGGTAGAGAACGTCATCCCATGTCTTGCCATCCGGGGGTAGAATCCGTCTGAACCCTGGGCGTCGCATATCCAGCCTAAAACT
Source organism: Actinomycetes bacterium (assembly GCA_023442485.1). Lineage (GTDB taxonomy): Bacteria > Actinomycetota > Actinomycetes > Propionibacteriales > Propionibacteriaceae > JAEZZG01. The sequence continues at coordinate 19,115 of JAEZZG010000003.1, read as the reverse complement.
ATCGCGGAAACTGCGATGATTTTCTGCGGCGAGCTCAATGATTCGCATGGGTCTAGTGTATCTAAACTGGCTGTTTTAGGAAAACTTTTCCGAGAAATGGTATCTGGTGCAGTGGTGGCTGCCTCTTTCCCGTGTATCACTGAGCTACAGAAGTCATTGAGCGCTTGTTGCCAGCGTCCATCATCCCTCCGTCAGGAGCTCAGACGTTGAAGCGGAACTCGACGATATCGTCGGGCTGCATCACATAGTCTTTGCCTTCCAGGCGCATCCGTCCGGCAGCCTTGACCGCAGTCTCGGAACCTAGCTCAATCAGATCCGGGTAGCTGATCACCTGGGCTTTGATGAAGCCCTTCTGGAAGTCAGTGTGGATGACCCCGGCAGCCTCCGGTGCGGTCCAGCCCTGGCGAATCGTCCAGGCCCGAGTTTCCTTCTCGCCTGCGGTCAGATAGGACTGCAGGCCCAAGGTGGCGTAGCCGACGCGGGCGAGCTTGTCGAGACCCGGCTCGTCAACACCCATCTCGGCGAGGAATTCGCGGCCCTCTTGCTCATCCATCTCAGCCAGTTCCGCCTCAAACTTGGCGTCCAGGAAGATCGCCTCAGACGGCGCGACCAGAGCAGAGAGCCGCTCCTGCAACTGCGTGTCGGCGAGCTCGTCCTGGTCACAGTTGAACACATAGATGAACGGCTTCGTCGTCAACAAGAACAAATCCTTGAGCGGGGCAGGATCAACCCCGGCAGAATAGAGGGTGCGGCCCTCACTGAGAATGTCCTTCGCCTCCAGCCACGCCTGCAACTGGGCCTTCTTGTCGTGGACGATCCGACTCTCCTTCTCCAGACGCGGCAGCGCCTTGTCCAAGGTTTGCAGGTCGGCGAGAATCAACTCAGTAGTGACGATCTCAATATCGGACTTCGGCTCCACCTCGCCGTTGACGTGGGTGACGTTTTCGTCCTCGAAAACCCTGGTGACTTGGCAGATCGCGTCGGCTTCCCGGATGTTAGCCAAGAAGGCATTGCCCATCCCCTCACCCTCGGAGGCGCCCTTGACGATTCCTGCAATATCGACGAAGGTCACCGTCGCCGGAATCACCTTCGCGGAGTTATACATCTTGGCGAGGACATCTAGCCTCGGGTCAGGAACACCCACGATCCCTTCGTTCGGCTCTACCGTGGCAAACGGATAGTTAGCAGCCAAGACGTTGTTGCGGGTGAGCGCATTAAACAGAGTTGATTTTCCTGCATTCGGCAGGCCGACGATTCCGATAGTCAAAGCCACGAACAACAAGCCTACCTGGTTGCCGTCGAAACCGACATTTGGTGGAGTGGGGCCGTCATTGCGGTCCTGGTTCCCTTCGGTTTTTGCGGACGCCGACCTTCTCCGATTGATTCGGTTCCGGCCTAGAATAGGGGTAGGGGCAGGCGGGTGCTCACCGTCACCCCGAGCAAATGGCAAAGACGCCACAGTCAATAAATTGTGAGGTTCGTATGACCAAACTTGTCAACAATCCCGATGATTTCCCCGCCCAATCCCTCGAAGGTTTCGCAGATGCCTTCCAGGCCTGGGTCAAGCCCGTCTACGGCGGTGTGGTTCGTTCCACCAAGGTTGAAGAGGGCAAGGTTGCTATCTTGGTCGGTGGCGGCTCGGGGCATTACCCCGCATTCGCCGGCTGGGTAGGTCCCGGTTTTGCGGACGGAGCAATCGCCGGCAACATCTTCTCCTCGCCGTCTGCTGCCCAGGCATACTCGGTGGCGAAGGCTGCCGATCGGGGCGGCGGCATCTTGATCGGCTTCGGTAACTACGCCGGTGACGTGCTCCACTTCGGCCAGGCGGTTGAGCGGCTACGCTCTGAAGGCATCGACGCCCGCACTCTGCGCGTCACGGACGACATCGCTTCGGCACCGAAGGAAGAACACCTCAAGCGTCGCGGTATTGCTGGCGACCTGCCCACCTTCAAGGTCACCTGTGCTGCGGCCGAGGCTGGGTTGAGTATCGACGAGGTTGTCGCCGTCTTCGACAACGTCAATGACCGCACCCGTTCCTTCGGCGTGGCCTTCGGTGGCTGCACCTTGCCTGGTGCCAAGGAGCCGCTGTTTAGCCTTGAAGAAGGCACCATGGGTATTGGCCTCGGTATCCACGGCGAACCAGGCGTGGCTGATGCGCCGCTCGGCACTGCCGACGATGTCGCAAAAACCCTTGTCGACGGTTTGCTGGCGGATCGTCCGGAGAATCCAGGAAACCGGGTGATCGCTATCGTCAATGGCCTCGGTGACACCAAGTATGAAGAACTATTCCTCCTCTACCGTTCCGTTGCAAAACTGTTGCGCGAAGCCGGGCTAGAGATCGTCGAAGGCGAGGTTGGCGAGTTCGTCACCTCCCTCGACATGGCGGGTGTCTCGCTGACCCTGGTGTGGCTGGACGAGCAGATCGAGAAGTACTGGTTCGCCCCCTGTGACACCCCCGCCTACCGCAAGGGCACCATGGAGCGTCCCGAAGCCGACACCACCGTTCTCACCTCAGCCCCAGAACCGGTGAAGGTGACCGAGCAGGGCTCTGACGAATCCAAGGCTGTCGCAGCCAAGATCGTCTCCGTCCTGGAAACCATCGCTGATTCCCTGGCCCAGGCTGAAGAGCAACTAGGCAAGATTGACGCAGTCGCTGGTGACGGCGACCACGGGATCGGGATGCACCGCGGCTCCAAATCTGCCCTTGCCCAAGCCAAGACCTTGCTGGAAGAAGGCGGCGGTGCGGCGACGGTGCTGGCAGGCGCCGGTGACTCCTGGTCGGCTTCCGCTGGTGGTACCTCCGGTGCGCTCTGGGGTGCCCTGTTGACTGCTTTCGGACGGGTTCTCGGCGACACTGACGCTGCCGATGACGCCACCTTGGTTCAGGCCGCGAAGGCTGCCCGCGACGCGGTGGTGCGGCTTGGTGGAGCGAAGGTGGGTGACAAGACCATGATCGATGCCTTCGATCCGGCAGTGGCGAAACTCGAAGAGACCGGATCGTGGCAAGAGGCGGCTGACGCAGCTAAGGCCGGAGCCGAATCCACCAAGGATCTCGTGGCAAAGCTCGGTCGCGCTCGCCCACTAGGCGAGAAATCCCTGGGAACACCGGACGCTGGTGCGACATCGCTGGCCATGGTGATCCAGATTGTTGCGGACGCACTGAAGTAACTGTGACGGTGTGGGGTGGGTATCACGCCCCACACCTGAGCTGAGGGGAAGGGCCACACCGATCCGGGTGGCGACCTTCTGCCTTGTGAACGGTCCTTAAAATGAACGGTGGCGACGGATTCAATCCGTCGCCACCGTTCATTAGTCCGTCAAGGTTTTAGAGAGAATTCTCCTGAGCCCAGTCGAGTTGAGGAAGGGCCTTGACATAGGTAGTCAAGAAATCAGCCGATGCTTCCAGAGCCGAGGTTTCACCTAAGGCCACCTGGTTCTCCAAGGATTCTGCGAAGCGACGCAACTCCTCCGTGGCGCGACACGAATCCAGTAAGGTGGATTCGATCTGCGCCCACATCCAGCTAATCTGCTGGTCGGCCCGGTAGTTGACCAAACCGACCGTCTCCTCCAGCCAGGCGCGGTGCTCCTGGATCGCCTGCCACACATCCTCCAGCCTCAAGTGGTGGAGGGCAGAACAGGTCAACACTGGGGTGCGCCGTCCACCGTCTTCGCCACGAATCAGTTTCATCGCGATGGACAGTTCACGGGCAGTCACCCTGGCGGGGCCTTCATTCTCGCCGTCAGCCTTGTTGACTGCGATGACGTCAACCATCTCCAGGATGCCGCGCTTGATCCCTTGGAGCTGATCTCCAGCTCCGGACAAGTGCAACATCAAGAAGGTATCCACCATCCCAGAGACAGCCACCTCTGACTGGCCGACGCCGACAGTCTCGATGATGACGACGTCGTAGCCGGCCCCCTCACACAGCACCATCGCCTCGCGGGTGGCGCGAGCCACACCGCCGAGATGGCAACCGGAGGGTGAGGGACGGATGAAGGCGTTATCCATCTGGCTGAGGGCACCCATGCGGGTGCGGTCACCCAGGACGGAGCCGCCGGTCCGGGAACTGGACGGGTCCACCGCCAACACCGCCACTTTCAGGCCCTTCTCCACCAGGAGACAACCGAAAGCGTCGATGAAGGTGGACTTGCCTGCCCCAGGTACGCCGGTAATCCCCAGACGCACGGTATTGGTGTCGGCGTTGGTGAAGGCCGACAGTAATTGCCGAGCGGAGGATCGGTGCGCGGGTAACTTCGACTCGACCAGGGTGATCCCTCTGGCAAGAGCCGTGCGGTCTCCGGCACGGATACCGTCGATCAGGGCAGGGACATCAACTCGCCTAGGCATGAAACTCACTCACTATCCAAGGCAGCCCGGATCTCACCAATCAGGCGTTCCGCACAGTCGGGAATGACCGTCCCCGGCGGGTAGATGTCTACCGCGCCAGCGTCGCGCAGAGCCTGGAAGTCCTGTTCCGGAATGACACCGCCGACCACGATCAAGATGTCCTGACGGCCAAGCTTGTCGAGTTCAGCGCGCAGAGCCGGAACAAGGGTGAGGTGGCCAGCAGCCAAGGAAGAAACACCGACGACGTGAACGTCAGTTTCGCTTGCCTGACGGGCGACTTCATCCGGGGTCTGGAACAGAGGGCCTACGTCAACGTCAAAGCCGAGATCGGCAAAGGCGGTGGCGATCACCTTCTGGCCACGGTCGTGACCATCCTGACCCATCTTCGCGACGAGGATACGCGGACGACGTCCTTCGTCTTCCTCGAACTTTTCAACCAATTCACGGGCGTGCTTCATAGCAGGAGACTCCGCAGATTCCTTCGAGTAGACGCCAGAGATGGTGCGGATCTGAGCGGTGTAGCGGCCGAAACTCGATTCGAGAGCATCGGAGACTTCACCAACCGAGGCCTTAGCCCGGCACGCATCAATAGCGAGTTTCAGCAGGTTACGATCCGGATCGGTCGGGTCGGGGTTGGCAGCGGCCCAACGCAGCCTCTCCAACTTCTCCTGGCAGTCAGCTTCGTCGCGTTCGGCGCGCAGACGCTGCAGCTTAGCGATCTGCTGTTCACGCACGGCAGCGTTGTCAATGACCAAAACGTCGACAGAATCGTCCACGTCGAGCTGGTACTTGTTGACGCCGATCACAGGCTGACGACCGGAGTCGATGCGAGCCTGGGTGCGGGCAGCAGCCTCTTCGATGCGCATCTTCGGGATGCCTTGCTCGATAGCCTTGGCCATGCCACCGGCCGCTTCGACCTCTTGGATGTGTCCCCAGGCACGCTTCGCCAGGGCGTAGGTGAGGTGTTCCACATAGGCCGAACCAGTCCACGGATCAACGACGCGGCAGGTGCCCGATTCCTGCTGAATGAATAGCTGGGTGTTACGGGCAATCCGGGCGGAGAAGTCCGTCGGGAGTGCAATCGCTTCGTCGAGGGAGTTGGTGTGCAGAGACTGGGTGTGACCCTGGGTAGCTGCCATTGCCTCAACACAGGTGCGGGCGACGTTGTTGTAGATGTCCTGAGCGGTCAGCGACCAACCCGAGGTCTGCGAGTGAGTACGCAAAGACATCGACTTGGGGTTCTTCGGGTCAAACTGGTTGACCAGACGAGCCCACAACATCCTCGCGGCGCGCATCTTGGCGACTTCCATGAAGAAGTTCATCCCGACTGCCCAGAAGAAGGACAGACGCGGAGCGAACTGGTCGACGTTGAGGCCGACCGATTCACCGGCGCGGATGTAGTCAACACCGTCAGCCAAGGTGTATGCCATCTCGATGTCGGCGGTGGCGCCAGCTTCTTGCATGTGGTAGCCGGAGATCGAAATCGAGTTGAACTTCGGCATGTTTGCGCTGGTGAACGCGAAGATCTCCGAGATGATCCGCATCGACGGGGCCGGCGGGTAGATGTAGGTGTTACGAACCATGAACTCCTTGAGGATGTCGTTCTGGATCGTACCAGCGAGCTGCTCAGGGGAGACACCTTGTTCTTCCGCAGCGACGACGTAGAGGGCCAGAATCGGTAGCACCGCGCCGTTCATCGTCATGGACACAGACATCTGATCCAACGGGATACCGTCGAAGAGCTGACGCATATCGAGGATCGAGTCCACCGCGACACCGGCCATACCGACGTCACCGGCAACACGCGGGTGATCAGAGTCGTAACCACGGTGGGTAGCCAAGTCGAATGCGATTGACAAGCCCTTCTGGCCAGCCGCGAGGTTGCGGCGGTAGAAGGCGTTGGACTCTTCAGCGGTGGAGAAACCGGCGTACTGACGGATGGTCCACGGACGGGACGTGTACATGGTGGCGTAGGGCCCGTGCAGGAACGGGGGGAAGCCAGCCTTGGATTCGAGATAGTCGAGATCCTTGTACTCGTCGAGACCGTAGAGGACATCGACTGGAATCTGTTCGGGGGTGATCCACTGGTCAGTGCGGTTGACGATCTTTTCAAACTGTTCCTTGGCGTCGCCAGGGATTACCGGCTGGCCAAGATCGATCGAATCAAAACGAGGCAGATTCATCACTTCTCAACTCCCAACTCATCGAGGGTGGTATTGAGCATCTCGATGATGTTCATGCCCAAGGCAATCGTTCCATCGATGACCTCGGAGGCCTTCTCGGCGTCGTCACCGAGCTCCTTGATATTTCCAGCCAGGTAGATGTACCCGACGTCGGCATCCTTGAGGGCCTTCGCCACAGGGAGGGCTTCTTCTGCGTAGACCTTGGCGCTGGAGCACAGGCACACCACTGCAGGCGAGCCAGCTTCCTTCCACTTCGCCACGATCTCGTCAGGAGTGCCGCCTTCAGATTCGGGAGTTGGCAAGCCTGCAACCCGGAATGCGTTGGAGGCGAAACCCTCACGGGCGCCGAAGTGACGGCGGGCGCCAAGACAAGCCAAGAAGACCTTGGCGTCGGCGGAACCAGCGACGCGGTCACGCAGTTCTTCAAACATCTCGGAGTCGCGCACCATCGTCAAGCCGCCCAGAGATGGAGCCTGAGGACGCTGCTTGGCGTTGACGGGCTTTTCCTCGGGGTTCGGGAACTCAGAGACACCAGTGATCGGCTGTTTGCGGGTAGCCAGGCGCTTGTTGCGCTCAGCGTTGAGACCGTCGAGTACCTCAACAACCTTGCCGGATTCGAGGTAGGCAGACATGCCGCCAGCGGCCTCAACCGTCTGGAGTTCTTCCCACGCCTTGTCGGCGATCTGGCGGGTCAAGCTCTCGACGTACCATGACCCACCAGCCGGGTCATTGACGCGACCGATGTTGGATTCTTCGGCCAAGACGATCTGGGTGTTGCGTGCGATACGGCGAGAGAAGTCACTGGGCAGACCCCATGCTGTATCGAAGGGCAACACGGTGATCGCTTCGCAGCCACCCACGCCAGCAGAGAAGGTCGAGATGGTGGCCCGGAGCAGGTTGACGTATGGATCGTCACGGGTAATCTCACGCCAGCTCGTCACCGCGTGCTGACGTGCACCACACTTGGCGGGGTCAACCCCGAAGACCTCGCCGATCCTCGACCAGCAGGTGCGCAAGGCGCGAATACGGGAGATGGTGGCGAATTGGTCAGTGGTGGCCGACACCTTGAAGCGGATCGCGTCGAAAGCGTCATCAGCGCTGACACCGGCTTCAATCAGTGCGCGGACATACTCGACTGCGGTGGCCAAGATCCAGCCGGTCTCGTGGATGTCGCCAGCGCCGGCATTGTGCCAGACGGTGCCGTCAACGACGAAGGGAGTGGCTGACTTGAAATTGCGCGAGCGTTCCACCCAGGTAGCTAGGCCGGACAGATCAGCCTTGGAGCCGTTGCGGGCCGCATGACCGATCGGGTCGATACCAAGGGTGACGGTCACTGCCGACGGATCCTTAGCCTGACCGGCAAGGTCGAGCAGGGCTTCAGCCGCTGCGGCCTGGTCAGTGTTGGAGGATACCTCGACCGGTGCCAGCTCCAACATCACGCCGTCCAAGGCTGCCGACAGGTCGGCCGGTGCAATGGCGTCGGGATCCAGACGCAACCACAAACTCGTGACGCCGCGTTCCAGATCAGTCAGGATGGCCTTATTCGTGAAGGATGTATCCGGATCTTCGTGGAGTGCACGCACATCCCATGAATCGATATCGCCGTTACGGACGGTGGTGCCTCGTGTGAACGGAGCTACACCGGGGACCCCGAGATCTTCGGGACAATCCTCAAGGGTGTACATCGGCTTGATGGTGAGGCCGTCAACGAGGTTGACAGTCAGACGACCGACGCTTTGCTCCGGGGTTAGTTGTTTGTCTTCAGGACGGCCGCGGTTGAGAACCTTGGCAACTGCCTCAGCCCATTCCTCGTAGGAGGGGGTCGGGAAATCTGCGGCGAGCGCCAAGTGTTCAACGGCATCAGGTGTAGTTGTCATTGTACTCCTGCTCCGGTAACGATGAGGACGCCTCATGCCGTCGCTGAGTCATTACTCAGGCCTGCCCCGTCAATCAACGGAACAACCTGCCCGTGACGGCTGCGTGCAGCCGTAGTCCACAACGACGTCATTCGTTGCCGTCACTTGCCTTGGTGATGTCGTCTCACGACCGTCTCGCAGCGAAGTCACGGTAAACAGCGGGAAACTGCGCTTCCTCGGTGCTCAGTGTTGGTTTCCTTGATTCACCCAGCAGGGGTCGCTGACCGGCGTCATCGGTGTTTGCCTCAACGTCAGGAGTCAACTCGCCCTCATCACAGTCGCCAGGTACCGCCAGCACCTGGCGATCTCGTCGATCTCCGCGCACCGAACCGCGATTAGCCGCGATGGCGCGTGAAGTCAACCCATCCTGGTTCCGGGGCTCCCCACGTCTGCTACAACGCGGGTGTTTCCGTCAACGACGATGCGCGCGAAAGTGCGTGTTCGCGGATCGGAAACCCGAGCCTTGGTGGTATCTAGTGGCTGAATATGCTGTGGATTTGTCAAGGACACCCGCGACGTTGCGGAAACCGTTGTCGAACCCGCCAACCGTGACCGAGGCCAGGATTGGTAGGACATGCCTCCTCCGGGTAACCGCGTCTTCGCAGGCAGTCTGGCAGGCTCCGGACTACAGCGGCAGTCCAGCTCCGGTTTGACCCGGATTTCCTCTTGCGACGGGCGGAATTACCGTCCGAACCAGTCTCCGCACAGTATACACGGGGTAGCAGGTGTCGTCCGGTTGAGCTACCTCACCGACGAGGATTGGATATAGGCGCTAACACTCCAGGCGAATACTTTGGCGAATCTGTCTATCTCAGCCTCAACGGCTTCCATTGCAGACCTCATCGCCTCACCATCTCCGCCCTCTCCTGCTTCCCACGCGGCCATGATCTGCGGGGTCGCTTCCGGGTGAAACTGAACTCCGAGGACGGAGCCGAGCCGAAAGGCCTGATTGCGGTAACGAGACGAATAGGCCAGTTCGATGGCGTCGGCAGGAAGGGCGGTGACGTAATCATGGTGGGACTGAGCCACCGTCGTCAGACCTTGTTTGGCGAGTTGCCCGAGGACAGGGTCATCGAGCGCTTCTTCAAGCCAGGTCACCGTGACCGGGCCATCCTCTCCGGATTGATCAGTTTCTGCGGCGACCTCGACCACACCGCCTAGGGCCTCGGCGGCGAGTTGGTGGCCCAGACAAATCCCTACGACCGGAATGTCGAGGTAGTAGGCGTCGGCGATGAAGTCCTTGACTTGATCGAGGAAGGGGATCGGGTCATGGCAACTCATCCGTCCGCCCAAGACGATCACCCCAGCACCGACGGTTTCCAGCGGGGGAATGTCGTGACTGAAAAGCGGAATCTCGGTCACCGCCAAACCGGTGGAAGGAAGGAGAGTTGCCAGGCGTCCGAGCCCGACTTCTGGGTCTGGACGCAATACCGTCACGCGCGGCTTCTTCTTTGCCATGAAGGACACGGTAACTGACTATCTGTGGCGATAAAAGTCGATCGGTCCAGTTGCGAGATGGTTGCGCCGGGCTGATAGTCTTCGAACCAGGGTGAGCAGATCACCCCCGGACGAGGCAGGTCGTACCCGGTGTTGCGCAAAGACGACCTGAGGAGGCTTCTGGTGGCGTGGCTGGTTTTGATTGTGTCAGGGGTTTTTGAAGCAGCCTGGGCGAATGCGTTGAGCAAGGTGGAGGGGTTCACCAAACCCTTGCCGGTCGTGGTGTTCTTCGTGACGGTGTGCATCTCCATGGGTGGTTTGGGGTGGGCGATGAAGTACATCCCCGTCGGGACTGCCTATGCCGTCTGGGCAGGAGTGGGGGCGGTGATGACGGTTGTGGTGGCCACCATCCGTGGCGCGGAGCCGATCTCTGTCGTCAAGTTCGTCCTGATTGCGGTGCTGATTTCGTGCATCGTCGGGTTGAAGTTCGTCTCGAACCAGACTTAGCCAAGGCTAGGTGGATGCAGGCAGTCACCCCTTGCGGGGCGGCCCGTGCGGTGGCCGGGAAGTGGAGCGCGAGGGATGTGAGCGGGCAGAGGTGACGGCGCGAAGGTGCCAGAGATGGCTTGTTGTAGCCGGTCACCCCCCAGCAGACGTTTAAAACACGATCGCCCCGAACCGTATGAGGACTCGGGGCAACCATGGACTTCGGCCAGGAAGGGTGGCGACGATCCGGCCAGTGTCGATTCCCTCGCGGCAACAACAGCCCGTCGCCCTGCTCGTTGAGGACAGGAGTTCCGTCCTGACAACCACTCGGGATCTCGCATTAATACCATCTTCACGGGCTAGGGCCGTCACTGAATCGTGACTGCTCGACCTAGCTAGACAACCGATGTGTGAAGAAGCTGCGGTTAATTCCTATGTGGTTTTCGCTTCGTATGCAACCTCGTTTCAGGAAGTGATCAGGACGAGATTTCTTGTCCACAGTCGTCGGTGTGTCGTCCACATCCGAGGCGTAATCATTCACAAGACAGACCTAGTTTTCCCCCGGTTTTCCACATCGGCTGTGGAAACATCGTCGCGGTCATGTCGTACGATAGGGATTCATGAAGCCCCACAAACTCGTCCTGCCTGCCTCTGACGGTCTCGACCTCCACGTCACTGTGTGGAAGTCACAACTCGACACCGTCAAGGGCGTCGTCCTCCTAGCCCACGATCTGGGCGGATTCCCCGGACGTTTCGACACAGTCGGGACGAAGTTAGCCAGAGCCGGATATTCCACATGGTTCCTATCTGCGCGTGGACACGGGAAGACTGCAGCAGGCAAGTTTGGACATTTCGCCGACCGTGACGGCTGGAATATCGCGGTTGGCGACCTAATCACCGTCGCTGAAGAGATCGAACGCAACCATCCGGCAACCCCGCTCTTCCTCCTCGGATACGGGCTTGGATCATGGCTGGCTCGCGATTTCGCCTCCTGCCAGGGTGCCCGTCTCGCCGGGCTGATCAGCATCGGTGCGACCGGCAAGATCTCAACCTCGCTGAGGATCGGCGCCAAGTTGGAGCGTCTACTGAGGGGAGGACGCAAACCGTCGCGCCTGTTCTACCGCTTCATGCTCGACCGCCTTGACCACCCCGCCATCCCGGCCAGCAAGAAACTGTCTTGGCTCACCGCCGACGGCAAAGTGCCGAAACAGATGGCTCGCGAATTCGTCGTCACCACCGCCTGTTTCGACGACATCCTCTCCGGGCACCAGCGCATCATAAAGCAGCGGCTCATCGAATCCATCCCGAAACAGTTGCCGGTGCTGTTCCTCTCCGGCAAGAATGACGGAATCTCGCGGGGAGGCCCGGTGGCTGCGGACGCGGTGATCGCCTTCCAGAAGGCCAATATCGACGACGTCAGAGTCAAGATTTATCCGGACGCGGGCCGCGATATCTTGCACGGCAATAGCCACGACGCCGTGATGGTCGACATTATTTATTGGCTCGATACCCGGGTTTCACCGATCGTCGGAGCCTAGACGACAATCTCGGGCTCAAGATTATGACCAGCTTCAATGCTGACCGCGACCGTCAATACCGTCCGGAAGGCATCCGCCAAGGTCATCTCGCCTCGACGTGACCGCTCCGCCCGAGTCGGGACGATAGCGTGAAGCCCCTCGATCACTGCCGGGACGATCTCCTCCTGGGTGCGATCAAATGTGTGTTTGCGGATCGCCTTGGCGCAGTTGATGTCCATTTTCTGCCAGGCCGAGGCCTCGTCGAGACATTCCAGCCCGCGATTGAGACAAGCCTGGGCTAGATCATCGGGGAAAGCGCAGCAGAGGCGCACCCGGTCAATCTCGTCGGCGCTTGCCCGGGACAGTTGGGTGAGTGTGGCCGTCCGCACCGCGTCAATCGTCGACTCATCGACGGACAAGTCACGCAACAGCTCGATGAATCGAGGCAGGAATGTTCCCGCGCGCAGCTCCCCAGCCCATACCCCCTTGGAATCGGCCACCATGTCTGCGATGGCTAGCCAGAGATTGCGGCGGACGAGGCAGATGGCACCTAATCCGTGGCTAGCGGCAATCAGCTCTTCATCCATGACCTGTAGCCTAACCGCAAATCCGGGCAGTTACCGGGATTCGAGCACGGCTCGGCTGCGCGAGAAATGGGTCTGTAACTGGGCGGTGACTATGCCTAAGACGACGATCAGCAGTTGCGCCCACATGCCGGTGCTGAATGACCAGAATAGCCAGCCTTGGTCGGCGATGATTCCGGCAAGGACGGAGCCGAGGGAGACGCCGACGACGGTGCCGGTGGCGACCCACGTCATCAAGGTGGCTAGACGCTGGGAGGGGGCGATGATCTCGACTAGGGAGTAGGCGCTGACGAGGCTTGTCCCGATGCCGAGACCGGCGAGGATGCAGAAGATCACCGAGAGGGTGATTGAGCCTGAAAAGGATAGGCCGAGGATTGCTGTGGCGGCGATGGAGCCGCCGATGACTAGCCGGGAGTGGTGTTGGACGGAGGTGGGGAGGCGTCCTGCGACGAAGGACGAAACCACCGAGCCGATCCCCATGAAGCAGTAGATGAACCCTGCCCAGGAGCTGCGGCCGATCTCAGATAGGGAAGCGGTTAGTGCCGTTTGGGTCGCGCCAAAAACCGTGCCGATGCAGACTGCGGCTAGGACCGGGATCGCGATCTGGGGTGGGATGGAGGCTGAGGGGAGGACGTTTAGTGAGGTTGTTCGCGGCTCCGGACGCCATTCGTCACGGCGTCTTAGGCAGTCGGCGATGAAGAGGCCCTCACCGGCAGCGATGAAGACGATCATTGCCCATAATGCGCCGATCGGGCCGAAGGCGGTGACTAGGATCGACGCAAGTAGCGGACCTGCGACGAAGGACCCCTCGTCGACGGCACTCTCGTACCCTAATGCCCGCTGGATCAAGGTGGGGGAGGCTCCGGGACGTCGAGCAAGTTTGGCCCATCGAGACCGGGCAATCGCCCCGATTTGTGGATTGCAGAAACCGACTACTGCAGACACCACCAGCAAAGACACCACGGGCCAAGCATTGGTTAGCCCGTAGAGGTAGACGCCTAGTGAACCCACCTGACCGATCAAGGCTGCGGTCACGACCAGGATCGGGCCGAATCGGTCTGTCATCGCGCCGATGAGTGGAGCGCCGAGGGCACCGCCTAGACCGATGGCGGCTACCGTCAAACCCGACGAAGCGAAGCCGTTGCCGGATGCGGCCATGACTAATAACATGCCGAGCTGGACAGTGGCGGCGGGAAAGCGTCCGATCACAGAGGAGATCAAGAAACCACGTCCGCCGACATCAGCCAGGGAGGCGGATGCGGATGCGACGTTGCGCTCCGAAGAAGACTGACTCATGCGGGCTCCTAGAAGCGAGTGTGTACACACTCATGCGTGGTGCGCACCCATCCACTCCACGCACCGAGAACCCATAGCGTTGTCCACCCAGGGTAGCGCAGTGAATAGAGATATTCACCTTGCCACCCGTTGAATATGATCACGAAAAAATTCACTAAAGAGATAGGCTGATTGCGTCTGTTTCTCGTTTGAAAGGGGAATCCATGCCGGATCCCACTGGCTCAAACCCCGCGTCCGTAGCGCGCCCGAAGGTCATCTCTGCCCAAGGTAGGGCAGCCTCAATGCGATCAGCTCTGATTCGACTAGGTCAGGCGGTCGCGATGTTGGCGATGATCGTCAGCGTCGGAATCATCCTTGGGTGCTACTACCAAGGCGAGGCGATTCCGGTCGCAGCCTGGATCAGCGCAGGCGGTTGCGCAATCGTTGCATCAGCTCTGGCTTTGACTGACGTTACCTACTCCGGGGTGGCCGCCCGTCGTGAAGAAGCTCGAATCCGGTTGCGCCTGGTGGAGCGGATTTTCAGCTCGGCCAACCTGCCGAAACATGCCGACTCCCAGTTTAATTCCGCGAAGTTACTTGGGTTGATGACCGACAATGCCGAACAGGCGGCAGAGTTTCGTCCCGGATTCTTTGGCACCATGATCGCTGCCTTGGTTATCCCGCTGATGACCTTGCTCTACTTGTTGATCGGAGTCGACTGGGTGATCGGGGTGGTGTTGGTGGTTGCCTTCCCGCTGATTCCGGTGCTGATCTTCGGTTTCATGAAGTTCTTCCGTTCGACGTCGGCGAAGTCGCGTCGGGAAAGAGCGAAACTATCGGCCCAGTACCTCGACGCGATTCGCAACCTGATTGCGATCCGGCTGTGTGGGGCTGGCAAGCGGATTCAAAGCCAACTCGAAGCCCAAGGAGAACGTAACCGTTGGGCAATCATGAAACTCCTTGCCGGCAACCAGGTCGTGATCATTCTGGTTGACGGGCTTTTTTCGCTACTGCTGATCACCGCAGCGGCCCTAGTTGCGGTGATCCGCTTCCAAGCCGGTGCGATTGACTTCACCGACGCAATCACCGCCGTGCTGCTGTCGGTCCTACTCACCGAGCCGCTGGCGATGGCCGCCGGGTTCTTCTACGTCGGCATGGGTGGACGGGCCTCGATCACCGCGATCGGCGATTACCTTCAATCCTGCGCTGAAGCAGAACGCCCACACACAGATCCCGCCTTACCGTCCCTCACCGCAACCACCCACTCGACAAAGGTGGCGGAGACGCCAGAATCGTTGCCGGTTGACGACGTGGAACCCCCGCTAGAAGCGGCTTTGGGCTCAGTCCAGCTCCGCGAGGTCAGTTATGACTACGGCCGGGGACGAGTCCTTCGCGACATCAACCTCAGCATCGCCCCAGGTGAGAGAGTCGCTATCGTCGGTAAATCTGGATCAGGAAAGTCCACCCTGGCTTCTTTGATCCGGGGCTCACTGCCCGTCCAGGCCGGGACGGTTATGGTCAATGGGTACGACGTGAGCAAGCTCAGCGCTAAACAGCGCAGAGTTCAGACAGCCTCAGTGAGCCAGTCGACCTGGTTGCTGACTGGAACCATCGCTGACAATCTCCGCCTAGCCCGCCCCGAGGCCAGTGACGACGATCTGTGGCGTGCCCTCGAAGAGGCCTTCATAGCCGACGATGTGCGCGCCATGCCGGAAGGCCTCGACTCGGCGGCAGGCGAGTCAGGAATGATGATCTCTGGTGGTCAAGCCCAACGAATCTCGCTGGCGCGGGCCTTCTTATCCCGGCGCCGGATCGTCGTCCTGGACGAACCAACCTCCCAAGTGGATCTGGAGTCAGAGGAGAAGATCATCGAGGCTATCGCCCGGATCGGAGCAGACACAACCGTGATCATCATCACCCACCGCCACTCCCTGCTGGCTTTGGCTAACCGAGTGCTGGTGATGGATGAAGGCAGCTTGAGTGAGGTCGACCGGACCGCTGTGATCCGGGACGCCTACGCCCAGGGCCGTGTCTTTGCGGAAACGGAGGAGAAATGATGGTTTCGACGCGTGAACTCATTCGGTGGCTGACCTCGATCACCCGCCCCGTCCACGGCCCGTTGCTGTTTTCGGCAACAATGCGGATCGTCAACCTCCTCCTCGACATCTGTCTCTTCGGCCTAGCCGGAGGCGGGGTTGCCGCCGTGATTACCGGGTCATCGCGGCTGGGGTGGGTACTCACCGCCTTGATCGTGGTCGCCCTCGGCAAAGCCTTGGCCTACTACCTCGAGCAATTCTCAGGCCACTACGTCGCCTTCAAAGCCTTGGAACTGTTGCGCACCTCGGTCTTCTCGACACTGTGGCCCAAGGCGCCAGCAATCGTCACCCGGTCGCGTTCAGGTGACGTCCTCACCTCGTTGACTCGCGATGTCGATCGCATCGAGGTGTTCTACGCCCACACCTTCGCACCCCTCGTCGCAGCCGTCGTTGTCCCGGTGATTACCCTAGTCAGCGTCGGTTTCTGGGTGGGTTGGGGGATCGTCATCGTCCCTGCAATCGCGGTCCTTATCTCCTTGACGGTGGTGCCTTTCCTCGGTTGGAAGCGGGCCCTCGACGCCACCGGGCGCACCCTATCCGTCAGGGCCACCCTCGCCCAGCACAGCGCCGATTCCGTCTTTGGCACCGAAGAGATCGTAGGTTACGGCAGGGCGCAGCAACGGATCGAAGAATTAGGGCAGCTAGAAAATCAACTCTTGGCTTCAGCTCGGGTGCCGAGGCTGTTCTTGGCGGCGCGTCGAGCCGCCAATGTGGCTTTGATGTTGTTCACCGCAATCGCGGTGGTGTGGATCGGGATCAACGCACAGCTTTCGGTGACAGTGCTATGCGCGGTGACGCTGGGGTCTTTGCGGCTGTTCGAGGCACCGCGAGGACTCGAGGACGCGGTCGGCTACCTTGACCACTCCTTCGCCTCCGCCAGGCGGTTATGGAAGATCGCGCACAGCCGCGCATGTGTCGAAGATGGTGCCGAAGAATACCGTCCCGACGCCGCCCCGACGATTAGCTGGGAAGACGTCGACTTTTCCTACCAGGACGAGGCCGGGCGCAGTTCCGCCTTTGCCCTGAAACAGGTCAACTTCGTTGCCGCCGCTGGGAAGCACACCGTCTTGATTGGTCGCTCTGGATCAGGAAAGTCCACCGTGATCAATCTTCTCGCCCGTTACGAGGACCCTAGCCAAGGACGGATTTTGCTCGACGGGGTCGACATTCGACGATTCACCCTCGACTCGCTGCGCACCAAGGTGGTTGTCGTCTCCCAAGCCCACCAGCTCCTCGACGATACGATTGCAACCAATTTGAAACTCGGCGCTCCGGATGCAACCGATATGCAACTTTGGCAGGTGTTGGAACATGTAGGGATCGCCGACGAGGTAAAGCAGATGCCGGACGGAATCCACACCCAGGTAGGTCAGCATGGAGCCCAGCTCTCCGGCGGCCAGAATCAGCGGCTCTGTCTGGCCCGGGCCCTGCTGATGAATCCGGTGGTGTTGATTCTCGACGAGTTCACCGCCAATCTCAACATCGAGCTGGAGAGATTCGTCCGTGAGCAACTACGCCGTCACTATCCGTGGTTGACGGTGGTTGAGATCACTCATCGTCTCGAAGCTATCTCTGAGGCTGACCGGGTGGTGCTATTCGATCGAGGACGCGTCATCGGCCAAGCCGTTCCCGGTGACGACGAAAACACTGATCCGGTGGTAGCTCGCTACCTTGCCAATGTTGATCTGGCGGCGGTTGAAGGGGTGTAGGTGCAGGCCTAGAGCCGGTGTCGGCTTAGCCCACCGCGCCGCCTAAGCATCGTCCCTACTCCCGGCTTCAAGATCACCCACGGGTCAAGGGGAGTGATCGTGGGTCGCTCACCTGAAATAGTCGTGAGATCATTTCGGAGTGAGTGAACCAGTGAGTGAACCCCTTGATCTGGAAAGACCGGCCGAACCAGAACCGTCTGCCTCACAGATTGGTGCCGAAGGACGCGGCCAGGCGAGCACCGACACACCCGTCGCCGAGGCCACCCAAACCCGCGCCGACGGTGACGTCGTGAATGCCGGTGACGGCGAGGACACCCTACTGCACAAGGCAGAGACGGTGATGCGCGCTGGCATCATGATGCTCGCCGCCGGAACCGGTTCGCGCCGGGTCAAAGAGCTGATGCGGGCCGTCGCCAGAGCTCTCGGCCTCGACACCCTCGAAGCCCAAATCACTTTCACCGAGATTATTTGCACAGTGTCCCAGCGCGGAGACTATTGGACCCTGATCGGCGAAATCCCGCAGCCGGGAGTCAACGCCGACCGGATCGCCCGACTCCAGCATCTGACGACGATCCTTCAAGAACCGATGACGGTGGCACAGGTCAACGCCCGTCTCGACCGGATCGAGAGACGCAAACCCATCGCTCCCGTGTGGCTGAACGCGGCCATCATCTCCGTTGCTTGTACCTCAGTCGCTGTACTCAACGGAGCCACCTGGCGCGAGATGATTCTGGTCATCCTCGCCTCTCTGGTTGCCTCGAGGTTGCGCTACTTCCTTGCCCAGCAGAGACTCAACCAGTTGGCTTCGGTGTTTCTGGCCGCCCTGGTCTCAACCGGTATGTACACCCTGCTCAGCACTGCCGCGCTGACCTGGTGGGGATGGCCGATGGATCGCCAAGCGGCTGGGTTAGTGGCCTCCGCCATTTTCCTAGTCCCAGGGTTCCCTCTGATCACAGCCTCCTTGGACCTCGCCCGTCTCGACCTCGAAGCTGGCATCGCCCGGCTCATCTACGCCGGCCTAGTTACGATGAGCGCCGCCATGGCGTTTTGGTTCGTCGCAACCGTCTCTCACTCCCACGTCCAAAGCTACGGCTACTGGGAGATCGCTCCCGTGCTGGTGTGGCTGATCTTGGCTGCTGCGACCTTCTGCGGCGGTGCCGGTTGGTCATTCATGTTCAACACCCCCTGGCGGATCTGTATCACCACCGGGTTGATCTCGGTTGCCGGGAACCTACCGCGTCTCGCCGCGATCCACTACGGGGTTCCCGCCTATGTCTCCACCGCCATTGCGGCCTGTCTGATCGGCCTGCTTAGCCACTGGGTAGGCAATATCTTCAAACTCCCGAGGATCATCATGACGGTTCCGGCGACCATCATCATGGTTCCGGGCGGATCGGCCTATCGGGCCTTCAACTACCTCTCGGCAGGGGATTACCTCGAAGCGATCCACTGGGGAGTGGAGACGGCGATGGTGGTGATTGCGATTTGCGTCGGCCTCGTCGTGGCCCGAACCCTCACGGATGCCCAGTGGGCCTATGCCTTATCTGATAACCGCTCCGTGCGG
>JAEZZG010000056.1 GCA_023442485.1 Actinomycetes bacterium | reverse complement strand
GAGTGGATGCGGGGTGGTGTCGAGGAGAACTAGTGCATGGGGCGGTGGGGGTGTTGGTTGGCAGCAGGTGTGACCGGGTGCGTGGGGTGGGGTGATTGATGTTGGGTGGGTCCAGTTTGCCAAGTGTTTCGCAGCGGCCCGCGCCGAATCGGGAGACATCAACCGGTATGAGTGAGCGCAGGCGTCAAGGATATGTCTAGGCCCTGGATCGGCATCGACGTCGTGTTGAGGATATATAAAAACGGAGACCCCACCTGTGACAGCAGGCGGGGTCGGCGACCTTAGTGTTGAGGTAGTGTGGGATTCCCCCTAAACCGGTGACTACTGTGGGTCGGCTTCACCTAGCGGCTTCGGGGTGACCACGCGGTCAGCGTCTTCTTTGGCGAGGTGATCGGTCGGGTGGGGCTTGCAGCACTTCTTCGCTTCTTCTTTCACCGCGTCAGCAGCCTCAGAAATCTTGACCTCAGCGGTTTCCCCAGCTCCCTTGCGGCAGCACTTGGTAGATTCAGCCTTATCCATGACCTTGTTGCTGAGGTCTTTGGTCTTGTCCGCAACCTCACCGGCAATGGTCTTGCCCGTTTCGGCAGCCTTGGTGAGGGCCTTCTTCGCGGTTTCTCCAAGGTTCTTCAACGTATCCATCAAACTCATGATGCTCCTTCGGGTCTGGAGTTGTGACAGTCATAGCCTACTGAATATGTTGGCAGATCGAATCCCCATCCCAGCCAATTCAGCTGAATACATCCTTTCGGGCACAATGGGCACTGTGATTCAGCCCCTGATCGTCATCGTCGGACCCACCGCCAGTGGAAAATCCTCCCTTGCCATCGACGTCGGGGCGAAACTGATCCGAGACTCTCGCCCCGCAGAAATCATCAACGCCGACTCCATGCTCGTGTATCGAGGAATGGACATTGGTACAGCCAAACCCACCGCGAGTGAACGTGCGCAGATCCGCCACCATCTCGTCGACATCAAGGACGTCACCGAAACGGCAGGAGTCGCAGAATTCCAGACCCTCGCCCGAGCCGCTATCGCTGATTGCCGCTGTCGTGGGGTCGTCCCCATCCTGGTAGGCGGCTCAGCCCTCTACATCCGGGCCATCATCGACCATTTTGAGTTCCCCGGTACCGACCCTGACGTGAGAGCCAGATGGCAGGCAGAATGTGACCGGATCGGCCCCCATGCCCTCTACCAGGTACTCAAAGAGGTTTCGCCCGAGGCTGCAGCCCATATCGAGCCTGGCAATGGCCGTCGTATCGTTCGCGCTCTCGAAGTCGTCGAACTCACCGGGTCTTTCACCGCGACCCTGCCTAAGTGGGAGTATGCACTCGATAACGTCCACCAGTTCGGGCTCAGTCTGGACCGAGAGACGATGGATCAACGCATCGCCGCGCGTGTCGAGGCCATGTGGGCACAAGGACTAGTCGATGAGGTGAGGCGTCTGGCAAAACAGGGTCTAGAGAATGGGCTCACTGCCTCACGCGGACTTGGGTACCGTCAGGTCTTGGAATTCTTGCACGGCGATATCAGCGAGGATGAGGCAAAAGAGGCAACCATCGTCGGGACTCGGAAGTTTTCACGCAAACAATTGATGTGGTTCAAACGCGACCACCGGATTACCCAGTTACCGGCAGGGGATTCGGGCAATGTAGACGCGATTATCTCCCAGGTGTTCGCTGGAACTGCACTTGCCAGTGGGGTGCCGACTGATTCGCTCAGTGTTTGAATCTGGGTGCCGAACGTGAGACTTTAGGCGTATGCGGAATTGGATTGCCTACAAGGGCAACGGAACCCTCAATGATTTCGTGATCCTCAAAGATCGAGAGGGCATGTTAGATCTCACCCCTGACGTCGTCCAATATCTTTGTGATCGGCGGGCAGGACTAGGTGGTGACGGTGTGCTGCGTGCGGTGAAAGCTGAGTTGATTCCTGAATGGACTGGTGACCCATCTCTGTGGTTCATGGATTACCGCAATGCCGACGGCTCGATCGCTGAGATGTGCGGCAATGGATTGCGAGTATTCGTCCAGTTCCTTATTTCTCAAGGCCTGATTGCCCCAGCCGAAGTGGAGGTGGCCACCCGAGCAGGATTGCGTACTGCCACTCCTTTGGGTGACGGACGCATCTCGGTGTCGATGGGGGAAGTCAAGATTGATTACCCGGAGCTGACCGTTTCACTGTCGGATCGCAGATGGCCTGCGGATCGAGTAAACGTTGGCAATCCGCACGCCGTCGTCTTTCTCGATTTTGACGACGATATTGAGTCGCTGGATTTGACCGTTGCTCCGACATGGAATCCAGGGCGGGTATTTCCGCACGGGACCAATATCGAATTTGTTGAGATCTTGGGTGAGCGACATTTGAAGATGCGCGTCTATGAACGTGGCGTTGGCGAGACCATGTCTTGTGGGACCGGGGTGGTCGCTGCTGCCACAAGCCACGCTGCCAGGATGGGGTTGACGGACGGCTCGATCGCTGTTGACGTTCGCGGTGGGGTCCTTGAGGTGGGGTTATCGGGCGAGATCACCCTCACCGGAGAGGCTATTATCAATGGGGAATGTAGTATCGCTATCCCCGACTATCTGTGAAAGGCTGCGGTGCATTGGGGCCCGGTTCTCAGAAGAACACCGGTAGCAGAGAGAGAATGAATGACTAATCGACCCGATAACTGGGATGACGCCGAGGACTCTTGGGAAGCCGACATGGATCAGCGTGCCAAGTCACGAGTCAGCAGATTAGGGGAATCATCTGCTCGTGATTATGGACGTGCGGCGAGTCGCGAATATGACCGCGATTACGACGGAGACCAGATCGAGCTCGAAGAACGCCACGCGCTCACTCGCGTCGCGGGGATGTCGACTGATCTGACCGATATCACCGAGGTTGAATATCGTCAGTTGAGGCTCGAACGCGTCGTGTTGGTTTGCGTCTGGATTTCTGGGAGCGCAGCCGACGCCGAGAATGCGATGGCCGAATTGAAGATGTTGGCTGAGACTGCCGGATCGCAAGTGATCTCTGGTCTCATCCAGCGTCGCCATAGTCCCGATCCTGCTACCTATATCGGCTCCGGCAAGGTGGTAGAACTCAAGGATGAGGTGGTTAGCTCTGGCGCCGACACCGTGATTTGTGACGGAGAGTTGACTGCCGCCCAGTTGCGCAACCTCGAAGACCGAGTTGGGGTGAAGGTGGTTGATCGCACCGCCTTGATTCTTGATATTTTCGCCCAACACGCCAAGACTGCAGCAGGCAAATTACAGGTCGAACTGGCCCAGCTCAACTACATGAAGCAGAGACTGCGTGGTTGGGGATCATCTTTGTCTCGCCAGGTCGGTGGGCGAGCCGCAGGCGGTGTCGGTATCGGTGGCCGTGGCCCGGGTGAGACCAAAATTGAGACAGATCGACGACGGATCGGTTCCCGCCTGGCCTTACTTCGCCGCCAGTTGCGTGACCTTGATGCTACTCGGCAAGTCGGCAGGCAAGATCGGCGGCGTCACGGGATCGCGTCCGCTGCACTCGTCGGCTACACCAATGCCGGAAAGTCAAGTCTTTTGAACCGGCTCACCAGTGCTGGGGTGTTGGTGGAGAACGCCTTATTCGCAACCTTGGACCCGACGGTCAGACGGTGTGAAACCCCATCTGGACGTGTCTATACCCTCACTGATACGGTCGGTTTCATCCGCCACCTTCCGCACGAACTGGTAGAGGCGTTTCGTTCTACCTTGGAAGAAACCTCGCAGGCCGATCTGTTAGTTCATGTGGTAGACGCCTCTGATCCTGATCCCTTCGGCCAGATTGACGCCGTCCATGCTGTCCTTGACGGCATCGGTGCCGGTGATATCCCCGAGCTGATGGTTCTCAACAAGATCGACCTCGCTGCTTCGGATGCCTTGATCAGTTTGCGCGGACGTTACCCTGATGCCGTCTTTTGTTCGGCGCTGACCGGCTCAGGAATTGATGAGCTGAAAGCCGCCATCGAATTGAGGCTGCCACGTCCAACAATCGCAATCGAAGCCCTGATTCCGTGGTCGCGGATGGACATGGTGGACCGGGTCCATAAGTTCGGAGAGATTCATCGGCAAGAACATGTGGCCGACGGGACTCTGATCGCCGCCGATGTTGATGCGGCCCTGGCGGGGGAACTGGCAGATTACCGAGTCGACCATGACTGATGCGGGCAGCGTCAGTGATGACGCAGTGGGGCAGGCTCTTGGCGCCCTTAGGGTGGCAACCTCGATGATCGGGGGCGTTGCGCGTCCTGGCCAGCAAAGCATGTGCGAAGCGATTGTGCACGCGATGGGATCTGGCACCCACACCTTGATTCAAGCTGGGACCGGCACGGGCAAATCATTAGGGTATTTGATTCCGGCCCTGCTCCATGACAGACAGGTGGTGCTATCCACGTCGACTTTGGCGCTACAGAATCAGCTTGCCGAGAAGGACATTCCGATCGCAACGGATGCGGTGAAACAAATTACCGGCAAGGAAAAGATATCTGCAGTGCTGAAAGGGCGGGCGAACTACGCCTGCTTGTGGAAGGTCAACGAGTCGATTCATGACGACCCCCAGGCAGAGCTGGTGTCGTCTGGGTCGGAGGCCATATCGGAACTCGGCCTGGAAGTGGGGAAACTGCGTGACTGGGTCCAAGAGTGTGTGGATTCGGATACGATCGCAGACCGAGATCTAGCTCCTCCACATACGCCACGAGCCTGGGACCAGGTGTCGGTGTCGTCTAACCGTTGTTTGGGAGCGAAGAAATGCCCCTTCGGTGACACATGTTTTGCGGAACGGGCGCGAGAAGAAGCTCAGCGGGCAGACCTGGTGATCACCAATCACGCCCTGGTTGCGATCCAGGCGATGCATGATACTGCGCTATTGCCTGACGCGGATGTGCTGATCCTTGACGAAGCCCATGACATCGTCTCTCGGTTTACCTCGGCTGCGACAGAGTCGATCACGCCGAAATCCTTGATCCGCTCGGTTCAAAGAGCGGGGGCGTGGATTACCTCAGATCTGGTCAAGGTGATTGTCGAAGACTGCCAGACGCTGAATAAGACCTTGAAAGAGATGGAGCCAGGGGAGCGGATCACCGCCGCTGATTTGACGTTGATCGCGGATCTAAGCGTCCTGGACGAACATTTGCGTGAAGCGTTTACCGAGGTTAACAAGGCTACGTCAGGCAGTTCGGTAGATAACCCGGATCTGGTGAACTTCCGCGCCGATCTATTAGAGGTGCGCGAAGCAGTTGCGAGGGCGTTGCGCGTCTCGGACCATGACGTCATCTGGGTGGAGGAGCATCACAGTCTCGGCCACACCATCTATCTGGCGCCGTTGTCGGTTGCGGGACTGTTCCGCAACTCCATTCTGAAAGATCAGTTAACGGTGATGACGTCTGCGACCCTCACCCTCGGCGGATCATTCACCAACGCTGCGATGGCAGTCGGATTGGAGTTGAGTGAAAAGCTTTCGTCTCCGGCTAAGACGGCAACGAGTGAGCGCTCCTGGGCTGCGATCGATGTGGGGTCGCCGTTTGACTATCCTGCCCAGGGAATCCTGTATGTATCCTCGCGTCTGCCAGCGCCTGGTCAATCGGGGCTGTCAGAGAATGCACTCGAAGAAATGGGTGATCTCATCGAGGCCGCTGGCGGCAGGGCCTTAGGGCTGTTTGCCTCCCAGCGTAATCTGAAGCAAGCGGTTGAGTGGGCCAGAGAGAATTTGGGCGGCCTCGAAATCCTTGCTCAAGGCGAAGGGAATCTGCCGGACTTGGCGCGACGTTTCCGCCAAGAACCCTCCAGTTGCCTATTCGGGACCCTATCCCTATGGCAAGGTGTCGATGTCCCTGGGCAATCATGTTCACTAGTCATCATCGACAAGATTCCATTCCCTAGGCCGAATGATCCGGTAGTGGCAGCCCGAGCCGAGGCGGCTGAAAAGAAGCCGGGGAAGCGTAGGGGCAGTGGCTTTCTTGAAGTCTACGTCCCCCATGCCGCATTGTTGCTGGCCCAAGGAGCCGGACGCCTGATCCGCACCGCCTCCGACAGAGGGGTCGTGGCGATTCTGGACCCGCGCCTGATTACCAAGGGGTATGGGAGTAAGTTGATCAACTCCATGCCGAGATTTTGGCGCACCGACGATAAGGCGAAGGTGGTTGCAGCCCTGACCCGCTTGAATGAATCCTGCTCCTAGGAGATGATCGGCCCGACCAGGATGGGGCTTGTTGGTATTGGTCTGGGGACCGTGTTGTGGGAGGTATTCGGG
>JAEZZG010000045.1 GCA_023442485.1 Actinomycetes bacterium | reverse complement strand
CCCCCCCGGCTCTCATTTAACCCCGGTCTTAGAGCCGGGTGTCGGCGTCGGGAGTGGCATTAGGGCTGCGGTTTGGTAGCGTGAAAGCGTGATCAATGAAACCCACATCGGTAAGAGCTATCCGCCGACCCCTGCCTATCGGGTGAGTAGAGAAAAAATAGCTGAGTTCGCGGCTGCGATTGGTGACTGTAACTTGGCCTATTTTGGCGAAAGCCCCATCGCTCCGCCAACATTCGCCGCCGTCGTTGCTGCCCAAGCCTGGCAATCTCTTTTTGACGATCCCGAGCTAGGCCTCCGTCTCGATAGGACCATCCACGGTGATCAACGCTTCGAGATCACCCGTCCATTGCGCGACGGTGATGAGGTAACCGCTACGCTCACGATCGATCGGGTCCGAAGCCGTGGCGTGACCGACATGATCACGGTCACGGTGTCGATCTCCACCGTTGACGCCGAGCCGATCTGCGATGCGACCAGCCAACTCATCCACACCCGAGACGAAGAGATGGGAGATGCCCGTGATTGAGCCAGGCGTTGAACTCCCCGCGCTCACTCTCACTGTCACCCGGGAGCAGATCGTTCGCTACGCCGGGGCGTCGACAGACTTCAACCCCATCCACTACTCTGATCACGCAGCGCGGTCCCTCGGCCTTCCTGGATGTTTGGCTCACGGGATGTGGACCATGGGGGCGGCACTGCGGGTCGTCACTGACTGGATCGGTGATCCAGCCAAGATTGTCGGATATTTCACCCGATTCGCCCACCCAGTTCTCGTTCCCGACGATGGCGTCGGCGCCACCGTCGAGGTTGGTGGGGTAGTCAAAAGCGTCGCGGACGGACTTGCTGTCATCGAGATCACGGCGGTTAGTGCTGGAAATAAGGTGCTGGCTGCGGCGAAGGTTCAGGTGAAGCTGTGATGTTTGGTGAGGGAGCAGAAACCGAAGAATCAGCCGCATGTGAACTTTCGCACCTGGTTGAAGAATCTCTGACGCAACCAAAAAGCAACGAAGATGCAACCGGGGTGTTGCTTGCTGATCACACCACACTCAGGGTCGGAGGGCCGGCTCGTCGCTTCGTCACCGCCACCACCACAGATGAGCTGATTTCTCTAGTTACCGAATGTGACCGGGCTGGAGAGCCGGTCTTCGTCCTCGGCGGTGGTTCAAATGTTCTCGTCGGTGACGAAGGGTTCGCGGGCACGGTGATCAAAGTCGACACCAGAGGACTTGAGGCCGAAGAATCCTCATGTGGGGGAGCGGTGGTCCGAGTTCAGGCCGGCGAATCCTGGGATGACTTCGTTGCCTACGCCATCGCCCATGAGTGGAGCGGTATCGAAGCCCTTTCCGGTATCCCCGGGTCGGTGGGGTCCACCGTGATCCAAAATGTCGGGGCCTACGGGGCTGACGTCTCACAAACCGTCTATCGGGTGCGCACGCTGGACCGGCTCACCGGTGAGTATGCGACCTTCTCCAACTCCGAGTGCGAGTTCGGGTATCGCTCGTCGCGTTTCAAATCCACCCGCTTCGGTGATTCACCGACCGGACGCTACGTCGTCCTCGATGTCACATTTCAATTCCTGCTCGGATCAATGTCCGCACCGATCCGCTATCGCGAACTGGCTCGACATCTTGGCGTAGAGGTCGGCAGCAGAGTCGATGCCGGCGCAGTTCGCCAAGCCGTCTGCGATATTCGGTCCACGAAGGCAATGGTGCTCAACCCAGCCGACCACGATACCTGGAGTGCTGGCTCATTCTTCACCAACCCAATCGTGGATCAATCGATTGCGGAGCAACTGCCAGAAGATGCGCCACGGTTTCCGACCGAAGACGGCCACGTCAAACTCTCCGCAGCATGGCTTATTTCCCACTCCGGTCTTGAGCGCGGATTCGGTCTGCACGGGCCAACATCTGCCGCCACCTTGTCCACCAAACACGTCCTGGCTTTGACTAATCGCGGAACTGCCCGAGCCGCCGACGTGATTGAACTCGCCCGCCACGTCCGCGCCCGGGTTCACGACACCTTCGGCATCACCTTGGTTCCCGAACCCGTTTGTGTCGGGGCCGACCTAGGATAGCCTTGTCCAGGTGACAGGAGGTTCGGTGGGGATGACTAACCGTTTTGAGGTCTGGGCGCCAAACCCGTCTGAGATGGAGTTGGTGCTGATTCAGCCTGGAACCTTGGTCGGTGCAAATGTGGCTGAATGTGGCGACGCTGTGCGCATTCCCATGGTCAAAGCCGACAATGACTGGTGGCATCCGGACAGCCTCGACGATATCTACACCACCGGCGAATGGGATTATGGCTACGTCATCGACGGAACCGGGCCCTTCCCGGACCCTACCGCCAGGAATCAGCCCTACGGAGTCCACGGCCTGTCCAGAACCTTCGACCCTTCGGCCCACCAATGGCAAGATGAGTCGTGGACTGGTCGTCAGCTAGCCGGGGGAGTGATCTATGAACTCCACGTCGGCACCTTCTCTACTGACGGCACACTAACCGGCGCAATTGCCCACCTCGATCATCTGGTGGATTTGGGCGTCGATTTCGTCGAACTCATGCCGGTCAATGCCTTCAACGGTCCTCGCGGATGGGGCTACGACGGAGTGCACTGGTACGCAGTCCACCACGATTATGGCGGGCCACGCGCCTACCAGGAGTTCGTCGATGCTTGTCATCAACGCGGTCTCGGCGTGATCCAAGACGTCGTCTACAACCATCTCGGCCCGTCTGGCAACTACTTGCCGATGTATGGGCCATATCTCAACGACGCGGTACAGTCGGGTTGGGGGTCTGCCATCAACCTGGACGCAGAGAATTCCGACGAGGTGCGCGCCTACATCATCAATAACGCGTTGATGTGGTGCCGCGACTATCACGTCGATGGGCTAAGACTTGACGCAGTCCATGCCCTCGTTGATACCACCGCGATTCACATCCTGGAAGAGATCGCCGTCGAGATCGCATCCTTGTCCACCTTCTTGGGCAAACCCTTGGTTTTGATCGCCGAATCTGACCTCAATAACCCTAGGATCATCACTCCGCGAGAGGGCGGTGGTTACGGCATTGACGCTCAATGGTCCGACGATTTCCACCACGCCCTCCTGGCGAACCTGACGGGGCAGGCGCCAGGATACTATGCAGACTTTGCGTCAATGGACGCACTCGGCAAGGTGATCGAGTCGGGATTCTTTCACGACGGGACGCTGTCGAGCTTCCGGGGGAGGCGGCACGGAAGACGCCTAGACATCCCGAATACGCCGACCTGGCGGCTGGTCGTGTTTTCCGATAATCATGACCAGATTGGCAATCGTGCCCGGGGTGAGAGACTGTCCGAGATGGTCTCGCCCCGCCAACAAGCCCTCGCTGCGATGGCGACCCTATTATCCGGCTTTACCCCGATGATCTTCCAAGGTGAAGAGTGGGGTGCGACAACGCCGTTCCAGTTCTTTACCTCCCATCCCGAGCCCGACCTAGCCAGGGCAGTCACCCAAGGCAGGTTCGATGAATTCGCCAAGATGGAGTGGGGAGACGTTGACGTCCCCGATCCTCAAGACGAGCAGACCTTCCTCAGGTCGAAACTAGACTGGACGGAGTTGAAGTCTGGGGTTCACGAGGACCTACTCACCGTCTACCGCAACCTGATTCAGCTACGCCGGGACTGGCCTGATCTCGTTGATCCACGCTTCGACATGTCGTCAGTGCGTTTCGACCCAGATCAACAATGGTTCGTGATCGAGCGTGGCGAGAAGATGGCAGTGGTGATCAACTTCGCTGACGAGTCCAGTTTCGTCCCCTTCACTGAAGACGTCGACGTCATCTTCGAGCTCGGCATGGTTGACCCGGACCCCGACGGAGGGATCTGGCTCGGTGGGCATTCGGGTGCTGTGGTGCTGTACCGTCTCGAAGATATTCCCGTCGGTGGTGCGATCAGAGAATAGAGCCGGCGGGCAAGGCGAGTACCTGTCCAAGACAATTCGGCTATCGCGGTGATCAACTGCAGCGCTTGCGCCTGATCTGGTCGGCACACATTTGGTGGTCAATCTCAAGTGGGGGTAACATACCGACGTTGCGCTCACTAAGAAATGTCCGTAGACTAACCATCTTGGTGGGTGGTTCACGGTGTTGTCATCGTGATCACACGCGCTGGTGCGGCAATCCCGCACAGCCCCTAGGGTAGTAGCTCAATTGGCAGAGCAACGGTCTCCAAAACCGTAGGTTGGGGGTTCAAGTCCCTCCTACCCTGCTGAACGAGACGGGCGCTGATCGTGAGCCAGAGCAAATGCTTGGGCACTGATGAGTCCTGTCTCGTTGTGAATTACCCAGTCAGTAGCGCGCGCAGATCGGGTCCTTGCGGCTCCCGATGTTGTTACTCGGTGAGGGGCAGTTGATTCCGCTGGGATAACGCTGAGGCGTCAACTATCCTCGACGGTGGCATCCACCGTGGTAGATGTTCCAATAATCCGACCGGTAGTCGAGCAGAGGACGTAGACGTGGCAGAAGAAAAAGACCAGGCTGCACCGATGGAACCCGAGGTTCCAGCTATCGACGATGTCGAAAACGCGGATACTGAGGTTGACGAAGAGGCAAAGCCGAAGTCGTCGACGCGTCCGGTCAAGCGCAACCGGTCCGCGGCCCCGGTCAAGAAGGACCGTCCTACCCCCAAGCAGGCCAAGGGTAGTACCCACGCCGGTGCGCAGGCTGAGGATCCCTACCGCGCCAAGAATCCTGCCCATTATGTTCGTCAATCCGTGAACGAACTGAAGAAAGTAACCTGGCCTACCCTCAATGACACCAAGAGTTATTTCGTCTTGGTGTTGATGTTCGTGGTCTTCATCATGGTGTTTGTGTCAGTCCTGGATACCTTCTTTGGCTGGGGCCTATTGAAGATCTTGGGCTGAGATCAACGCTAGAGACGAGAGTGAACCCGTGAGTACTGAAGAGTTCAACAACGACGCCGTCGAGATCGACCTGGACGTGTTGGGTGTCGGCGAAGACACAGATGGTGATGAGATTGAGCTGAATCTCGATCTTGGTGAAGACACTGAGACCGCAGACGAGGGGATCAACCTCAACTTTGACGGTGACGCCACCCCTGCAGCACCGCAGGTGTCGACCGAGGCGAGTGCCTCAGACGTCGCCGCTAACCTGTTTGCCGATGACGAGCCAGAAACCGCCCAACAGCCTGCTCACACCGAAGAATTCGATGAGGCTGTCGAGAAGGCGATGCAGCAGTTGCGTCTGGATCTGTATGAACAAGAAGGCGACTGGTACATCACCCACACCTACTCCGGCAAGGAGATGCAGGTTCGTCAGAATATCGAAATGCGTTCTTCGACCCTTGCCGGTGGAGATTTGATCTATGACGTGGTCGTTCCCACCGAAGAAGTCGAGGAAGTCCGGCGTCGTAAGAAGAAGAACGGTGAAGCAGAATCCGTCAAAGTCAAGGTAACGCGGGCTGTATTCCCCGGCTACTGCATGGTACGGATGGATCTCACCGAGGAGACCTGGGCGATTGTTCGTCACAGCCCGGGTGTGACTGGTTTTGTCGGCTATGACAACCAGCCGGTGCCGCTGAATATGGACGAGGTCGAGAGTATGCTTCGCCCGGTGGTAGTGGCTCAGGTCATGGCTGAAAACGCTGTCAAGGTGCCGAAGGAAAAGAAGAAGGTTGAAGTAGTAGACTTTGCCGTCGGCGATAGCGTCGTGGTGACTGATGGCCCGTTCGAGACCATGCATGCCACCATCACCGAGATCAACGCGAATACCCAAAGGTTGAAGGTCTTGGTCGAGATTATGGGTCGCGAGACCCCGCTCGAGCTGGACTTCGCCCAGGTGTCGAAGCTGTAGCCAAGGCGGCTTGCCTTCGTTGCAGTTGTTGACTTGGACTAAACAGAGCGAACGTTTGTTCGTAAGAAAGGACCCGAGAAATGCCTCCAAAGAAAAAGGTTGCGGCAATCGTCAAGATTGCACTTCAGGCAGGTGCCGCATCCCCGGCCCCGCCAGTAGGTACCGCGCTTGGCCCGCACGGCGTCAACATGATGGAGTTCGTCAAGGCGTACAACGCCCAGACTGAATCCCAGCGCGGTTTCATCATTCCGGTTGAGATCACGATCTACGAGGATCGTACTTTCTCGTTCATCACTAAGACTCCGCCGGCTTCGGACCTCATCAAGAAGGCTGCTGGCCTGCAGAAGGGCTCGTCTGCCCCGAATAAGGACAAAGTTGGCACCATCACTAAGGATCAGGTCCGCGAGATCGCACAGACCAAGATGCCTGACCTGAACGCAAACGATGTCGAAGCTGCGATGAAGATCGTCGAGGGCTCGGCTCGTTCCATGGGTGTCACCGTTACCGACTAACACCCTAACGTGGTAGGGCTGCGCAGCCCGTCCCACAACTGGCCCCACACACTACGAAAAGGAACCAGAGATGAAGCGCTCCAAGAATTACCGCGCCTCTGCTGAACTCATCGAAGCAGAGCGCCTCTACATCCCAGAAGAAGCTCTGGAAATCGTCAAGCAGACCGCTAAGGCAAAGTTCGACGAATCTGTCGACGTGTCTATCCGTCTCGGGGTTGACCCCCGCAAGGCTGATCAGATGGTCCGCGGTACGGTGAACCTGCCTCACGGCACCGGTAAGACGGCTCGGGTCCTCGTCTTTGCTACCGGTCCGAAGGCGCAGGAAGCGATTGACGCCGGTGCCGACGAGGTCGGCGCCGATGAACTCGTCGAAAAGGTGGCCGGTGGCTACCTCGACTTCGACGCCGTGGTTGCCACTCCCGACATGATGGGCAAGGTTGGCCGCTTGGGTCGTGTCCTCGGCCCCCGTGGCTTGATGCCTAACCCCAAGACCGGCACCGTCACCATGGACGTGGCCAAGGCCGTCTCCGACATCAAGGGTGGCCGGATTGAGTTCCGGGTTGACCGTCACTCCAACCTCAACTTCCTGATCGGCAAGGCCTCGTTCAGCAAGGAGCAGTTGGCGGACAACTTCTTCGCAGCTCTCGATGAAATCCTGCGTTTGAAGCCGTCCACGGCCAAGGGTCGCTACCTGCGCAAGGTCACCGTCTCGACCACGATGGGTCCTGGCATTTCGGTCGATCCTAGCCAGGTGAAACCGGCTCACGACAACGCCTAATATCTGACCGGCCGAGTCGAGGATCATCCTGCCGACTCGGCGCAAAAGTTTGTGGGGCACCCGGATGGGGTGCCCCACTTTGATTTAATCCATCGAGATGACGCAGATGACGGTGATCAACTTCTAGGTCGAGATAGCCACCGAAGCGTCTGGCCTGCTAACGTACCCCGACGCCTCCAGGACGTGCCTGGGCCAGGTTCGATCAAGGCGGTTGGGCTGTGATTTGCGTCAGGCTCGGCGAGCAGGTATGGTCTTCTTCGCCGAAGACCGCAGGTACTCATAATGTGATTTTCACGCCCGCGCAGGTAAGACAAACTCAAAACGCGCCCAGCTTCGCTAAGGTGCTTGAGTGTGCCCGTCCTATGGACGGCTTTTGCCCGCGCTGTGATGATCAGGCGGGTGTTGTCGTTTAATCACCCGATTTGGTGAGTGCTTTCATTCGTCTACAGCCCCAGGTATTGCTTGCAAGGCTGTCGACGATGTGCGATTTCTTTTGCTTGTGCGTCCTTAGGGACGTGTTGAGAACTAACCAGGAAGTGGGAAGGAGACCCAATGGCGAGGCCCGACAAGGTAGCCGCTGTTGAGGCATTGAAGGAGAAGTTCTCCAATGCTGACGCTGCTGTGCTTACCGAGTATCGTGGACTCACTGTTGCCGACCTGAAGAATCTACGCAGGTCGCTCGGTGAGGACACCACCTACGCTGTTGCGAAAAACACTCTCACGAAGATTGCGGCTAAGGAAGTCGGACTGGAAGGTCTAAATGACCATCTCGTCGGCCCCACCGCTATTGCCTTTATCAGTGGCGACATTGCCACCGCTGCCAAGGGCCTCCGTGATTTCGCAAAGACTAATCCGAACCTGGTGGTCAAGGGTGGCGTCTTGGATGGCAACATCCTCGATGCCCAAGCTGTTCAGAAGCTCGCGGATCTGGAATCCCGCGAGGTGCTGCTGGCCAAGGTTGCCGGCGCCCTCAAGGCTTCCATGTCCAACGCTGCTGCTCTATTTGCTGCTCCGCTGTCTCAGGCAGCCCGCACCTTCGGTGCGCTGCAGGACGCAGCTGCGGCGAATCCCGATTTGATTGGTGGAGCTGGCGAGGCTCCTGCCAAGTCTGACCCTCAGGAAGACAGCGCCGAACCGGCTGCTGAAACCCCCGCTGAGTAGTCCGCTATTCAGCTTTTTCAAGCAGCCGATGCTGCCGAATCAACCGGCACACGCTGCATCGCAAAAGATTGAAAGGAATGCCACATGGCTAAGCTCACCAATGAAGAGCTCCTTGATGCGTTCAAGGAAATGACCCTCATCGAACTGTCCGACTTCGTCAAGCTGTTTGAAGACACCTTCGACGTCAAGGCCGCCGCTCCGGTTGCCGTTGCCGCTGCTGCCGCTCCGGCTGGTGGCGACGCTGCTGGCGACGCTGCCGAAGAGAAGGATTCCTTCGACGTCATCCTCGAGTCCGCTGGTGACAAGAAGATCCAGGTCATCAAGGAGGTCCGCGCTCTGACCTCCCTCGGCCTGAAGGAAGCCAAGGATCTCGTCGAGTCCGCTCCCAAGCCGATCCTCGAAGGTGCCAAGAAGGAAGACGCCGAGAAGGCCAAGGAAGCTCTCGAAGGTGCTGGCGCTACCGTTACCCTCAAGTAACTGCGCAAGAATCTCAAAAGATCGAGTACCCGTCCGCTCTGGGCGGGTACCCGCGTTTTAGTCGGCTGCTGCAGACAGTTGAAATCGGGGTTGAACCGCAAAGTCTCGGCTCAAGGGCTGATCGAAAGACGCCTGGCGCCGTCAAAACCAAAGCCACGATCGGCTCACCTGAACACGGCTGAGCGCTCAGCATCAACCCGAGGGGGCCAGACCTGCCCCGGCGGCAGCGTCAGCGACGGCAGCATCCAGGCTAGTGCCAGGACACAAAACGGACTCAATCCAGGTGAAATACTTGACCTTCGCCAATGAGTGCCTATGCTCTATGTTCGCAAGACGCAACTGCTACACCGCTCAGCGCCGCTGATCATACGCTATAGGGTTTGCGTAGATTCAATTTTATGGATACAGTGGGTCCTTGCCCTATAGCATAAGAAGTCCCGTGCCCGTTGCCACGGGGATTTGTGCGCCAAAAGCGGTAACGTGAGACGAAAATAGTAGTCCTGCAGACGCGGATCTTTCCGTCTCATCGAGGTATCCACCACGGATCAATCCTCGCAGCACAGCGCACGTCCTTCGACAACGGCGATCCGGTGGCTCTCACGCTGGCAGTAACTAGTTACTAACTAGACCTAAAGAACAGGCGTTAACTCGCACTGTGTTCTTGGAAGGACCGCACCTTGGCCGCCTTGCGCACCGCGTCAAAGAATACCAATGTCATCTCGCAGAGTGGACGTATTTCCTTTGCGAAGCTCCATGAACCACTAGAAGTTCCCAATCTTCTCGATCTGCAGGTTGATTCATTTAACTGGCTGGTAGGCAACGAAGCTTGGCAGGAGAAACGTGACCAGGCTCTCGCTGAGGGACGCACCGACATCAACTCGGTCTCTGGTCTTGAGGAGATCTTCGAGGAAATCTCTCCAATCGAGAACTTCTCCCAGACGATGTCCCTGAGCTTTGCCAATCACAGGTTCGACCCCCCGAAGTACTCGGTGGAGGAGTGTCGTGACCGTGATTTCACCTATGCCGCCCCCTTATTCGTCTCTGCTGAATACACCAACACCGAGACTGGCGAAATCAAGCGACAGACCATCTTCATCGGCGATTTCCCGCTGATGACCGACAAGGGTACCTTCATCATCAACGGTACTGAGCGTGTCGTCGTCTCGCAGCTCGTCCGGTCGCCTGGAGTGTACTTCGAGCAGACCCCCGATAAGAACTCTGACAAGGACATCTACACCTGCAAGTTCATTCCGTCTCGTGGTGCTTGGCTCGAATTCGAGATCGATAAGCGCGACCAGGTGGGCGTGCGTCTTGACCGCAAGCGCAAGCAGTCAGCTACTGTCTTACTGAAGGCTCTGGGCTGGACTCCGGAACAGATCCGTGAAGAGTTCGGCGAATACGACTCCATGATGATGACCTTGGAGAAGGATTCCGTCGAAACCCAAGACGAAGCCCTGATCGACATTTACAAGAAGCTTCGCCCGGGTGAACCCCCGGCCCGTGACGCTGCCCAGACTCTGCTGGAGAACTACTACTTCAACTCCAAGCGTTACGACCTAGCCAAGGTGGGTCGTTACAAGATCAACAAGAAACTGGGCTTGTCGCTGCCTTTCGATCAGCAGGTCTTGACAGTCGAAGACATTGTCGCTGCCTTGCATTACACCTGCGCGCTGCACGCCGGCCGCGAGGACTATGTCAACCAGGACGGCGAAGTTCTTCCGATTGAAACTGACGACATCGACCACTTCGGTAACCGCCGTCTGCGCACCGTCGGCGAGCTGATTCAGAACCAGTTGCGCACCGGTTTGGGACGTATGGAGCGCGTCGTCCGCGACCGCATGACTACCCAAGATATCGAAGCTATCGATCCGCAGTCGTTGATCAACATCCGCCCGGTTACCGCAGCGATCAAGGAATTCTTCGGCACCTCTCAGCTATCCCAGTTCATGGACCAAAACAACCCGCTGGCTGGGCTGACCCACAAGCGTCGTTTGTCGGCCCTTGGCCCTGGTGGTTTGAGTCGTGACCGCGCAGGTATGGAAGTCCGTGACGTCCACTCCTCCCACTATGGCCGGATGTGCCCGATTGAGACGCCTGAAGGTCCAAACATTGGTCTGATCGGCTCCCTTGCCTCTTACGGACGGGTCAATGCCTTCGGCTTCATCGAGACCCCCTACCGCAAGGTGGTCAATGGCTTCGTCACCGACGAGGTTGACTACCTCACCGCTGACGAAGAAGAGCGCTATGTCATCGCTCAGGCCAATGCTCCGCTGACCGAGGCCTCCGAGTTTGCCGAGGAACGCGTCTTGGTGCGTAAGCGCCACGGCGAGGTAGATACCGTCCCGAAGGGCGAAGTCGACTACATGGATGTCTCTGCTCGCCAGATGGTGTCGGTCGGTTCTGCCCTGATCCCCTTCCTCGAGCACGACGACTCCTCGCGTGCATTGATGGGTGCCAACATGCAGCGCCAGGCGGTGCCGCTGATCCGCAACGAGGCCCCCATCGTGGGAACCGGTATGGAATACCGCGCCGCTTGTGACGTCGGTGATGTGACCCTGGCGGCCAAGCCGGGCGCGGTCACCCAGGTGACCGCTGATTACATCGACATCGCCTGCGACGATGGCACCTATCAGACCTACAAACTCGATAAGTTCCGCCGTTCCAACGCAGGTACCTGCATCAACCAGCGCCCGGTCGTCAAGGTTGGCGACCGCGTTGAGCAGGGAACCCCGATTGCCGATGGTCCGTGTACCGATAACGGCGAGTTGGCACTTGGACGTAACCTTGTCGTCGCCTTCATGCCCTGGCACGGTCTCAACTACGAAGACGCCATCATCTTGTCTCAGCGTCTGGTCCAAGACGACGTGCTCACCTCGATCCACATCGAGGAACACGAAGTCGATGCCCGCGTCACCAAGCTGGGTCCGGAGGAAATCACCCGGGATATTCCCAACGTCCCTGACGATATGTTGGCCAACCTCGATGAGCGCGGCATTATCCGTATCGGTGCAGAGGTGCGCCCGGGCGACATCCTGGTGGGCAAGGTAACCCCGAAGGGCGAGACCGAGTTGACCCCAGAAGAGCGTCTGCTTCGTTCTATCTTCGGCGAGAAGGCTCGCGAGGTGCGCGACACCTCCATGAAGGTGCCTCACGGTGAAGAAGGCATCGTCATCGGTGTTCGCGTCTTCGAGCACAACGACGATGAGGACGAGGACGGCTTGTCAGCAGGTGTCAATCAGCTCGTGAGGGTCTATGTCGCTCAGAAGCGCAAGGTCCAAATCGGCGACAAGCTGGCTGGTCGTCACGGTAACAAGGGTGTCATCTCGAAGATTCTGCCGCAGGAAGACATGCCCTTCCTTCCTGACGGCACCCCGGTTGACATCATCCTCAACCCGCTCGGTGTTCCGTCGCGTATGAACGTCGGCCAGGTGATGGAGTTCCATCTCGGCTGGATTGGTCACACCGGATGGGACCTCGAAGGTGTCGAGGGGGAGTGGGCCGAACGCCTGCGCGAGGTTGGCCTCGGGCATGTCGAACCGGGTGCGCGCCTGGCGACTCCGGTCTTTGACGGCGCCAATGAAACCGAGATCACCGGTCTGCTTCGTCACGGACTCCCGAACCGCGATGGTGAGCAAATCGTCGACGGTGATGGCAAGGCCGTCCTCTTTGACGGGCGTACTGGGGAACCGTTCACCGAGAAGGTTGGCGTCGGCGTGATGTACATGCTCAAGCTGCACCACCTGGTTGACGATAAGATTCACGCCCGCTCGACTGGCCCGTACTCGATGATTACCCAGCAGCCTCTCGGCGGTAAGGCTCAGTTCGGTGGTCAGCGTTTCGGCGAAATGGAAGTGTGGGCTATGGAGGCCTACGGTGCTGCCTTCGCCCTGCAGGAGTTGCTGACCTTGAAGTCTGACGACGTGCCTGGTCGCGTGAAGGTCTACGAGGCGATCGTCAAGGGCGAAAACATCCCCGAACCTGGCATCCCTGAATCCTTCAAGGTGTTGGTCAAGGAGATGAAGTCCTTGTGTCTCAATGTTGAGGTGCTTTCTACTGACGGTACCGTGATCGATCTTCGGGACAATGAGTCCGGATATCGGGCACCCGACAGCCTCAGCTTGGACTTGTCCAAACGTCAAGAACCTGACTCCTTCGCAATCGCGGAGAACCTCTAGCTTGCGGCTGGAGGCCTAGCCTCCAGCTCCGAGTGTGCTAACGCCCTCTTGGGTGTGATGAAACTTAGTGAGCAAAGAAACTTAGATAAGTCCCGATTGACTAGCGAGAATAGTTCTGAATCGGCTCATCGAATCAGAGAATGGATGTAACCAGTGCTTGACGTGAACAACTACGACGAGCTGCGTATCGGACTGGCGACCGCGGATCAGATTCGGCAATGGTCCTACGGTGAGGTCAAGAAGCCCGAGACGATCAACTACCGCTCTTTGAAACCAGAACGCGACGGCTTGTTCTGTGAAAAGATTTTCGGCCCCACCCACGACTGGGAATGCTACTGCGGTAAGTACAAGCGGATCCGGTTCAAGGGCATCATTTGTGAACGCTGTGGCGTCGAGGTTACCCGCTCCGATGTACGTCGTGAGCGCATGGGCCATATCGAACTGGCAGCCCCGGTAACCCACATTTGGTACTTCAAAGGTGTGCCGAGCCGTCTGGGATACCTACTCGATATTGCGCCGAAGGACCTCGAAAAGGTCATCTACTTCGCCGCCTACATGATTACCTCGGTTGATGAGGATGCACGTCACCAGGATCTGCAGAGTCTCGAAGCCAAGGTTCTCACCGAACGCAAGCACATCGAGTCTCGGATGAACTCCGACCTGGAAGCCCGCCAGGTCAAGTTTGAAGAGGATATGGCCCGGCTGGAAGCTGAGAACGCTCCTGGCGAGGCGAAGAAGAAGCTCGAAGCTGCCGCTGACAAGGCCTTCAAGAATATCCGTCGGGAGGGCGAGTCTCGTCTGGATCGTCTCGACGCCGTGTGGGAGCGTTTCCGTACCCTCAAGGTTCAAGATCTCGAAGGTGATGAGATCCTCTACCGCGAGATGCAGAAGCGTTTCGGACGCTACTTTGAAGGCTACATGGGGGCTGAGGCGGTCAAGAAGCGCCTGGAAACCTTCGACATTCAAGCCGAAGCCCAGCAGCTACGCGAAACCGTCAAGGTTGGTCGTGGCCAGCGCAAGACGCGTGCCCTGAAGCGGCTTAAGGTTATCTCTGCCTTCCTGGATACCGGTATCTCACCGCTGGGTATGGTCCTTGACGCGGTTCCGGTGATTCCGCCGGACCTGCGTCCCATGGTCCAGCTTGATGGTGGCCGCTTCGCAACCTCAGACCTCAACGACCTCTACCGTCGGGTGATCAACCGTAACAACCGGCTGCGTCGTCTCCTCGATCTCGGGGCCCCTGAGATCATCATCAACAACGAGAAGCGCATGTTGCAGGAGTCGGTTGACTCCCTGTTCGACAACGGTCGTCGGGGCCGTCCTGTGACCGGCCCGGGTAACCGTCCGCTGAAGTCCTTGTCAGACATGCTCAAGGGTAAGCAGGGCCGGTTCCGCCAGAACCTGCTTGGTAAGCGCGTGGACTACTCTGGCCGTTCGGTCATTGTGGTTGGCCCGCAGCTCAAACTGCACCAGTGTGGTCTGCCCAAGGCGATGGCTTTGGAGTTGTTCAAGCCCTTCTTGATGAAGAAGCTCGATGACCTCAACTACGCCCAGAACATCAAGTCTGCCAAGCGCATGGTCGAGCGTCAGCACCCGCAGGTGTGGGATGTTTTAGACGAGGTGATCAAGGAACACCCAGTTCTGCTCAACCGCGCACCAACCCTGCACCGTCTGTCGATTCAGGCCTTTGAGCCACTGTTGATCGAAGGTAAGGCGATCCAGCTTCACCCGTTGGTGTGTTCGGCGTTCAACGCTGACTTCGATGGTGACCAGATGGCTGTGCATTTGCCGCTGAGCCCAGAGGCCCAGGCTGAGGCCAGAATCTTGATGCTGTCGTCGAATAACATCCTCAAGCCTGCTGACGGTCGCCCAGTGGCCCTACCTCAGCACGAGATGATTATCGGCGCCTACTTCCTCACTCAGGACCTCGATGGATGTAAGGGTGAAGGTCGCGTATTCACCTCGCCTGGTGAGGCCGAGATGGCCTTCGATCTCGGTGAGATCGAGATGCGTTCAAAAATCAAGGTACGCCTGCGCAACCACGTCCCGCCGGTCGGCATGGAGGACATCGTTGCCGAGGACGGCTCCTTCGTCCTAGAGACCACCTTGGGCAAGATCGTCTTTAACGAAGCCCTCCCAGAGGATTTCCCCTTCGTCAACTACCACTGCGGCAAGAAGGCCGTCGGCAAGATCGTCAACCAGTTGGCAGATCGCTACCGGATGCCAGTCGTGACCGAGACCCTCGACAAACTGAAGGATCTTGGTTTCTTCTGGGGTACCTGGTCGGGTATCACCGTTTCCTTGGGTGATATTCAGACTCCTCCCAACAAGTCCGAGATCATGGCCTCTTACGAGACCAAGGCCTCCAAGATTGACCGCCTCTACGAGCGCGGTGCAGTCACTGACGATGAACGTCGCCAGGAACTGATCCAGATCTGGACCGATGCCACCAGTGAACTGACCGGGGCTATGGAGAAGAACTTCACCAAGACCAACCCGATCTACATGATGGTCGACTCTGGGGCTCGCGGTAACATGACCCAGATGCGTCAGTTGGCCGCTATGCGAGGCCTTGTGGCTAACCCGAAGGGTGAGATTATTGCCCGCCCGATCAAGTCCAACTTCCGCGAAGGCCTGACGGTTTTGGAGTACTTCATCTCCACCCACGGTGGCCGTAAGGGTCAGGCCGACACCTCGCTGCGTACCGCAGACGCCGGTTACTTGACCCGTCGTCTGGTTGACGTCTCTCAAGACGTCATCATCCGCGAAGAGGATTGTGGCACCGAGCGTGGCTTGACCAAGGTGATCGCTACCGACGATGGAGCTGGCAAGCTGGTCAAGGTCGCAAACCTGGATGCTTCTGTCTACGGTCGTGTGCTCGCTCGGGACGTAGAGGACGGCGACGGCAACGTGGTTCTCACTGCCGGGTCTGACCTCACCGACGAGATGATCGATACCTTGATCGCGGCAGGGGTGGCCAAGATCGTGGTCCGCTCGGTGCTAACCTGTGACTCCGCCGCTGGCACATGTGCTGCGTGCTACGGGCGTTCAATGGCAGCCGGCAAACTCGTCGAAGTGGGCGAAGCCGTCGGTATCGTTGCAGCGCAGTCGATCGGTGAACCTGGAACTCAGCTCACCATGCGTACCTTCCACACCGGTGGTGTGGCTGGTGACGACATCACTCAGGGTCTGCCTCGCGTGGTCGAACTCTTCGAGGCCCGCACCCCGAAGGGTAAGGCGTTGATCGCTGAGGCTGCTGGCAAGATCAAGATCGACGACAGCGAACGTAACCGCAAGCTGATCATCGTCCGCGACGACGGCGAAGCTGATATCGAATACATCGTCCCGCGTCGTACCCGTCTGGAGTTTGAGGACGCTGACGGTGTCCGTCAAAGCATCACCGAGGGCTCCCATGTCAGAGTCGGGCAGCAGTTGACGGCCGGTACCATCGATCCTCACGACGTGCTGCGGATTCAGGGTGTGCGTAAGGTCCAGGAGCACCTGGTTTCTGAAGTCCAGAAGGTCTACTCAACCCAGGGCGCTCCGATCCACGACAAGCACATCGAGATCATCATCCGCCAGATGCTGCGGAGAGTCATCGTGGTCGATTCAGGTGACACCGAGATGATGCCCGGTGAGTTGGTGGATCGTCAGCAGTTCCAGCAGGCCAATGCCCAGGCTGTCTCTCAGGGTGCCCGCCCTGCCGAAGGCCGCCCGGTGTTGATGGGTATCACCAAGACCTCCCTGGCTACCGATTCCTGGTTGTCAGCGGCCTCCTTCCAGGAGACCACGAAGGTCTTGACCGACGCCGCTATCCACGGCAAGGGTGATACCCTGGTTGGTCTGAAGGAAAATGTGATCTTGGGTAAGTTGATCCCGGCTGGTACCGGCCTGGAGCGTTACCGTAACATCCGTGTCGAACCGACCCCGGAGGCCCGTGCCGCCGCGTTCACCATGAGCTACGACCCCTTCGATTACGATTTCGGCACCGGGACTGGCATGTCAGTGCCGCTCGATGATCTCGATTTCGGGGATCTACGCTAAACGCCACGGTCGCGCCGGACACAGACATTGTCTAGTCCAGGCCCGATCTGATCGAAAGTCCTAGGGATATTTCCACTATCCCTAGGACTTTTGTCTTCCCCAACGGATTTATACCGCGCAATTTTGACCGCAGTGTTCGATCTAGGTACTCTTGAGAGCTGTGTGCAGTCTAGCTGCACCAATTTGTGTTGCTCCCGGGCAGACGCGGCCTCGAACATCGTGCTGGATGGAGTCCACGTCTGACTTGGAGTGACGAAGTGCGAACCCTGGCATGGCGGGATGGTCGACCCGTTGCACGGTCCTCTCGCTCGTGTTCAGTGTGCACAAGTGGTCTTACTTCAACATCTGACGGTGTAGAGATGTTGTCTGAAGGTTGCGCCAGGCTTGTAGCGGCTGTGAAGCCCCTACAAGAAGTCGAGACTGCACCAGGGGTCGTCCTAGATAAACCACAGTTGAGTCACATCATGACGGCGCGTGCGTCCTTGATGTGGGTCACTATCACGGAAAGAGATTCCAGCAGGTGCCAACTATTCAGCAGCTCGTCCGCAAGGGACGCACTGACAAGGTCAGCAAGAACAAGACTCCTGCGCTGAAGGGTTCTCCGCAGCGCAGAGGCGTGTGCACTCGTGTGTACACCACCACCCCGAAGAAGCCGAACTCAGCTCTGCGTAAGGTCGCCCGTGTGCGTCTGTCGTCCGGGATTGAGGTCACCGCTTACATCCCGGGTGAAGGTCACAACCTCCAGGAGCACTCGATGGTGCTCGTGCGTGGCGGTCGTGTGAAGGATCTGCCGGGTGTCCGGTACAAGATCATCCGCGGTGCTCTCGACACCCAGGCCGTCAAGAATCGCAAGCAGGCTCGTAGCCGCTACGGTGCCAAGAAGGAGAAGTAATGCCTCGTAAAGGTCCGGCGCCCAAGCGCCCAGTTGTGATTGATCCCGTCTACGGTTCGCCGCTGGTTTCCCAGTTGGTGAGCAAGATTCTTTTGGACGGTAAGAAGACCGTCGCGCAGTCCATCGTTTACTCCGCTCTCGAGGGGACCCGCGAGAAGACCGGCGTCGATCCTGTTCAGACCCTCAAGAAGGCTCTCGACAACGTTCGCCCTGCCGTTGAGGTTCGCTCCCGTCGTGTCGGTGGTGCCACCTATCAGGTTCCGGTCGAGGTGAAACCGGCTCGTGCTAACACCTTGGCTATGCGCTGGTTGGTCGGCTTCGCCCGCGACCGTCGTGAGAAGACCATGTCTCAGCGCCTCATGAATGAACTGCTTGACGCTGCGAACGGTCTGGGCGCCTCGGTGAAGAAGCGCGAAGACACCCACAGGATGGCTGAAGCCAACCGCGCCTTCGCTCACTACCGCTGGTAATGCGTTTCGCACTATAAAGACGACAAAGATAAGGTTTATAACCCGTGGCCATTGATTTTCAGAAGGATCTAAAAAAGGTCCGCAATATCGGCATTATGGCGCACATCGACGCCGGTAAAACCACCACTACCGAGCGTATTTTGTTCTACACCGGTATCAAC
This sequence comes from Actinomycetes bacterium, assembly GCA_023442485.1. Lineage (GTDB taxonomy): Bacteria > Actinomycetota > Actinomycetes > Propionibacteriales > Propionibacteriaceae > JAEZZG01. The sequence continues at coordinate 6,335 of JAEZZG010000045.1, read as the reverse complement.
TACAAGATCGGCGAGACCCACGATGGTGCTGCCACCATGGACTGGATGGATCAGGAGCAAGAGCGTGGTATCACCATCACCTCTGCTGCTACCACCTGTTTCTGGAAGAACGTCCAGATCAACATCATCGACACCCCTGGACACGTCGACTTCACCGTCGAGGTGGAGCGTTCCTTGCGCGTCCTCGATGGTGCCGTTGCAGTCTTTGATGGTGTGGCAGGTGTTGAGCCCCAGTCGATGACGGTGTGGCGTCAGGCCTCGAAGTACAACGTTCCTCGGATCTGTTACGTCAACAAGCTTGACCGGACTGGCGCAAACTTCGACTATGCGGTCAAGACGATTCGTCAGCGTCTGCAGGCTAACCCGCTGGTTCTCCAGGTTCCGATCGGAGCCGAACAGGACTTCCTCGGTGTTATCGATCTGCTTCAGATGCGCGCGCTGACCTGGCGTGGCGAGACCAAGATGGGCGAGGATTACGAGATCGAAGAGATCCCCGCCGATCTGCAGGCTCGCGCTGAAGCTGCTCGCGAGGAGCTTCTCGAGGCTTTGGCCGACGTCGACGACGAGTTCGCTGAGAAGTGGCTCGAAGGCGAAGAGAGCACTGTTGAAGAAATCAAGGCTGCGATTCGTCGTGCCGTGCTTTCCGGCAAGGGTAATGCGGTCGTGTGTGGCACCTCCTTCAAGAACAAGGGCGTTCAGCCCCTGTTGGACGCCATCGTCGACTACCTGCCTTCGCCGCTGGACATCCCGCCGACTGTCGGTTTCAAGCCGGGTGATGAATCTGTCGAGCTCGAACGCAAGGCAGACTCGTCTGAGCCTTTGGCCGCCCTCGCCTTCAAGGTGGCTGCCGATCCGCACTTGGGCAAGTTGACCTATGTGCGCGTCTACTCCGGCACGCTCCGGACCGGTGACCAGGTGCTTAACTCGACCAAGGGCCGCAAGGAGCGCATCGGGAAGATCTACCAGATGCACTCCAACAAGCGTCAGGACATCCCTGAGATCGGCGCTGGCATGATCTGTGCAGTGATGGGTCTCAAGGACACCACCACCGGTGAAACCTTGTGTGCCCCGTCGGCTCCGGTCGTCCTCGAAACCATGGAATTCCCGGCTCCTGTGATCGAGCAGGCGATCGAGCCGAAGTCCAAGGCTGACCAGGAGAAGTTGTCGGTCGCGATTCAACGTCTTGCCGAAGAGGACCCCACCTTCCAGGTCCACACCGACGAAGAGACCGGCCAGACCATCATCGCCGGCATGGGCGAGCTGCACCTCGACATTCTGATCGACCGGATGCGTCGTGAATTCCATGTCGAGGCTAATATTGGTCGTCCTCAGGTGTCTTACCGCGAAACCCTGCGTCGCAAGGTCGAGCACGTCGAATACACCCACAAGAAGCAGTCCGGTGGTTCCGGTCAGTACGGTCGCGTCATCATCACCATCGAGCCTCAAGAACCTGGGTTCGGGTATGAATTCGTCAATGCCGTCACTGGTGGCCGGATTCCGCGTGAATACATCCCTGCCGTGGATGCAGGTATCCAGGACGCCATGCAGTTTGGTGTGCTCGCTGGTTACCCTGTGGAAGACATCAAGGTCATCCTCGAAGACGGTGCCTACCACGACGTTGACTCTTCGGAAATGGCATTCAAGATCGCCGGTTCGATGGCATTCAAGGAAGCTGCCCGCAAGGCAGACCCGGGTCTGCTCGAACCGATGATGGCCGTCGAGGTGACCACGCCCGAGGATTACCTGGGAACCGTGATCGGCGACATCAACTCCCGTCGTGGTTCAGTCCGCGAGATGGACGAAGAGCACGGCAGTCGCGTCATTCGGGCGCTGGTCCCGCTGGCCGAGATGTTCGGCTACGTCGGCGACCTGCGTTCCAAGACGTCGGGCCAGGCAACCTTCGTCATGGAGTTTGAATGCTATGGCGAGGTCCCGCAGAACATCGCGGACGAAGTTATCGCCAAGGCCAACGGTAACAGCGCCGAATAAGTTCGTCTCTAGACGATCCTTACTAGCGCCTAAGCCAGACTCAGTTTGACTTAGGCGCTAACATCAATAAACTTGGACAGTGTGTGTAGTCCGCGTCTCGCGTGGGCACAGACCTGCCAGCACGAACGGTTGGCCCTCTAGGGAGGCCCGATCACAGTGCTTCGTGACGACGGTGCTGAATTGTCGTCGCGGTTACTACTCAAGACAATCAACATCCCTAAGGTTGTTGATGACAAGTACAAGTTCACTACGCAATCCCGCGTCGTGATATTCCAGGAGGAGCCTACAAAGTGGCAAAGGCCCATTTCGAGCGGACGAAGCCGCACTGCAACATCGGCACCATTGGTCACGTCGACCACGGCAAGACCACCTTGACTGCCGCCATCACCAAGGTACTTCACGAAAAGTACCCGGAACTTAACGAGGAGTCCCCGTTCGACGCGATCGATAAGGCTCCCGAAGAACGCCAGCGTGGTATCACCATTTCCATTTCTCACGTTGAGTACCAGACCGAAAAGCGTCACTACGCTCACGTCGACTGCCCTGGTCACGCTGACTACGTCAAGAACATGATCACCGGTGCTGCTCAGATGGACGGCGCCATCCTCGTTGTGGCCGCCACCGACGGCCCGATGGCCCAGACCCACGAGCACATCCTTCTCGCCCGCCAGGTTGGCGTGCCGGCCATCGTTGTTGCACTTAACAAGTGCGACATGGTCGACGATGAAGAACTCATCGAGCTCGTCGAGATGGAAGTTCGCGAAGCCCTCTCCGCTCAGGAATTCGACGGAGATGACTGCCCGGTCGTCCGCCTCTCCGCTTACCAGGCCCTGCAGGGCGATCCCAAGTGGATGGACACCGTTGCTGAGCTGATGAGCGCTGTTGATGAGTACATCCCGCAGCCTGCTCGTGAGACCGACAAGCCCTTCCTGATGCCGATTGAAGACGTCTTCACCATTACCGGTCGTGGCACCGTTGTTACTGGTCGTATCGAGCGCGGTCAGATCAAGACTGGTGAAACCGTTGACATCATCGGTATCCGCGAGTCCAAGCAGTCCACCACCATCACCGGTGTTGAGATGTTCCGCAAGATCCTCGACTCGGGCGAAGCTGGCGACAACGTCGGTCTGCTGCTGCGTGGCACCAAGAAGGAAGACGTGGAGCGCGGCATGGTTGTGTGCGCACCTGGTTCGGTTACCCCGCACACCGACTTTGAAGGCAACGTCTACGTCCTCACCAAGGACGAAGGTGGCCGCCACAAGCCGTTCTTCTCCAACTACTCGCCTCAGTTCTACTTCCGTACCACCGACGTTACCGGTACGGTCGAACTCGGCGCTGGCGTTGAAATGTGCATGCCCGGTGACAACACCGACATGACCGTTCACCTCCAGAAGCCGGTTGCTATGGAAGAGGGTCTGAAGTTCGCTATCCGCGAAGGCGGTCGCACCGTCGGCGCTGGTCGTGTGACCAAGATCATCAAGTAGCCTCAAGGCATAAAAGCTAACGAGTGGGTCTGCTTCGGCAGGCCCACTCGTGTTTTAACTGCTCTCTATCTCACATGCCGCGTTTCACCCTCGGCGTCATCACGAGTCAAAGCTATAGGGCATCAATGGTTGCCAGGACTGCCAAAGCAGTTTCATAGTCAAGAACACAGCTGGTACAGGTCCGTGCCGAAAATGCCGCGTGCAAGGCGTTGACTCGATCCGTCCCGTAGGCAATGGCCAGCCTCACCGGGACCTGCATGAGGTCATCGCAGTCGGCAACGATGATTCGCCTGGTGAGTTCGTTATGGATATGGCAGCCTGTGTGGTCGAAGAAGTGGCCGGCGGCGTCACCGATCGCTCCAGCCTCGATAATCGCATCTCTGTCGACGCTACTCAGCTGGTCCATCAGTAGCCCAGTGTTTGAGGTTGTTGACCCAATCGACATGAGTAGAACTTCTGTTGTTGCTACTGCCTCGAGTAGTCGGGAAATGGCTGGTTCTTTGCGAAGTTGATTGGCTAAGTCAGCGGTGCCGACGACCAACGGGACAGGTAAGCTCAGTGCCTTCCCACCCAGTGTTTTCGCCAGGTCGATGCAGATCTCCGACGCTGACGTCCCGCGGGCAATCCCTGCGAAACCGCCACTGGCTGGATAAAACCTGAGGTGGGGGAATGCCCCCTTCAGGTGGGGGAGTGTTGCCGCTAGTCCGGCTGATAGGGCTACCGAGACCGCAGAGTGCCCTGGCATGATCTCTTCAATCGCTCTCGCACCGACCATACCAACTGATTGACGTGTTTCTTCGGCGGTTGTCCGTGTTGGGGCAATCCATATCTTGTCCAAACCATAGTGTTGTGCGATTCGGCTGGACTCTTCCTCAAACAATCGTGTGTTGCCTCGGACAATCACCTCAACAATTCCAGCCGCTCTTGCTTGAGCCAGCATCCGCGTGATCGCGACGCGGGAACGACCAAAAAGCCGCGAAATCTCCAGCTGGGTCAGCCCGTGCTCGTAGTACAGAGTGGCAACCTTGGCCAGATCGTCTGTGGTGACCATGGATCCTTCCCCATCCTGGTGAACATATGTCCGCTGAATTGAACGTAAGTAATTCAAATGCCGTGGTTGAGATCATACCGTGAAGCCAGAAGCGGTGGGCAAAGAAGCCCTCGGTAACTGAGACGCTTCGTGCGATGAACTTTCTGTCGCTTCAACAACTGGTTTTCACTCGATCCCTGAAGGAGGGACTATGCGAGCATGGATGATTTACGGTCCTGGTGATTTGAGGCTGGAAGACATCGAGTCTCCAGACCCGAAGCAAGGTGAGATCAAGATTGCCGTCAAGGCGGCAACCACCTGCGGAACCGACCTAAAGACCTATCGAAGGGGGCACCCGACGATTCGGTCTTACCCGTCACGATTTGGCCATGAAGTTGCGGGTGAGGTGATCAAAGTCGGCCCCGGAGTGACGAAGTTCTCGGTTGGTGATCGAGTTGTTGCCGGAAATACGGTTCCCTGTGGGCGTTGCTGGGCTTGTCAGATCGGGCGTCGGAGCCTGTGCGAGAACTTTGAATATCTATATGGTGGTTTCGCCGAGGAACTCGTGATTCCCGCAGCCATCACCGAGGTCAACACATATCTCATCCCCGATCACCTCTCTTACCATGCCGCAGCTCCGTTGGAACCGCTGGCATGTGTTGTGCACGGGATCCACGATGCCAACATCCAACTCGGTGACACGGTGGTCATCAATGGCGCCGGACCGATTGGTCTCATGTTTGTCCGCCTAGCCAAGGTCCGCGGCGCCAGAGTGATTTCGGTCGACCAAACCGAGTGGAGACTCGAGCAGGCTCGCAAAGCCGGTGCAGACGAGATCATCAACGTGGCGGATCTGGACACCATCGAAGACAAGGCAGCTGCAATTCGGCAACGTACTCGAGACGGACGAGGCGCCGACGTTGCTGTTGAAGCAGTCGGACTTCCCGCGGTGTGGGAGCAGACCATCCAGTGTTTGCGTCCTGGTGGGACCGGTTTGCTCTTCGGTGGTACGCCCAAGGACGCTCCAGTGTCAATCAACAGCTCTGCTATGCACTATGGGGAATACGACCTCAAGGGTGTTTTCCACCATTCCCCTGATTTCATCCGAGTAGCCGTGGACATGCTGTCGTGGGGGATCATCGATGGAGAGTCTCTCGTTACTGAGTGTCGTCCTCTCGATGCCCTTGTCGATTCTCTCGAAGATATGGCGGTCGGGAAGGGCAGCAAATACGCCATCGTCCCTGAACTTGGATAACTATCAATGCTGGGTTGATGACGGAGACGTCTCAACTTGGCTTCCACGAATAGCTGGTCACACCAGTCAATGAGGAGAAGCACCATGTCAACGAAAATCTACATTGGCGTAGATATTGGAACTTCCGGTTGCCGTGCCCTCGCTGTCGATCAGGATGGGCGCACCAAGGCTATCGCGGCGAGAAGCTATGAACTGTACACGCCTCATCCGGGTTGGGTAGAGCAAGACCCAAACGAGTGGATCGAGGCCTCATTTGATGCACTACGCGAGGTTGTCCACTGCGGTGAGTTTGATCCGCGAGATATTGACGGAGTCGGAATCGATGGGCAGTCTGGCGCCTGTATCCCCATTGGGGATGACGGATCTGTGTTGGACCGAACCCCGAACTGGATGGACGCAAGATCTCAGGACATCTGTGACGAAATCCTCACGAAGGTCCCCGCTGAGCGGGTACTGGAATTGTCCGGAAATCCGCTGAGTCCATCTAATACCACACCGAAGGCGGTTTGGTTTGCTCGAAACAAGCCCGAGATCTACACCAAGGCTCGCTGGTTCCTGCAATCGAACAGTCTGATTG
>JAEZZG010000040.1 GCA_023442485.1 Actinomycetes bacterium | reverse complement strand
GTGGCAGGATGCGGGTGTGAGGGGGTGGTGTGGCAGGATGCGGGTGTGACCTGTACGCTGATGCCCAGGGGTAGTTAAGTGAAGAAGGGCCGGTTATCTGGGAGAAGACAACCGGCCCTGGAAGCCTGGGTTAACTTGCCGGTTACCCGAGGCGTGGGACCATCACGGGTAGAACGTAATGTGGATGTGGTCTATGTGGTTCTGAGTGTCGGAGCCACGGTCGGCCATCTTGCGCCAACCCTCACGGTCCCGCTGGATGTTCCAAATCTGTTGCTCGAAGATGATGTATTGGATCCGGAATTTCTTTGCGTGAGTGCGGTAGTACTTTGCAATCTCCCAGCCCAGAGCCTTGTTCTTCTTGTAATTCGGAAGCATCAAGTCAACAGCGAGTCCACGGGCGTGATCACCGTCAGGAGCACGATGGGGGCTGTAGCCGTACATGGTTGTGATCTGAGGCCACAGTTTCCGGGTGTTCTTGACGATCTCCTTACCCATGCCCTTCAGCTCATCCAGGCCAACCGACCCGCCAGTGTTGAGGGATTCCGAAGGTTTGGTTGCTGAGAGGTATTTGGCGGTCACCCAACGCACAGTGCCCTGGTAGACAATCTGGGCGCGGCCATTCTTGACGACACCGGTGACTTCAAGAGCTGTACCCCGAGGAACCTCGCCCACCGTCCGTGAGTCCGAACCGGAGCTAGTCCTGATATCTAGAGCAGTGGTGGCGTAGCGGGTACCGATCACAGCAGGAAGTTTGGGAGCGGTAGCGCCTGCAGAATCGTTGATCCGGACGATGTAGTGCCGGTTGACCCAACGCAGCTCACCACGGAAGACGATCTGAGCGACGTCATTTTCCTCAACACCAGTCATCTGCAGAATCGTTCCGCGTGGCACCTCAGTGATCGTGTTGTACCTCGCCTTGGAAGAGTCGCGGATATTCAACGCAGCCGTTGCCCGAGCCTGGTACTTGATCTTAGCTTCGAGACCAGAAGGCTTTTTAGGGGTGGCAGGGGAAGACGGAGCTGGAGCTGTCTTGGTCAGGTAATCCGAAGACACCCAGCGTTTCGTCCCGTGATAGGTGATCTCGGTGAACCGACGGGCCTCACGCCCGGTAGTAGTCACCAAGGTTCCCTTAGATAAGAGACCAACCTTGCTGTACGCAGTAGAGGGGCCAGTGCGGACGTTCAATGCTGCAGTGGTGTAGAGCTGACCTGCCTGCCCGGTGGTAGCGCCAGCAGGGGTCTCGGGTGACGACTCTTTGGAGACACCGCGCAGGTACTGGGCCGCGATATATGCGGTAGAGCCGTTATAGTTCACCTGCACCCAGCCGTCCTTGACCGGACCGGTTTGAGCAACACTGAAACCAGGGTAGAGGACCCCCAGCACCCGATTTGACGTTGATGGGCCGGAGCGGATATTGACGGCAGTAGTTGCGACAACATTGCCGTAGCTTGCGTTGGCAACCGTCGAAGCGATCACGCCGACGGCTGAAATTGATCCAGTCAGAGTAGCTGCGGCAACAGCCACCCTCACCCATTTCAGGGGCTTCACGATATTTTCCTTTCCACGACAGTCCCATGTCGGGTTGTTACCGTGCTGAAGTGGAGTTTCGGAACCGTCATCACGGCCCATCCGTGATGTCTTCGCAGGGTCCGGCAAGACCCCACGTCATTCCCCGTACGCGCCTCGCCCGGCAAGACGAGGCGTCCGTGATGCACTATCCGGCAAGACAGGCATCTTCGTGCGTCTCGCCCGGCAAGACGAAACGCACTGGTTCCGGTCTGGTTAGGCGTCCATCCGACGCGTCCAACTCGGCTCCACTTTGCACGATGGGCCAGAAAGTACTGACCATCACTTCCTCCGCGCAAGAGCCAAGATTGTGACTGAAATGAAATGTTTCCGAAGGTTGGCGTGTCGCGGTTGAGAATACGAACAGACGTGTTTGTGGTGAAGAATGAACGAGTAAAACCGCTTTGACAAGGCAATATGCTGAGTTATAGGGGTGGAGGTGAAGCTGAGAGAGGCTGATAAAATCTCAGGTTGGGGGCGACGCTAATCGTCAGAGGTGGGTGATGAAAACAAGCTCAAGTCGAGGTTGAGGTTCAACCTGGTTGAAGGTTGAGGGTTAGGCTCGACGGCGAATGTCTAGTGGCTTGTCGGGGCTAAGTTGCCCAGACTTGACCCGGTTTCTGAGGCGATCAGATTGTCACACCTGCCCCAGGTGGAATCGTCAACCCAACCTGATCTCAACTGGGATGGCGAGCATATAGTTGCTGAGGTTTGGGCAGCAATATCATCAATAACCTCAGGCTCTGCCCTCAACGCGACTACCGTGGCGGTGCCGGCTAGCCGATTCGCGACCAAATCTTTGATGACGTCGGAAGAAAACTCGCACGCAAACACCGCAACCGGCACACCTGTCTGCGAACTCAGTGAGAGTGCGGGCAAGAGTTCTCTGCTGTGGGTGATGTTTCCTCGGCAGGCCAGTATGCGGACGTCTTCGAGGAAGCAGCGTCGAGAGGCGGTGTTTGCAAAGAGTGGGTCCGCTAAGAAAGCGGAGGTTGGCAGATCGCAGCTTTCAACTTCTTCGCGCTCCAATAACGGAATCGGCTGACGCATCAACTCTCCGATCGACCAACTCTGTGAGAGGGTCCTGCCCGCTTCACCTGTGACGTCAGCGCCCAAGGCATGCGGATTCTGACTGCTCAGCGTCATCGCAAGCCCTGGATCAAAGACGGTGGCTCGGTGGCCGGTCCCCGGTGATTCACCCGGGTATCGACTGCCCGTCGATGGAGTACTAGAGCCAGTTGAGGTTGGGCCTAGGTGATCGGCGCCTCCCAGACGCCCAGGGTTTTCGTCTGCGCCATGATTGCGCAGACGGCGGGTACTACGGACATCAAGCCAGATCGCGATAGCTAAGAAAGCGGCTCCAACGAGGAGAATCCCCACGAATCCTGTCATCGTCTCGCTCCACACGCCGCCAGTCTAGCCAGGGTGTTGAAGACAGCCGAAGCAGAAAAGTGCGAAGAACCGCAAAACCGTCTATCATTGATCCGGCGCCTCCATAGCTCAGCTGGCAGAGCAAGGGACTTTTAATCCTTGGGTCGTGGGTTCGAGTCCCACTGGGGGTACGAAGGAAACCGGGACGCAAGTCCCGGTCTTTTGTTTAACTGGAACCGGTTGTGACTTAGTGCCAAGACTTGGCCCCATGTGTGCCTAGTGAGTCACCGCTCGCAGCCTAGGTATTGAGCCACTCGAAACGGCAGGGATGGGCAAAACCTCTGTGACTAACCGGAATTTCGCATTTAACTACGCCATATCTCAAGGCGTAACCCATGTGCTCAAGTACGCGGTTGTTCTAATAGGAGCCGAAAACAACGATGGGATTGATCCCACTGGTCTATAACAAAAGTACCCGGTCAACCCGTAACATCGCGGTGATTAGTAGTAGCTCTAACCTGCAACCGGGGTGTCTATTCTTCGGCCTCTTATTGACGTCCGGTGCGATTATTAGTCCCCAAGAGGATTAGAGCCATTTTGGTTCGATAGTTATTCTCTTTGGATATTTGAATAGGGGTGAACCGATGATCGGTGTGTGCGCCAGTTGAGAGTGCTTCCAATAAGAAGAGGGTAGCTCAAGCGAAGTGCGTGAGCTACCCTCTGCGGTTTCTACGCTTGCCGGAATCAATCGACCCCAGTGGAATCGATTAGACGGCAGAATCCTTGCGAAGCAGATCGCGGATATCGGACAGAAGCTGAACCTCTTCAGAGACCTCGGCTTCGTCCTTGGCGCCGTCGGCGACCTCGGCAGCCTTGCGGGCGGCCATCTTATTCATCGGAGCCACGATGCAAAAGTACAAGGCGGCAGCGATCAGCAAGAAGTTGATAACTGCGGTCACGATCGTTCCAGGCTGAATCACGGCACCGTTGAGATGGAACTGGCCGACCGTGTCGAAGTTGGGCTTGCCAAAGATCGCTCCGATCAGCGGCATCAATACCTTATCAGTGATAGCAGAGATAATCGGAGTGAAAGCGGTGCCGATAATGATGCCGACAGCCATATCAATGGGATTGCCGCGCGAGATGAAATCACGAAAACCTTTGAGCATGTTCTTCCTAAATGTATCGAGGACGGTAAGAGCACGATTTCTAGCGAAGTCCGTACTTCCAGGGACAACAGCCAGCGACTCATGCTATTGATTTCCTCCCGTCACGACAGTGGCCACGCCGGGAGTGCGCAGTTTTTGTGATCAGATTCGGGGCTGGCCCCATCGAAGAATCCCGTTGAGATTCCACACCTCAAGACGTAGGGACTGCAATCGGCTTCAATTAGTCGTTTGCCGTAGTGAAATGGCGATTGACTGGCCAAACATGGGGTGGTAGGCGGTCGCGTCCTCCCCAAAAGGCATCGATGACAAGGGTGAGCTTCTTTCAGGGACGGTCGGGACGTTGTGGTCTCTGCTGCACCGAGGTCGCGCACTCTCCGGTCTCGAAGGCGTCACTGCTAGACTGGCGCCATGCGTACACCACGTGATATCGAATGTTGGCTCACTGACATGGACGGAGTGCTTGTGCACGAGAACGCCATGATCTCGGGTGCAGCCGATCTAATTGGGCAATGGGTAGATACCTCTTGTCGCTTCCTGGTGCTCACGAATAACTCAATCTTTACTCAGCGGGATCTGGCGGCGAGACTGTCCGCCTCTGGGCTAGTCGTCCCCGAAGATAACATCTGGACTTCGGCCTTGGCGACGGCACACTTCCTCGCTGATCAACAGCCTGGAGCACGCCTCTACGTCATTGGCGAAGCCGGGCTGACCACGGCTCTTCACGACGCGGGATTCATCTTGACTGAAACCGATCCCGACTACGTCGTTCTCGGTGAGACCAGAACCTATTCTTTTGAGGGAATCACCAAGGCGATTCGCTTTGTTGAAAAGGGCGCCAGGTTTATCGCGACTAATCCAGACACCACCGGACCTAGCCTAGAAGGCCCACTCCCGGCCACCGGCTCTGTCGCCGCGCTGATCTCGGCTGCAACCGGACGTCAACCCTACATCGTCGGTAAACCAAACCCGATGATGTTCCGCACCGCGATGAACCGCATCGAGGCCCACTCGGAGACCACCGCAATGGTCGGCGACCGCATGGATACCGACATCGTTGCAGGTATTGAGGCGGGTCTGTTCACCGTCTTGGTGCTGTCGGGGATTACTCGACGCGAGGATATTGACAAGTGGCCATATCGGCCCTCGCTCGTCGTCGAATCCGTCGCCGAGCTAAGGGATCTCCTCTAGAACCCTAGAAACCAAAACTGTTGAATAGTTTGTTGTCCCCGGGCGCTCGAACCACCAGTTCGGCGCCCTTTTCGTTTTAAGTCGAGGTGGCAGGGCCTGCCCAGACGCTGAGCGCATCGGGAAGCAAGACGGGTCTGTCAACGCCTGGCCACCGCGCACGCTTGTCGTCAAGAATGGTGTGATCTGCTTCGCCCATGTCAACATAGGCAGGTGCAGACAGACAAGAATGCCAACGAGCAGAAGGCCCAACAGCTAGGTGACCTCTCAGACACCGGTCCATCAGTCAAGGACGATGTATCGGCCCCGGTCGACGAAACGAGTTCTGCCGCCGAGGCCAGCTCTGCAGGTGGAGACCAATCGGGTACTGCCGGTCTGCCCGGTTGCGCGCCTGACTCTGAACTGGTCGAGGCCTTATCGGCGACCTCCCGCTTTGCCCCGCCCCAGGATCTATCTCGCTTCGCCTGGCTATCCATCCTCACGTCACTGGTCATCATCGCGATGAAGACGGTGGCTTGGTTAGTCACAGGCTCGGTGTCGCTCCTGTCCGACGCAGCCGAATCCCTGGTCAACGTGGCCGCAGCCGTGGTGGCCCTGATCGCGCTCAAAGTGGCGATTCGCCCGCCTGACTCGAACCATCATTTTGGCCACTCCAAGGCCGAATACTTCTCTGCAATGAGTGAAGGCACCATGATCTTCCTGGCTGCAGGCATCATCCTCTACTCCTCGGTCGAGAGGTTCTTCAACCCTCGCCCGCTGGGTCACCTTGGGATAGGTATTGGAATCTCTATCTTGGCCGGTGTCTTGAACTGTGTCGTCGCGGTCATCTTGATTCGTGCCGGACGACAGCATCGGTCCTCGACCCTGGTCGCTGATGGGAAGCATTTGATGACCGACGTGATCACCTCCGTCGCGGTACTCATCGGCGTGGTGTTGGTGTGGGTTACGGGAATCGAGCGCCTCGACCCCATCGTGGCCTTCATCGCTGGCCTCAACATCTTGTGGACGGGGGCGAAGCTACTCAAAGAGTCCTCCGAGGGATTGATGGATATTGCCTTGCCCGCCGAGGACGTCGCTTCCCTGCACGCTATCTTGGACAGGTTCGTCACCGACCAGGTCATCTACCATGCCGTGCGCACCCGCGAATCCGGCAACCGGCGTTTCTTGGAATTTCACCTGCTCATGCCTGGGGAATGGTCGGTGCAAGTCTCGCACGACTTGGTTGAGAAGATCACGGCGGCTTTGACTGATGAATACCCAGATCTGCGGGTACTGTGCCATGTGGAACCCATCGAGGATCCGGCGTCCTATGAGGATATTCTGATCTAAGAAGGAGGCATCATGCCGATCACAGAGGGCGAGCCCAGGGTCGTCCCGAGCTGGGACGAATATTTCTTGACAATTGCAGACGCCGTGTCACTACGAGCGAAATGTAGCCGTCGCCAGGTGGGTGCCGTCCTGGTCCACGAACACCGCATCATTGCTACCGGATATAACGGAGCTGCGCCCGGGCGTCCGGACTGTTTAGAGGGGGCTTGTCCGCGCGGAAACCTTAGCTATGACCAAGTTCCTGGTTTAGGAGACTACGACCGCCCAGGCACCCCAGGTTTTTGCATCGCGATCCACGCTGAAGTCAACGCGCTGCTCTTCTCCACCCGCGACACCAAAGGCGCCACCGCCTACATCACCGATGAGCCATGTCCAGGATGTCGCAAGGCTCTGGCGGCTGCTGGAATCGTGCGGGCGGTGTGGCCCGAAGGGGAACTTCTCGGCGACGAAATCGTTGACTTCGGCGTCCAGCCCCGAAACCGTGTTCGTTCTTAGGGTTTGACTCTGACGGGTGTGGGGCCTGGTGTGGGGCCTGGTGTGGATAAGGCTTGAGCCTGGTGCGGTCGGTGCGAGTGTGCGCTGGATGCGGTTAGAGCCGGTCGAGTGTGGGCCGGTGGGGTATGGGCCGGGGTGGGCTCGGCCTGGGTGAGGGCTAGGTCCGACCGCGTGACCTCACCTAATTAGCCGAACACTCCCGCACTGCCTGTTTGATCAGCGGCACCAGCGGGGGCCGAACGCTCAGCTCGGTGACCCCACGGCTCACCAGATCTGCAATCGCCGTCATTGACGACGCTAAATCTCCGCACACCGCCACCGGCTTCTCTCCCATACCAGACGCCGTCTGCTCAATCAAAGACAACAAGGCCGGGGATGCCCAGGCCAGGTGTGACACGGCAGCATTACCACGGTCACTAGCGGATACATATTGAGCCAGATCATTCGTCCCGATCGAGACGAAATCCACCAGTTCCTCAAATTCGCCGATTCTCAGGGCCACTGCCGGGACCTCAACCATGATCCCGACCTGGAGACGTCCAGAAAATCCGGTGTCCAACTTGGCTTGGTCAAGAACAGACAAAGCCCACCGGACTTCGTCTGGCTCGGTCACCATCGGGAACATCACCCGAACCGCAACCTGGTCTGCCGCCCGGCAGATCGCCCGCAACTGAGTGCCGAAAAGCTCGGGGACCCGCTTCATCATCCTGATCCCGCGTTCACCCAGGAAGGGGTTCTGCTCGTCGAGGCCGGGGAAGAAAGGCAGAGACTTATCCCCGCCGACATCCCAGGTGCGGATCGTGATCGGGTGCGGATCCAGCAGCCTCCCCAACTCGATAAATGCACGCGCCTGTTCGTCTGCGGAAGGAGCGGTGGTGTAGTGGCTGAAGAGTACCTCGGTGCGCACCACCCCAGAACCCTCGGCTCCTTGATCGGCGCCAACCCGCGCATCATCAATGACACCGATATTGGCCTCAACCTTCACCACTACTCCATCAGTGGTGATCGCTGGCTCATGGGCCCTAGCCATGGCGACCTGGGTGCTGCGTTCGCGCTCGATGGATTGTTGGCGCAAGCGCTCAACCAGGGAATCATCGGGGGAGACCCACATCGTCTGGGTGCGTGGGTCAAAAGCCAGCCTGTCACCGGTGGCCAAGTCTGCAGCACCGGCGGGGCTCAACAGAACGGGGACTCCGCGCGAATTCGCAATGATCGCGCCATGCCCGGTCGCCCCACCCTTGACGGTGACCACTCCTTGACAGATGGATGGGTCCAGTTGGGCCGCAGTGGTGGCGTCCAGCTCATCGATGACCAAGACATGCCCGTAGTCTGGTCGAGTCTCGAGTTCCAGGCCTAGTAGATAAGCCAAGAGGAGGCGACGCAGGGACCGAATATCTTCACCGCGTTGTCGCAAATAAGGATCAGATAAGGAGTTGAATTCGGCGGAAGCTGCTGAATACGCCTCGTCAACGGCGCCGACGGCGTCTTTGCCGGATAGGATCGCCTCTCGGATTGAGTCGAGTTGATGCGGGTCTGCCAACATGAGCTGCTGGGCATCGAGGATTGCGGCGTCCTTGTGATTGCCGAGGCGGGTAGCTGTTGTGGACTGCTGAGCGAGATTATCGGCCACGGCTTCGACTGCGGTGTTGAAGCGGGCGACCTCGGTATCGGGGTCTTCGGCGCAATAGTGATCGAGGTTGATCTCGGTGTTCAGCCGGAATACCTCACCGATGACGATCTGATCACCGGTTGACACCGCAACCGGGCCGGGCTGGGCAGCCACGGCGCTGGCGCCGTCGAGGTCCGGCGACGGGGTTTGCTGAGGTTGGGATGAGAGGATGCCTTCGGCTTCGACTGTCGCGCCGCCGTCAAGGGATTCGCCGAAGTGATTGGCTGCCATCTGTCGCACGGCCTCGATAGCGGCGTCGCGGTCGATCCCCGTCGCCTCGACCTCGAGGACGTCACCGCAGCGCAGCCCTAAGGAGGCAATCTTGGTCAGTGATGATGCCGGGACTGGGCCGCGTCCGGTGGTGGTGTTGCGTGCGCTGACGGTGGCGTCTAGGCCGCGCAGCCCGGCCACAAGGGTGGCCGCCGGACGGGCGTGTAGCCCGTGGGGGTTGGCAATCGTCGTGGAAAAACGCGCGGATGGTTCCCCGGCCTCGCCCTCGGCAGTGATGGTGGCCTCGGCGCTCACCCCGTCCTCGACGTCCGCGTAACCCTCGCCGCCGTCGTTCGTCCCCAGATGCTCCGATTTTGCGCCGAGACCGGAGACGGCTTCGGCGTCACACTCGGCGACAGACGCCCCAGTTGATGCCGTGACGAC
Source organism: Actinomycetes bacterium (assembly GCA_023442485.1). GTDB lineage: Bacteria > Actinomycetota > Actinomycetes > Propionibacteriales > Propionibacteriaceae > JAEZZG01. The sequence goes on along the minus strand of JAEZZG010000040.1, from coordinate 36,309 downwards.
CGCAGCGACCAGCCCCTCTACCAGCGGGGCGGTGGAGAGTTTGACACGCGCAACTAGGTCATCGTCGAGAAACTCTAGAGCAGTTTCAGCAGACAAGATTGCTGACCCGAGATCCATCAGCACGAGAACACCGTCGCCGGAATCCACCTCTAAGATCGCATCCATGATCGCCATCGCGTCGGTGCCGAAAGTCTCTTCGTCTAGTCCGGCAGCCACGGCAATAGCAGGTCTGGCATCTGCAGGAATCATCTCGCTAGCCAGGGCCACCGCAGCGTGGCCTAGTTGATAACTATGCGAAACCACCACGATGCCGATCATTGATGTCCTTTCCTAAGTATCTGGAGGTAAGCGTACCCGGTGCAGTCTGGCCCGGTTGGGGATGAGCCCATGCGGTCTGCCAAGTGATCAGGTGACTTGTTTTGATGGGTTGCGGGGTCATTGTGGGGGCACCTGCCAATCCCCGCGCCCCCCCCCAGGCATCACTCCAGACACCTACGCGTCCCAGACGCCACCCAAGCTCCCGCGTGCCCAAGCGCCAGGCCAGCCCCAAGCTCCCAGGCAGTCCCAAACGCCGCCGCCAGCATCACCCCTGCAAACATCCAGCTTGCCCCAGCACCACCCCAGGCTCCCGCGTGTCCGCCAGGGGTGAGCGCAGAGAAATCCCCACTGAGTGGGCGGCAATCGCCGACTCAGTGGGGAAGTAGGGCTAGATACCCTTGCGCAGACCAGCGGTAAGGACCGGGGCATCCCACAGCCGCAGAATCTCTTCGTCGGCCTTGAGGATAGTCAGTGAACATCCGGCCATGTCGAGAGAGGTGATGTAGTTTCCAACCAGATTGCGAGCAATCTTGATGCCCTTGTCAGCAAGCATTTGTGCAATCTCGCCGTACATCAAGTACAGCTCAATAAGCGGGGTTGCGCCCATGCCGTTGACCATGACGATGACGTCCTCGTCGCTGAAGTCGTAGTCGTCGGTAACAGCCTTGACCATGTGCTCTGCGATGCCATGGGCATCCATGATTTTTGCGGTCTCGCGTCCGGGTTCACCATGAATACCGACGCCCAGTTCCATCTCGTCATCAGCGAGCTCGAAGGACTTCTGACCGGCAGCGGGAGTGGTGCAAGCATCCAAAGCCATGCCATAGGAGCGACCCTGAGCATTGAGCTTCTTAGCCAGAGCCAAGCAAGAATCGAGGTCTTGACCGGCCTCAGCAGCGGCACCCACGATCTTCTCTAGCAACACCGTCAGCCCCACTCCACGACGGCCAGCCGTCCATGTGGAGTCCTGGACTGCGCAGTCATCATCAATGACGACTGTCTCAATCCGGATCGATTCATCTTCCATAGCCACCATCTCGGCAGCCATCTCGAAGTTCATCACGTCACCGGTGTAGTTCTTGACGATGTAGAGCACGCCTGCCTCAGAAGCGACCGCCTTGGTGGCGGCAACCATTTGGTCAGGAGTCGGAGAGGTAAAAACTGGGCCTGCGCAGGCTGCATCAAGCATGCCCTTGCCGACGAAACCACCGTGCATCGGTTCGTGACCGGAACCACCGCCAGAGATCAAAGCGACTTTGCCTTTGACCGGCGCATCCGCGCGGTAGATAACCGCGTTTTCATGATCAACACGCACAAGATCAGGATGTGCGAGCTCAATACCCTTGAGTTCATCAGCGACAACGTCGTCAACTGCGTTAATCAATTTCTTCATGATTCTAGTCAACCATTCTTCGGATCGGTGGACCAGAGATTAGAGAAGGTGCACACAAGTTCAAACCCGGTTGGCCTGAGTCGAAGGTGGTGCAGATGAGGGGGGTAAATATCGGGCACCAGCACCGCCTTGTGCGTATGCGCCGTTGCGGAGTTTCGTGCTCTTCACCCGGTCGGCAAACTCACGGGAATGCCACGCGGTCGACGAAGCCGGGGAGTACATGCCGCCGGAAACTTCGTGGTCTCCCCGCCTTCCGGAAATTTCGTGACCTCCACGCGGTCGACAAACTCCCTGAACTGCACGCCGTCAGTAACCTGCTCGAAACTCCAATCGCCTGCCCGCGCTGGGCGCGACTAACTAACCTTGGTTGACGACGCTGATTGAGCCTGGGATTCGACCAGTCTGCGGTTGAACAGACGCAAGGCTTTGGTCTCGGCGGAATCCCCGACGTGATCGATGCTTAGCCACAGCTTGGCCTTGCGGTCAATCCGAATCGCGATGCCGTCCTTGACCATGATCAACGCGGTCAAACCAATCGCTGCGACACCGGTGACGATCACTCCGAATAGGACGGTCGAACGCGGGCCAGCGACGTCACCGAGACGACCAATCATGGGTGAGACAGCCGGGGTGACGCCCATGATCATCAAACCCCACAAAGCCATCACTCGACCACGCATCGTTGGTGTCGCTGACGTCTGTAGCAAGGTATTGCACCCTACCAGGCACATCACCGCGCAGTAGCCCACCGGGACCTGGAGGATGGCGAATAACACATAGTTTGGTGACAGTGCAGCGGCGAGATTGAATACGGAAAAGCCCATCATCCCCAGGAGTAGACGGCGCAGACGGGGACGATCGCGGCGGGCAGACAACAAGGCTGCCGTCAACGCCCCCACTCCCATCAAGGAGCCGAGGATGCCGAACTCACCCGAGGCCTTCCCGAAGGCAACGGTAGCCATGACGGCGTTGGAGATGTTGAAGTTGAACGACAGCCCACCGACGGCAAACCCAATGAAAAGCAGCACTTTGAGGTCTGCATGTCGACGGACGTAACGGATGCCTTGCGTGAATGTGGCCTCGGCCTTGGAGGCGGTCGGCGGCGAGAACATGGCTTCGGAGTTGAGGCTATGAATACAGATCAACATCGCGATGAAAGACGCGGCGTTGAGGGCGATCACTGGACCAGTGCCGATAGCCGCGATTGCGACACCTGCACATCCGGGGCCGATGATGCGTGCCGTGTTGAAGGATGCGGAGTTCAATGAGATCGCGTTCGGAAGCGAGTCGTGCGGGACGATCTCGGCGACGATCGCCTGCTTAGAGGGCTGATCGAAGGCGGCCGCCACACCGTCGATGGTGGCTAAGAGATAGACCATCCACAGTTCAACCGCTCCGGTAATCACGAGAGTCGATAGGATGATTGAGTCGAACAGTAAGACGGAGTTGGTGACCTTCAGGACTGACTTCTTCGCGAACATATCCGCCACGGCACCAACCCAGGGGGCCAGTAAGAGCGACGGGAGGAAGGCCAGTGCGGTCTGGATACCCAAAGCTAGCGCATTGTGGTCGGTGAGGATCGTCAAGACCAACCAAGACTGAGCCGTCGTTGCTAGCCAGCGCCCTATATTTGAAAATGTGGCTCCGATGAACCAATTTCGATAGTTCGGGATTCTCAACGAGGCGAACATCCCGTTCATTGAGTTATCATCTCCCCTCATTCCTTCGATTCACCCTACCACTAGGTGCCTAAAGACCTCAGAGGACCACGCTATGGCCCCTTGTCAAGGTCGGAAATGAGTGGGTGGTGAAAAACTGGCGATCCGATATTCGGGGCCGGTTGGGTCAAGGGGTTAGTCGGGTGGTGAGGACGGGGTGAAAGGGCCAGTCGGATAGCGGTGAGGACGTCGAGTGCGGGGACGGGGTGAAGGGGAGGCTCTGTGATGGGGCCGAGTGCAGGTGGCTGGACGAAGGGACGGGGTGAACCAGGCCGTGGCGTCGCCCAAGAGCGTGAGTGCAGGCGATCAGCCTTGCTGACAGGCGTGGCCTAGAGACTCAAGTAACCTGACCACCAAGGATCCATACAACTATCGAAGTTTGCGAAGGAAATCAAAATCGTCATCCGGCGGAGGTTTGATGGTGGCCTGGGATGATCCCGAATCTGGACGGGGACGGCCCACAATCAGCCACGCGATCGGCCCCACGATAGGAAGACAAATGACTGCGATTGCCCACAGCCACTTGGGCAAGACTCTGACCTGATAGGTCGGTGACTGGGCAACTTCGACGGTGCAGTAGATCGTCAAAGCAATCACGATGAGCACGACGAGAACTCGGGGCATACCGGTATCTTAGTCGGCTCATACAAAGCTGTTCGACGATCGTGGCATCCACTCGTTATTGGCTCCGTCAAGGAGGGTAGAGCCCGCGAGCTTTGCCGATGAGCCTTCCTAGGGCTGACTCGATAGTCTTAGACGGTGACAATGAGGGTGTGCTTGCCGGAGCAAGCGATAGCGAATCTGCCAGTCAGCCTTGATTCAGGGGGTTGTCTGGTCGTCGTGAATTCCCAACACCAAGCCCAAGCAGTGCAGGAATCGACCTTGGTGAGCCTGGTCGACAAGCTCGATCTAGCCCTAGTGATGCCGACTTCCGGATCGACAGGGACGCCAAAATGGGCGCTGATTCCACGCCGAGCCTTGGAAGCTGCAGCCACGATTTCACGCGCCCGGATCGGTGTCGCCGATACCTGGCATCTAGCTCTTTCGGCCGGATATATCGCGGGCATGATGGTCGCGGTGCGGGCCCACATGGCGGGGGCGCAACTGGTTCAGGCCCACCCTGATCTGTCCTGCCTTGCTCCGCGCGAAGGCGTCAATCACATCTCAATCGTGCCCACCCAGCTCGCCAAAGCCCTCGCGGATCGCGATCTAGGCACGCGTCTTGCCCGATGCGAGACCATCTTGGTTGGGGGCGGACGAATCCCCGCCGAACTCCTGCGTCGGGGACGGGAGGCTGGGATGAACCTCGTCACCACATACGGAATGACCGAGACCTGCGGAGGAGTCGTCTATGACGGTATTGCCCTCGACCAGGTCAGGGTGGAGATCATCGACAAGCTGATACACATCATCACGCCGACCGCATTCGCCGGGTATCTGCACCTGGAATCTGGCACCGTCACCAATCAGCCCGCCTACCTCAACGATGGACTTGGCAGGGTCGAGACCACCGATCTAGGGCGGATCGACAGTGGGAAACTCACCGTGTTGGGTCGTAGCGATGACGTGATCAAATCAGGCGGGATCAAAATCAACCTCACCCAGGTCCAGCAGGTAGCCGATGAGATCGCCGCCGACGCCGGGATTGACCCGTCTCAGGTGTGCATCGTCGGGGTGGAAGACGAATACTGGGGCAACCTCGTTGGGCTCGTCACCTCAGCCGTCCTGCCCAAACAATGGTGGCAGGACGCCTTCCGGTGCCGAGCCGCCTCCCCAGGTTTTGACCCCCGATTCATCCCTAAGCGGGTCCTGACCGGGCAAGTGCTGCCGCGTCTGCCGAGCGGAAAACTGGACAGGATTAAGGCCAGCGAGCTGTTGCGGAGAGATCAATAGAGCAAACGTAGACTCCTAGCCAGCAAGCAGGTGAGATTGACAAGTCGAATCTGGCGAAGTTTGGGCATGTGATGTGTGAGAGGAGAAACTGTGGCAAGTCTAGGGGAATGGGTTGAAGCGGCGAGGGTGCGGACCTTGCCTGCGGCTGCCGCGCCGGTGATTGCCGGAACGGCGCTTGCGCTCCACTATGGGCAGATGCGCGCCGGGATTGCCTTGCTGTGTCTCCTGGTTGCATTGGCGTTGCAGATCGGGGTCAACTTAGCCAACGACTACTCGGACGGGATTCGTGGCACCGATAGTGCCGAGCGCGTCGGGCCACGACGTCTCGTCGGCTCCGGGGCAGCCTCACCCAAACAGGTCAAACTCGCCGCCTTCGCTTGGTTCGCGGTAGCCGCCCTTGCTGGTGTGACCATTGTTGCCCTCAGTGGAGATTGGTGGTTGATCGGGGTTGGGGTTGCCTCCATCTTGGCCGCCTGGTACTACACCGGCGGCAAACACCCCTATGGGTACGCCGGCTGGGGCGAAGTATTCGTCTTCATCTTCTTCGGGCTAGTCGCCACCGTCGGCACCACCTATGTTCAATCCCATCGGGCCGATCTGCCGGTGTGGATCGTGGCCTGCGGGATCGGCTTTCTCGCTTGCGCAATCCTGGTGTGCAACAACCTGCGCGACCTTGACACCGATCGAGTCAGCGGCAAACTCACCCTCGAAACCCGCCTCGGGGACCAAGGTTCGCGGCTTTTCTTCTTGATCTTGACGATCGCGGCAATCCTGACCGTCCCGCTGGCGGCAATGGCGACGACCTGGTGGGTGTTCACCGCTCTACTCTGCGCGCCCGCACTCGTCCTGGCTAGCAAAGATATGCTTACGAAGGTAAACGGTTTCGCCCTAGTGCGCACCCTGAAACTGACCTCGCTAGGTGAACTCGGCTATGGAGTAGGACTCCTCGCCGGTGTGGTGATCGCGGCTCTTACAGGTTCTGGGGTTGGCTGATGAAACACCCCCGCAACCGGTTTCCCGACGCCGACGAGATGAAGCCCACAGATTTCCCAGGCCAGCCTGGGGCCAAGTCTCCTAGCAGTTCGCGCCACGTCGCCACAACCTCCCCGCTGCCGATCCCGCATCAATTCACCCTCCCGGCAGTCACCGCCTCCATGCTGAGCCACATAGATGTGGATGAACTTAGCGCACTGCCCCGGGTCACCTACGAGATCGGTTTGCGCACTCAGTTTCGCGGAATCACCACCCGTCGAGGCATGATCATCACCGGTCCCGCTGGTATCGCCGAGTGGAGCCCCTTTGAAGAATACGACACTGCGGAGGCCGGGATCTGGCTAGCAGGTGCAATCCAGGCCGCCTGCTTCGGCTTGCCTACTCCTCGACGTGACCGGGTACCGATCAACGTGACGATCCCGACGGTGACGCCGGAGCGCGCACGCCGTCTGGTGGCTGAATCTCAGGCCCGCACCGCCAAGATCAAGGTGTCGACCACAGACCCCAAGTGCAACGATAATGCAACGCTGGAAGCTGATCTAGCTAGGGTGGCGGCGGTCAGAGCTGAACTTGGCCCGACCGGGCGTATCCGGATTGACGTCAACGGAACCTGGAGTGTCGACCAAGCCTTCACCGCGATCACCAGGTTCAGTGAGTATGGGCTCGAATACGTCGAACAGCCGTGTGCAACGACTGTGCAACTCGCCCAGTTGCGATTGCGTCTGGCTGAGGCCGGAATCGACGTCAAGATTGCTGCCGACGAATCCATCCGCAAACTAGGCCACCTGCGTCAGGTCATCGCCGACAAGGTGGCCGACGTGGTCGTCATTAAAACCCAGCCCCTAGGCGGTGCGTTCACTTGTCTCAGCCTTCTTGACCAGATCGGTGCTACGGGCGACGAACCTGGGGTCGATGTGGTCATCTCGTCGGCATTGGAGAGCTCCGTCGGGATCAATGCGGCGGTACACCTGGCCGCAGCCTTGGATAGGCCACCGCTGGATTGTGGACTCAACACTGTCCAGCTTTTCACCGCAGACACCGTCCGGGACAGTTTGATTAGCCGAGACGGAACCCTCCCGGTGTGCACCCTGGGGGCCGATGATCTGGTCGCGGATTTCCCGGCCGCCACACCACCCAGTACCGCCTGGTGGGAGGCCCGCTACCGGCAATGCCTGGCATGGCTGGTAGAACAGGTCCGGCTCAACTCCTGCACCTGAGTTGAACCAGTCGTCAACATCCGATAGGACTAGGAGAACCGGCAAGTCGGTGTGCCCATGAGTGTAGGCGCTCCGATCTTGCGAGTCTAGAGAGGGGCAGCCAGTGACTCAGTCCTGGAAACTTGCGTGTGCCACCATCAACACCTGGCTGGATTGGTCCGTCCGCCATGTCGTCCTCTCTCCTGGATCACGCAATTCCGCCCTCGCGATGGCCCTTGCTGATGCAGAAAGTGCCGGGGAGATCACCCTTCACGTCAGGATTGATGAGCGGGTAGCCGGGTTCACCGCCTTGGGGATTGCCAAAGCTACCGGTCAGCCCGTTCCGGTGGTCACCACCTCCGGCACTGCGGTCGGCAACCTTGCCCCGGCGATGATGGAAGCCTGGCACGCTCAGGTGCCCGTCGTCGCCGTCACAGCAGACCGTCCCCATTCCATGATTGGATCGGGATCGAACCAGACCACTCACCAATACCTAGCCTTCAGGCACACCGTCTTCGCTGACGACATCCCTGATCACCAGGATTCGGCAAGTGTGCGATCCCGGCTGTCTATGTCGATGGCCCATGCCACAGGTGTATTGACTGGCCGTCCCGGGCCGGTGCACTGCAATATCCACTTCGAGCAGCCGCTCATCCCTGACCCGTGCGAAATCTGGGGCAGAGACCCGCACCCGCCCCTGGTTGCTGATCGCCCATCCCAGAGCGGAGCCAGATGGGAGCTCGATCCCCAAGCCAAGGCCGTCATTGTCGTCGGGGATACAGATCCAGGCCTGGCTACCAAGGCGATCCAGGTTGCCCGTGACGCCCAGATTCCGCTGCTGGCAGAACCGTCATCCCATGCCCGTGGACCAGAAGCTATCGCCTCCTATCCACTACTCCTCGAACATCTCGGCTCCCAGATCGACCAGGTCATCATGGTTGGGCATCCCACCTTGTCGCGTGCGGTTATTAGGCTGCTTAGCCAAGACGGGACTCGGCTAGTCGCCTGGACGGATTCGAGTCAATGGGTCGATCCCACCTGGCGAGTGGACGCCGTCGTCAAAGAGGTCAACGCATCTAGCCCATGTGCCCACCCTGAATGGTTAGAGACCTGGCGTAGAGCCGACGCAGCCGTCAGCACATTCACCAATCAGGCAAACACAACCCGACCCACCGGTTTGTCGATCGCCAATCTGGTGGTCGATAACGTCGGGAATCAACCCTTGATGATCGGTTCATCAGCCATCATTCGTGATTTCAACCTCGCCCACACCGGCCAGGGCCCGCTCAACGCCTTCGCTAATCGCGGACTTGCCGGGATTGACGGCAATATCTCGACGGCAATGGGGTTAGCCATCGGGTTCGGTCAACCCGTCACCTTGATCTGTGGAGACCTGACTTTTCGCCATGACGCCCCCGCGCTTAGTCGCAGCGTCGGCGAGCCCGTCCCAGACCTGAGAATCATCGTCGTCGACGACGGTGGCGGCTCGATCTTCACCATGCTCGAACCAGGCAAACCGGAATATGCCTCGCGCTTTGCCAGGGTGTTTACTACGGCACAAAGTAGCGATTGCGCCAAGATCGCGGAAGGCTATTCGGTGCCGACACGCACTGTATCGTCCCTTGCGGACTTGGCTGAGATCATTCAAGAACCTGTCGAAGGCGTCGAGGTCATCGTCGTTGACGTCGACGGCGGTTACCGTCGCGACGAGATGGACAGATTTGCAGCCTTCGCCGCCGAGTATTTTGGGTCCATTGGGCAATCCTGATCGCTCGAGTCTAATACCTCAAGGGCGACCAAGTCTGCCAAGAGTTGCCAAGGACGAACCCATATTCTAGGAATCAGGGACGGGTCGTCGATGCTGTTTGCCGCACCGAGTGCAGCCTTGGCACCTAGATGAGATTGTGGCGCCACGACGTGCCCCTTGCGCCGAAACTGAGCCCAGCTCCCGCCGTTCCCCAGTCCCCCAGTAACCTCAGATAGTCGAATGGGCGCGCAGCCAATCCCGCAAAGCAGCCGTCGCCCGGGTGTCGTCCTCGTTGTATTCGAGAATCCTGCGTCCCCAATCTTCGCGTTCGGGTTCACTACCGGCACCAAGCAAGGCGGTCAACCAGTGTTGCGAATTCAGCCCGCCCGGATCTGGGTCTCTCCACTCAAAACCGGCAAGAGTCTGGGCGACATATTTGAGGCCGAGACCGTGGGCGGAAAAGAAATTCTCTCTGACAATGCCGAAAAGATCACAAGAATGTGAGTGGGTTAGTTCCAGGCCGCGCCCGAGTGCAGATTGAGGACCGGTGAGCTGGGCCAGTCTGCGCAGGTTGACCAGCTCATAGTCTGAGTAGTGGTAGATCATCACATCGCGGTTAGCGAAATGCGTGGTCAACCACGACATCGCCCGACTGGCTAGGGCCACCTCATCGGTTTTCGATTCGACGTCGAAATCGACGAAGGACACATATTCAGGCTCGTGCCCGCCGGCCCGGTCACGGATCAAGAAACCCCACAGATACACCTTGCCGCTAGCCGAAGACTCAATGTCAAGATCAATCTCCACCTCGTGAATCGGCAAGTTGATCTCGGTGTCGGTGACCTTCTCAATCGAGACTCCGCGATGAAGCATCTCGGCGCGACGCTTGGCTAGCCGTAATCGCTCCCGTCCTCCGGGACGGTGTTCCACTAGGGGCAGGTATTGAGCTTCGAGATCGTCTAAGTCAGCGATGGCGAGATCGTCAATCGAGTGGATGCCTAGACTGCGCAAGGTGGTGATCTCGCGTACGTCGAGCCGGGCCTTGTCGATGACTAGGCTCAAATCCCCAGGATCGAGGGTGGGGCGGCAGTAATCCCACCATAGGCAGGCAGAACATTCGGGGATGACGATCGGCGAGACCATCCGTCGGTGATCGTTGCGCACCACGTCGATGATCTTCATCCGAAAATCCCACTCATGGCGATAGCGGTGGGTGGGGGAGTGGGACCGGAACTTTTCTGGCGTCTTGACAGAGAAGGTCCACAAGAACTTGCGCCACAGTCTCACCCAGGTGATCACCTGACGGTTGCTGACGTCGGGGTAAATCTCTGAACTGATCACCCCGCCGAGTGGGCGTGTGGCAGAGGCCCACCCGGTTGACTGCAGAATCTGCCAGTAGTGAGCCAGTTGCAATGCGTCACGTTCGCGGCTCCACTTGAAACCCCAGTCGGTGTTGACGAAGGAGTCTGTCGGCGAAGGGGCGTCGAGATAGGAGAAGCGTTGAGCGTCAGGATGGTCGACGTGGCGGGCCTCCAAGATGCGGTGGTCCCGGTAGATCACCGGGACGTAGCCGGGGCGCCCGGAGGTCGCTGAGGGGCCGCGCACCAGGAGATGTGGCCGACCAACCCGGTGTTCGTCCCAGTCAATAGGCAGTACCGGGGACAGGATGATTTGAGTTCCGGCCTTCATCGCGGCGAGGGTTTCTTCGGCGATCGCGGCGATGGGTTTGTGGAGGGATTTGCGGAGGTCGACGATGGATGAGCGTGGAGAAAAACCGAGTTCTGCCACCGGTGCGGTCGGGCAGGGGTCGGAGGCGTTGAGTAGATGCCCGGTGAAGCTCAGCTCCAAGGCCGGACATTCGGGGTCAAACCAGTTCTGGATGGATACCGGGCACGAAGTCGACGCAGTCGCGTCCAAGACGAAATCCCGGTTGGGGTTCGCTGGATCAGAGTTGGGAGCGAAGAAGACGGACATGGTCGACGGCTATCTTAGGGTTTTCGGGCTCGATGGATCGCCGTAATCCCATGAGAGATCGACTTCCATTCACACCCGGTCCATCCGGCGCGGCTGATCATGGCGGCAAGATCGCGCTGATTCGGCCAATTCAAGATCGATTCGACTAGGTATTGATAAGCCGAGGCATTGGTCGACAGGGTCGAAATCAGGGGGAGTAGGGACGACAAATAGCCGCGGTAGACGCGTTGAAAGAGGCGCTGTGTCGGGGTCGAGAACTCCATCACCACGAGCCGTCCGCCAGGCTTGGTCACTCGGAAGAACTCGGTCAACGCAGCGTAAGGGTTTTCGACGTTGCGCAGCCCGAAACTGATGGTGACAACGTCGAATGATGCGTCCTGGAAAGGCAGATGCAGAGCGTCGCCGGCGACGAAATTGAGTTGGGGGTATTGACGCCTGCCAACTGAGAGCATGGCCTCGGTCAGGTCGAGGGGGAAGACGGTGGCGCCTGCCTCAAGTAAGGGTATCGACGATGTGCCGGTGCCGGCTGCCACGTCAAGGATTGTCTCTGCCGGGACGGGTGCGATGGCGTCTCGAACCAGAGTCCGCCAATGCCTCACCTCACCGAAGGTAAGCAGGTCGTTGAGCAGGTCATAGCGGGGGGCGACGGTGTCGAACATGGACGACATCTCGCCAGGTTGTTTGTCAAGGTGGGCCCGGATCGGGTTCATGACTGCTCCATCTCTAGACCGAGAACGGCAAGCATTGCCTGGTATTTCTGCTTGATTTCGGCGAGTTCGGCCACCGGGTTGGAGTCGGCGATCAAACCGCAACCAGCGTAGATTTCAATCTTCGAGGGGTCTAGCGGGTTGATTTGGCCACAGCGCAGACCAAGAGCCCATTCGCCGTTCCCCGAGACATCCATCCAGCCGATCGGACCGGCATAGCGTCCCCGATCGAAGCCTTCGTAGCGGGCGATCAGTTCCTGTGCGACGTGGCGAGGTGTCCCGCACACCGCAGCGGTGGGGTGAATTCCCGCAGCGACCGCCAAAGAGGTGTTGCCGGGACAGACCTGTCCGACGACATCAGTGGCTAGGTGGAGCAGGTGGGGGAGTTCGAGGATGAATGGGGAAGGGTTGGAGTTGATTGCCGAACAGAAAGGCTGCATCTGTTCGATCACGGAATCCCTTGCGAATGCGTGTTCGCGCAGTTCTTTGGGGTTGAGCCGCAAGGAGGTGAAAGCATCGGCTAGCCTCTGCCGGGTGGTTGTGGCGTCGTCTGAAGCGCGTCGGCGCAGTGGTTGGGTTCCGGCGAGGACGCGCGAGAGGACTAGGTGATCTCGCTGGGTGGCGATCATCTCCGGTGTCGCTCCGACGAAGCCGTCGAACATGTAGGTCCAACACATGGGGTATGCGGTGTGGAGTTTGTCGGCGAGCCAGCGCTGATCGATGGACTGATCGGCTTTGATGATTTGGTTCTTGGCTAGGACGACCTTTTCGGCTTCACCATGGCGGATGCGGTCGATGATGTCGCCGGCGGATTTGATCCATTGAGCGTCGGAGACGGATGAACCGTCGAGGCGAACCCGGCCCGGGTCGTGAATTGGCGGTCCTTGTTTGGGGAGGCCGTGACGTTTCGGCGAGTCGTAGTCGATGCGGGTGATCCAGGATTGCCCGTCGCGGCGTCCGAGGACGAGTTTGGGGACGACAAAAACTGAGGTGATTTTCGTGTTGTCGGGGTTGAAGGTGAAGGAGCCGAAGGCTAGGGGTCTGGCTCCGTAGACGCCGGGTAGCTCGGATTCGTCTTCGAGTTCAGAGATGAAGTTCTGCCACCAGACGTCGGCGGCGTCGGGGGTGTCGGTCTCGAAGCGGGCGATTTCGCCGATTCCGATGATGCCGTCGTTGCCTTTGAGAAATGCGTAGCCGCCGCAACTCGGGAGATAGCTAAGTAGGTCGCCCGGGTCGTCGACGATGGATGTCTGGGCGCGAAGCCTAGACGAAGCCGGATGCACGATCACGCTAGCTGCCTCACCTAGTTTTACTTGCAGATGGACCGGTGCCGAGCTCATGCCCGGCTCTATGACATGGCTGATTGTACATAACCTGGGCAGTGGGGTGCTTATTGGGAGGGTGAGACAAGCATCTGGGGTGGACGGGGCGTAGGTGCCGCAGGGGTGAGGCTGTGCCGGGTTGAGCCGTCAGGGGCCAGGGTGGGGTAGATGCAAATCGAGTGCACGAATGTGGCGGGGTGGAGAGAATTTTCGCCACATTAATGACTTCATTTGATGACGGTTATGTTTCGTAAATAGTTGAGGTTTCTGTGATGTTGAGATTGTCTGAATCGGGTTTGGTGTTATGAGAAATAAATGAAAAAGTATTGTTTTGGCGACGAGTGACGTTCTAGGTGTGGGTCGCGAATACACTGAGGGTGGTGTCAGACTCCGCTAGCGCGGCGATCGTCGACGCGGGGGTGCCAGATTATTTAAGGAGCGAACGATGGAGGACATCATCTCTGCCATGTCGCCAGGCGGTGAGGCGGACGCCATCGTTGTTGGCGCGGGTCCGGGCGGCTCCGCCACCGCAGCTCACCTGGCGCGACTTGGCGTGCATACGATTCTTCTAGAAAAGTCGAAGTTCCCCCGGGAAAAGGTGTGCGGAGACGGATTGACCCCGCGTTCGGTGAAGGCACTGATTAATCTCGGTATTGACACCTCGGAAGAATCTGGCTGGATTCACAATAAAGGTTTACGCGTATATACCGGCAATGCCTCAACCTACTTTGAATTGCCTTGGCCTGAACTAGCCGATTTCCCCAATTACGGGATGACGCGTTCCCGCGAAGAATTTGATCAGATTCTCGCCCGTCACGCCCAAGACATGGGCGCCACGTTGATTACCGAAGCCCCCGTCCAGGCGCCGATCATCAACTCAGCCACCGGCCGCATCGAAGGCGTCACCCTCAAAGACGGGCGTCAGTTCCGGGCACCAGTCGTTGTCGCCGCCGACGGGAACTCATCGCGACTAGCCATCGCCATGGGGTTGCCGCGACGCGATGACCGCCCGATGGGGGTCGCGGTGCGCGCCTATTACCGCGCCGCACACACCACTGACGACTGGATGGAATCCTGGCTAGAAATGTGGGATGGGGAACCAGCCAAATCCGATCTCCTCCCCGGTTATGTCTGGGTTTTTGGTTTAGGTAACTCCGTCACCAACGTCGGTCTTGGAATGCTGAATTCATCCCCGCATTTCGGCAAGATCGATTACCGCCAACTCCTCAAGAAATGGGCTCAATCAATGCCCGAGGAATGGGGATACTGCGAAGAGAATCGTCTCGGAGAAATTCGCGGCGCAGCCCTGCCGATGGGGTTCAACCGCGACCGTCTCTATCAGTCAGGGATGCTCCTCGTCGGAGACGCCGCAGGCTTGGTTAGCCCATTCAATGGCGAAGGAATCTCCTATGCGATGGAGTCGGGGCAGATGGCGGCAGAGGCGATCGCCCAAGCCAGGTCGCTCGGGTTTGGCAGCCGGGCCAGCGAAAAAACCCTTGCTGGGTACGACTCCAGGGTCAGAGCTGCCTTCGGGGGCTACTTCCGCCTCGGGCAGGTCTTCACGAAACTTATCGGCAACCCCACCATCATGCATTTGTGTGTGAAGTACGGGCTACCTCGACGTCGGCTGATGGTCCTTGTCAACAAGCTATTGGCCCATCTCACAGACTCCACCAACGGAAATATCGACGACAAGATCATCAACGCCTTGATCAAGATTGCGCCATCGATGTGACCGGCACCGGGACGGCCCACATCCGTCCCCACAACTGAATTGCCCCGAGGGCACGCAGTCCCATGACGCACCCCGCGTCGGCAGACTCACCCACCAACCGCAGGTCGGCAGCCGCCGAAAGAGAGCAGAAAGGACGCTGAGCATCATGAATGCCTATGTTCCGATCCTAGGGATGGTCGTACTCGCTCTTGCGTTCGTCTTGATCATGATTGGGTTGAATGTCGTCTTCGCGCCGAAGCGATACAACCGAGCCAAACATGACACCTATGAATGTGGGATCGAACCCACGCCACAGCCAGCCCAAGGTGGCCGCGTCTCGATCAAGTACTACGTCATCGCTATGCTCTACATCGTCTTTGACGTGGCGATGATCTTCCTCTACCCGTGGGCGGTCTCGTTCAACCAGATGAACTTCTTCCTCGTGATGGAAATGATCGTGTTCATGGTGGCGGTACTGATCGGTTACCTGTACGTCTACCGTCGCGGCGGACTCGAGTGGGACTAATCGAGGAGGAATAACACGATGTCTAATTTCGCTGACCACATCCCCCAAGGCATTCTCCTGACGAGTTCAGAACTCTTAGTTGGATGGCTGCGGAAGGCCTCCTTTTGGCCGCTGACGATGGGCCTTGCCTGCTGCGCTATCGAGATGATCTCTTATGGTGGTCCCCGTCACGACGCCGCCAGGTGGGGCCACGAGGTCTTCCGGGCTTCACCGCGCCAGGCAGATCTGATGATCGTCTCGGGCCGGCTCAGTCACAAGATGGCCCCCGTCGTTCGTCAGCTTTACGATCAAATGCCCGAGCCCAAGTGGGTGATTTCGATGGGGGCTTGTGCCTCGTCTGGCGGGATTTTCAATAACTACGCGGTGGTGCAGGGGGTCGATCACATCGTCCCGGTTGACTACTACGTTCCTGGTTGCCCGCCCAGCCCAGACCAGCTCATCGAAGCCGTCATGAAGCTGCGTGCCGATATTCAGCGTTGGCCTTTGGGTAAGAACATGAAGGACCGCCAAGTCAAGCAAGAGCAGGAAGCCCTCGAGGCTCCCGCCACCATCGAGATGAAGGGGTTGATGAGATGAGTGACGCCGATAAGCAGCCGATCGAGGCTAGTGAAGTCGAGGTTGCAGCCGCAGATACCACTGCGGAAGTCACCCACGCTGACTCCCCATTCGTCGACGATCAGCCCTACACCCCCTTCGGCACCGCGTCAGGGATGTGGGGGAAGACCTCTGCCGATACCTCAGGCTACAACGGGCTCAACCGCACCGTGGAGTTCTCCGGTCGAGCCACCCAGCCGTTCGGGGGCTGGTTCGACGAGGTCGCAGATCGGATGAACCTCCTCGTCCCCGGTTTCTCGACCGGGCGCGCCATCGTGGCTGCGGGTGAGATCACCTTCTTCGTCCGTCGTGAAAAACTCGTCGAGCTGTGTCAGGCTCTTCGCGACGACGCCTTCTTGCGTTTCGAGGTGTGTTATTCGGTCTCTGGCGTCAACTACCCGGCCGATACCGGTGCCCAACTGCACTCGGTCTACCACTTGATGAGCTACACCCACAATCGGCGGATTCGGCTCGAAGTCACCTGCCCCGACGATGACCCGCACATCCCCTCGATCTGTCAGGTCTACCCGATGGCGAACTACCACGAGCGCGAGACCTACGACATGTTCGGGATCATCTACGACGGTCATCCAAGCTTGACCAGAATCCTGATGCCCGATGACTGGCAGGGTCACCCGCAGCGCAAGGATTACCCACTCGGCGGCATCCCCGTTGAATACAAGGGTGCAGTTGTCCAGCCGGTCGACCGCAGACGGAGGTACTGAGATGAGCGTTGATCGAAGCAGTATGGCCGAATTCGCCGGTAAACCGGCTCGTGAATACGTCCTTCAAGGAACCGACTGGCAGCAGGTCATTGATGATCAGAACCAGCACCCTGAAGAGACGATGGTGATCAACTTCGGGCCCCAGCATCCCTCCACCCACGGTGTGTTGCGGATTTTGCTGGAGCTTGACGGCGAAATCGTGACCTCTTTGCGTCCCATCCTCGGATACCTGCACACCGGTATCGAGAAGAATATGGAGTACCGCAACTGGACCCAGGGCGTGGCCTACATCACCCGGGCTAACTACGTCGCACACGTATTCAATGAAGCTGTCTATTGTTTAGCGATTGAAAAGCTCCTGGGGATCACTGAGCAGATCCCCGAGCGCGCCAACATCATGCGGGTCATGATGATGGAGGCGGGGCGGCTTGCCTCACACCTCGTCGCGATCTCTTCCGGTTCTTTGGAACTCGGTGCCACCACCGTTGCTGAGATCGGACTGCGCGAACGCGAGATGGTGCTGGAGTTCTTCCAAGCCATCACCGGTCTGAGAATGAACTTCGAGTTCATCCGGCCCGGCGGTGTCGCCAATGACATGCCTGCCGACGGTATCGATCGACTCACCGAGCTGATCGCATGGATGGATTCACATCTGCACGAAATTGCTGGCTTCACCTTGAAGAACCCCATCTTCAAGGCCCGCATGATGGGGATCGGCCACCTCGATCTGGCTAGCTGCATGGCACTGGGTGTCACCGGGCCGGTTCTACGTTCCACAGGCTATCCGTGGGACCTGCGAAAGAGCCAGCCCTACTGTGGCTACGAGACCTATGAGTTCGATGTCCCCACCAATGACCATGCAGACTGCTACGGACGCTTCATCATCCGTCTGGAGGATATGAACCAGTCCGTACGAATCCTCAAGCAGTGTGTGGAGCGTTTGCGCCAGACCCAAAATCAGCCGGTGATGATCGAAGACCCGACCATCAAATGGCCAGCTCAGCTCACCCTCGGCTCTGATGGACAGGGCAACTCCAACGAGCACGTCAAGCACATCATGGGCGAATCCATGGAGTCGCTGATTCACCACTTCAAGATGGTGACCGAAGGCTTCAAGGTTCCCGCCGGTCAGGTCTATCAGGCCGTTGAGAACCCGTCAGGCGAGTTGGGCGTCCACATCGTCTCTGACGGCGGAATCAAACCATTTAGAGTGCACCTGCGCGACCCAGGATTCAACCACATCCAGGCCTTGCCGGCGATGTGTGAAGGATCCATGCTGTCAGACGTGGTGCCAGCTATTGCATCTATCGACCCGGTCATGGGAGGTGTTGACCGATGAGTGGACACGAGTTCACCAGTCATTTCGATGACGACACTCGTCTCGACCCAAACGACCAATCCACCCAGATTGGCCCAGAAGATATTGAGCGGATGAAGTCGATTGCGGATCGTTACCCATTCCCGCAATCCGCATTGATCCCGATGCTGCACTACATTCAGTCTGTTGACGGACGAGTGTCTGACGCGGGAGTCAAGATTGCGTCCTCACTGTTGGGGATGACCGAAGCCCAGATCAACGGGGTGGCCACTTTCTACACCCAGTTCCATCGTCGCCCCGCCGGCAAACACCACGTCGGGGTGTGTACTACCGCGACCTGCGCCATCATGGGCGGCGATATTCTCTACGAGCGAGTCTGCGACAAGCTCGGTATCCACGACGGTGAAACCACCGAGGACGGGATGTTCTCCCTGGAACGCGTCGAATGTAACGCGGCCTGCGATTTCGCCCCGGTCATGATGGTCAACTGGGAGTTCATGGACAATATGACCCCGGAGAAGGCCGACGAGTTACTCGACAAACTCGCCGCTGGAGAGACAGTCCAGTCCACTCGCGGAGCCACCCTGACTGGCTGGAAAGACTCCGAGCGGGTGCTCGCCGGATTCCCGGATGGTCGTGCCGACGAAGGCCCCTCAGCCGGGGTGCCGAGTCTGCGTGGTATCGAAATCGCCCGTGAGAAGGGCTGGACTGCCCCCAATCCGGACGAGATTCCTGATCCAGAACCGGAACAGGCAGGTGAATAAATGACCTTCAGCGTTGACACCTTGACCCCGGTTCTCTCCGTCAACTGGGGAGAACCGCAATCTTGGAAGATTACCAACTATGAATCCCACGGTGGCTATCAGGCACTGAGGAAGGCACTGACCAAGCAGCCGTCGGAGATCATCGACGAAGTCAAGGCCTCGAACCTGCGCGGGCGCGGTGGCGCTGGATTCCCGACCGGGATGAAGTGGTCTTTCATCCCTCAGGACAATCCCAACCCGAAGTACCTCGTGGTCAATGGGGACGAGTCCGAACCGGGCACATGTAAGGACATGCCGCTGCTGATGGCTAACCCCCACGCTGTGGTCGAAGGTTCGATCATCACCTCCTATGCCGTCAATGCTCACCTTGCCGTCATCTACATTCGCGGTGAGGTAGTTCACGTCATTCGCCGCGTCCAGCAGGCAGTGCGTGAAGCCTATGCCGCCGGTTACCTCGGCAAGAATGTGTTGGGCTCGGGCTTCGACATGGACATCATCGTCCACGCCGGGGCAGGGGCCTACATCTGTGGTGAAGAAACCGCCTTGTTGGATTCTCTCGAAGGACGCCGAGGGCAGCCCCGTCTCAAACCACCCTTCCCCGCTGTCGCCGGTCTCTACGGTGGCCCAACGGTGATCAACAATGTTGAATCGGTGTCGTCGATTCCGTCGATCATCGCCAACGGTGCCAAGTGGTTCAACTCGATGGGCACCGAAGGGTCGAAGGGGTACACCTTGTACTCGGTGTCTGGCCACGTCAAATACCCCGGACAGTACGAAGGGCCACTGGGGATGACCTTGCGTCAACTGCTGGAGCTTTCCGGCGGAATGAGGGACGGACATCAACTGAAATTCTTTACTGCCGGTGGTTCTTCGATGGGTGTGCTTTCGCCCGAGCACATCGATGTTCCGATGGACTTTGACGAGTTACGCAAGGTCGGTTCTGGCCTGGGAACCAAGGCGGTGCAGGTTTTCGATGAGACCACTTCCGTCGTCAGAGCGACACTGCGGTGGATGGAGTTCTACAAGCACGAATCCTGTGGCAAATGCACCCCGTGCCGGGAAGGGTCCTGGTGGCTGGTACAGATGTTGCGGAAGTTTGAAGCCGGCCAGGCCCGCGAGGGCGACATCGAGAAGATGCTCGATCTGCTCGACAACGTCACCATGAAGTCTTTCTGCCCGCTGGCAGACGGTTTCGTCGGTTTGATCCGTTCAGCCACGACTCACTTCCGTGACGAGTTTGAAGCCGGTTTCACCACTGCGGCCTGGGAGTTGTTCCCCTACGAGAAGAGTGCCTTGTTCACTGTTGAGCCGAAAGGAGATCAGTGATGAGTGTTGATACTAAGCCTGCCGTGGCTCAGGAATTAATCACCGCCACCATTGACGGCACTGAGATCCAGGTCCCCAAAGGCACCCTGATCATCCGCGCCGCTGAGCAAATCGGCATCGAGATTCCTCGATTCTGCGATCACCCGCTCCTTGACCCAGCCGGTTGTTGCCGCGTGTGTCTGGTCGACATTCCCGACGCAGGCAATGGCCGACCGATGAAACCGTCTCCAGCCTGCGCCCAGGTCGTGATGCCCGGGATGAAGGTCGAGACGGCAGAATCTTCCGAGACGGTGCACAAACACCAGTCCGGCATGTTGGAGTTCCTTCTGGTCAATCACCCGCTGGACTGCCCGATCTGCGACAAGGGCGGCGAATGTCCGCTCCAGAACCAGGCACACAGCCACTCTGACCGGATCGAGTCTCGCTTCGACGGAGTCAAGCGCACCTACCCGAAGCCGATCAACCTGTCGGCACAGATTCTGCTCGACCGGGAACGCTGTGTTCTGTGCCAGCGCTGCACCCGCTTCTCTGAACAGATCTCCGGTGACGCCTACATTCACTTACTAGAACGCGGCGCCCGTAGCCAGATCGGCATCTACGATACCCAACCCTACGATTCCTACTTCTCCGGTAATGTCGTCCAGATCTGCCCGGTCGGGGCATTGACCTCCGCCGACTACCGCTTCCAGGCGCGCCCCTTCGACCTGGTTTCTACCACGGTCACCTGTGAGAACTGCGCCGCCGGATGTGAACTGCGCGTCGATCACCGTCACGGAAGTGTGCGTCGTCGTCTCGCGGGGAACTGCCCCGAGGTCAACGAAGAATGGAACTGTGATCGGGGACGGTTCGGTTTCCGCTACCAGGAAGCATCCGATCGCTTGACCTATCCGCTGATCCGTCAAGACGGTGTACTGCGCGCCGCGTCCTGGTCAGAAGCCATCGACTACGCCACGGCCGGATTGGCGAAGGCCGGGTCTTCCGTCGGCGTGCTCACCGGTGGCCGGCTCACCGTCGAAGCCTGTATGGCTTACTCGAAGTTCGCCCGGGCCGTCTTGGGCACCAACAACATCGATTTCCGCTCTCGCCCGATCTCGGCTGAGGAAGAATCCTTCCTCGCGGAGCGGGTCGCTGGAAAGAACCTGGACGAGTCCGTCACTTACGCCCAGATCGAATCTGCCAAGAAAGTCCTGATCGTCTCGCTAGACGTTGAAGACGAATGTCCGATGGTGTTCTTGCGGCTGCGCAAGGCCTGGCGTAAGCGTGGCTTGAAGGTCGGTTTGGTCGGTGCCAGACTCTCCGAAGGCTCCCGCAAGATGAACGCCACTTTGATCGGGGCGGTTCCCGGGCGCGAAGCCGAGACTTTGCGTAACCTGCCTGCCGAGTGGGCTCCGGACGCTGACACCGTGATCCTGGTGGGGGAGAGAGCCGCCTATTCCGCCGGAACCCTAGCTACGGTGGCCGCCCTGGCTGATCAGACCGGCGCGGGCCTGGCGTGGATTCCGCGCCGCTCAGGTGAGATCGGCGCCATCGAAGCCGGATGCCTGCCGACCCTGCTCCCTGGTGGCCGTCAGGTTGGCGACGCTGTTGCCCGCGTTGACCTCCAGGCCGCCTGGGCAATCGATCACCTGCCAACCGAGGCTGGCCTAGACGTCAACGCCCAGATAGAGGCAGCCTGTCGCGGCGACTTGGCTGCGATGGTGATCGCCGGTGTTGACTTGCCCGACCTGGATCGCCCCGACGCCGCCCAAGCCTTGCGCAACACCTTCGTTGTGTCGATCGAGCAACGCGCCTCCGCCGTGACGGAACTAGCAGACGTCGTCTTCCCCGTCGCGATGCTCACCGAACAGGCCGGCACCTTCTATAACTGGGAGCACCGTCCGCGCGAAGTGAACCTGATCAACCGCGAGGTCTCCACCGCCATGAACGACGTGCGGGTGCTGGCGGCACTGTCGGACGCATTGGGAAGCGACTTAGGTATGCGCTCCATCGCCCAGTCTCGAGCAGCCTTCGCTGAGATCGCGGGGTGGAGCGGTGAACGTCGTGCTCTCGAGGCACCTGCGTCGATGGACGCTGGCGCAAACCATACCCCGTTGGCCGGTGATCTATCCGGGTTGGTGTTGTCCACCTGGAGGACCTTACTCGGTGACTCCCGGTGCAACGACGGTGCTTCCTCGATGAAGGCCACCGCCCGGCCACGCGTGGCAGCGGTGAATCCAGAAACCGCTGAGAAGCTCGGCGTCACGGACCATGAGCCGGTGCGCGTCAGTGACGGCACCTATCAGGCGACTCTGCCGATCCGCGTCGAGCCCGATCTGATTGATGGCGTGGTGTGGATCCCCGACTGGGAAGGTGGGGTGCAACCCAGGATGGTCACCCTTAGCACTGAATCTGACTCCGACGGAGGTGCGGCATGATCCCGATTACCGAATACCACTTCAGTGATCCGTGGTGGCTCACCCTCATCAAAGTGATCCTGATCTTTTCGCTGCTGTTGTTGTGGTGTGTGTTCAATGTCTGGTTCGAGCGGCGAGTCTTGGGCCGGATGCAGAACCGTCGCGGACCGATCATGAATGGCCCACTTGGTCTCCCGCAGGCCATGGGTGACGGGTTGAAACTGATCTTCAAGGAGCAGTTCATCCCGAAGAAGACGGACCGAGTCATCTTCAACCTCGCCCCAATCCTGTGTGGCGTATGTTGTTTTGCTGGCTGGACGGTGATGCCGCTCGGCGGCCAGGTCTCGATCTTCGGGCACATCACTCGTCTGCAGATCACCGATCTGTCGGTCTCGGTGCTGTTCATTCTGGCGATCGCCTCCATCGGCATCTACGGCATCGTCTTGGCTGGCTGGTCGTCGTCCGGTTCCTACTCCCTGCTCGGTGGCCTGCGCTCTGCCGCCCAGATGATCTCCTACGAGATCGCCATGGGTCTGTCGATTGTCGCGGTGTTCTTGTTCTCCAACTCCATGTCGACCCAAGACATCGTGGCCTCCCAAGCCGTCCACCTGTCCTTCTTCGGCTACGACTTCGGCCTGCCCGGTTGGTACCAGCTTCTGTTGATCCCTTCCTTCTTGATCTATGTGATCGCTATGTTCGGTGAATCCAACCGGCTCCCATTCGACCTTCCTGAATGTGAATCCGAACTGGTGTCTGGCTACTCCACCGAATACACCGGTTTCCGCTACGGCATGTACTACCTGGCCGAGTACATCAACATGCAGACCTTGTCTGCCGTATGCGTGACCTTGTTCATGGGCGGTTACAACGCATTCTGGCCAATCAACGTGTTGGTCCCGGCTATGGATTCGGGCTGGTGGGGGCCGTTCTGGTTCCTGCTGAAGTGCCAGTTAGTGATCTTCTTCTTCGTCTGGGTCCGCGCTGCCTTGCCTCGTTTCCGTTACGACCAGTTCATGAACTTGGGCTGGAAGTGGCTGATCCCGATGTCTTTGCTGTGGCTGATGGTCGTGGCGTTGATGAAGGCTGGCGTGTCCACCGGGGTATTCCAGGGGCCGATCTTCACCGTCGTGATGATCGCAATCGCAGCGGTATTGATCGCCGTTGTCCTGTTCTCGGGTGATCCGAATAACGAAGAGCCTGAGCCTGAAGTTGAGAAAGCCTTCGACGCATTCGCCGGGGGTTATCCGGTACCGCCCATGCCCGGTCAGGTCCTTCCTGAACTAGCCGGGGTGGTGCCAGGTTCGGCGACTTCGACTAGTTCCACAACGGATCCCGCAATCACGAAAGGCGGCGATATCTGATGGGTTTCTTCCAGGACTGGAAGGGTTTTGGCATCTCCTTCAAAACCATGTTCCGCAAGACCTTCACCCAAGGTTATCCACAAAAGGGTAAAGAAAAGGTGATGGCTCCTCGCTTCCATGGCCGCCACCAACTCAACCGTTGGCCCGACGGTCTGGAAAAGTGCGTCGGCTGTGAGCTGTGCGCCTGGGCCTGCCCTGCGGACGCGATCTACGTCGAGGCTGCCGACAACACCGACGAAGAACGCTACTCACCAGGTGAACGCTTCGGTCGGGTATACCAGATCAACTACCTGCGCTGTATTTTCTGCGGCATGTGCATCGAGGCCTGCCCAACCCGGGCGTTGACCATGACCTCAGACTTCAAACTGTCTAACCACACGCGGGCATCGCTGATCTACGAAAAGACGGATCTGCTAGCGCCGCTGCTATCGGGGATGGAACAACCCCCGCATCCGCGTCGTCTCGGTGACAACGAGACCGATTATTTCCTCGGGCTCCCATCAACCGGCGAACCTGATTCACGCAGTGGCTTTTCCACCTCGGGAGGCACCCAGTGATATTGACACCTTTGGCTGCCGTCTCGGCAGTAACCTTCTGGATCGCGGCTCCGATCGCAGTACTGATGGCACTGGGCGTAGTGTTCAGCCATAAGCCAGTACATTCTGCAATCTGCCTGGCTGGTCTAATGATTTCCCTGGCCGTTCTCTACGCCGGCCTGGACGCCACCTTCTTGTTCGTCAGCCAGATCATCGTCTACACCGGCGCGGTGATGATGCTATTCCTGTTCGTCATGATGATCCTCGGCGTCGATACCAAGGATTCAATGGTGGAGATGGTCAAGGGACACCGAATCCTCTCCGCTGTTATCGTGGTGGCCTTCTTGGCCTTGATCGCCTCGGTCGTCGGACACAGCATTACGGGTTCAAACCCGGACGGCTTGACCACCGCCAACAACGAATTCGGGTCCAACGTTCACAGCTTGGCGGCACTGATTTTCTCGCGTTACGTCTACATCTTCGAGATCACCGCGGCCTTGCTGATCACGGGGGCTATCGCCGCGATGGTGTTCGCCCACGGCGCCCACCTGCGTCGTCGCCCGACCCAGCGCACCCAGCTCGCTGACCGGATGCAGGCCTACGCCACCCACCGGTCTCCGATTGCCCCGCGTCCCGGCTCTGGCGTCTACGCCCGATCCAACTCGATCGAGCTACCGGCGCTCTTGCCTGACGGGTCCGAATCCGAAGATTCCAAGTCGGAGATCTTGCTGGCACGCGGAGCCGTCGTCTCTGTCGACCAACTCACTGCCCCCACAGCAGAAGCTTTCGGTGTGATTACGGCTGTCGACGACGAAATCTCAGGGAAGGACGCCTGATGAGCATCGATTATTCATATGTGCTGATCCTCAGCGCCATCCTGTTCTCGATCGGGCTGCTGGGCGTGCTACTACGTCGCAACACACTGGTGATGTTTATGTCAGTCGAAGTGATGCTGAACTCAGCCAACTTGGCCCTGATCGCATTCTCTAAGGTGTGGGGCAATCTCCACGGCCAGGTCGGTGCCTTCTTCGTGATGGTCGTTGCCGCCGCCGAAGTGGTGGTTGGCCTGGCCTTGATCGTGACGATCTACCGTTCGCGCGGGACAGTCTCGGTTGACCAGATGAATAAGTTGAGGAACTGAGGTGACGATGATGACTGCTTTGACTGCATTTGCCCTAACCCCAGTTGCCGCAACTGGCCTAGCCTCTCTGGCATGGTTACTGATCGCGATCCCGCTGGCGGGGGCAGCGATCCTGCTACTCGGTGGTAAAGCCACGAATTCGTGGGGCCACTGGTTGGCGACCTTGGCGCCGATCGCCTCCTGCGTCCTCGGTGTGATTCTCTTCACCCAACTGCTTTCCGCTGATCCGTCCGCCAGGGCGATCTCAGTGCCCCTCTACGACCTACTAACCTCAGGTTCTTGGACGCTGAGTGTGGGGCTATTGGTCGATCCGTTGTCGATCCTGTTCGTGCTGCTGATCACCGGTGTTGGTTCGCTGATCCACATCTACTCGATCGGTTACATGGCTGAGGACGACAACCGCCGCAAGTTCTTCGCCTACCTGAACTTGTTCATCGCTGCCATGCTCACCCTCGTCCTGGCCGATTCCTACCTGATCCTCTTCGTCGGCTGGGAAGGCGTCGGTCTCGCCTCCTACCTGTTGATCGGTTTCTGGCTGCACAAACCATCGGCAGCCAAGGCAGCAAAGAAGGCCTTCGTGATGAACCGGATCGGTGACCTGGGCTTGACCATGGGAATCTTCACCATGCTCGCTCACTTCGGTTCGGCACGCTTCGTCGATGTTGCCAACTCCGCCACCAACCTGTCGCACACCTGGGCCACCCTGCTCGGGTTGATGCTACTGCTGGCAGCCTGCGGTAAATCTGCCCAGTTCCCGCTTCAAGCGTGGCTCCTCGACGCGATGGAAGGCCCAACTCCGGTCTCGGCCCTGATCCACGCCGCCACCATGGTCACCGCAGGTGTCTACCTGATGGTCCGTAGCCAACCGATCTACGCGCAATCGGCAACCGCAGCGACCGTGGTGGCCATCATTGGCGCGATCACCTTGATCTTCGGTGCCTGGATCGGATGCGCCAAGGACGACATCAAGAAGGTGCTGGCCGGTTCAACCATGAGCCAAATCGGCTACATGATGTTGGCTGCAGGTCTCGGCCCGATCGGCGTGGTGGCAGCGATCTTCCACCTGATTACCCACGGCGCTTTCAAAGCCAATATGTTCCTCGGCTCCGGCTCGGTCATGCACGCCATGAACGGCGACACCGACATGCGTCGTTTCGGTGGACTCTCGAAGATGATGCCGGTCACCTTCTGGACCTTCTTCTGCGGCTACATCGCC
Organism: Actinomycetes bacterium; assembly: GCA_023442485.1. GTDB lineage: Bacteria > Actinomycetota > Actinomycetes > Propionibacteriales > Propionibacteriaceae > JAEZZG01. The sequence goes on along the minus strand of JAEZZG010000040.1, from coordinate 9,434 downwards.
ATCATCGGCTTCCCGTTCACCTCCGGTTTCTACTCGAAGGACTCCATCATCGAGGCCGCCTTCGAGAAGTCGATCTGGTACGGGATCGTCGCGGTGATTGGCGCAGCCATGACCGCCTTCTATATGACCCGCCTGATGATGATGACCTTCATCGGGCAGCGTCGTTGGAAGCAGGAATACCACCCGCATGAGTCACCATCAGTGATGACTATCCCTCTGGTCGTGCTCGCGGTTGCATCCTTGGGGTTAGGCGCCGTGATGGTGGTCTGGATTCAAGACTGGCTGGCTCCAGCGATTGGTGCTGAACCGCACCACGCGTCATTACTGCACTTCTCCACGGTTGGCCTGATCACTCTCGCTGTGATCGCCGTCGGGGTGGTCGCTGGCTACTTGATGTTCCGCCGCGACATCGCCGAGGTCGCTCCCGCAACCTCGAACCCGCTGATCTTGGCTGGACGCAACGATCTGTTCCAGGACACCGTGATCGATTCGGTGGTAACTCCGGCAGGGGACGGGCTCGTCCAGGTTGTCCGTTTCACTGATTCCGTGGTTGATGACGCTGTCATGGGTAGCGCCAAGATGGTCAAGGGCACATCATCTGCCCTAGCCACCATCCAAAACGGTTATGTTCGTTCCTACGCATTCTTGACGGTCCTCGGTGCCGCGGTGGTTGGTGCTGTGCTAATCCTCGGCCAGATGGTCTGAGGGGAGGGAAGGTTATGACAACAGTTATTCCTTGGCTTTCGCTGATTGCCTTCGTCCCTCTCGTCGGGGCTATCGTGACATTCGGTCTAAGAGGTCGGGCTGCCAAGATCGCAGGTATGGTCTTTGCCTTGGCCACCCTGGTGATCGCTATCCTCACCGTCGTCAGCTTCTCTTCTGACTGGCAAGCGGTTAGCGAGCACTTGACCTGGGTTCCAAAACTCGGTTTGTCCTACGCCCTCGGCCTAGACGGCATGGGCGCGGTCATGGTGTTGCTCACCGCATTCCTAGTGCCTGTGGTATTCGGCTATGAGTGGTACATCGGTGAACTTGACCCCGCCGCTCCGCAGTCCGATTCAGCAAGCGGACGCTGGTCGACCGGCACCTTCTTTGCGTTGAGCCTGTTGATGGAGTCCTTCGCCATGCTAGTTTTCATGGCTGCGGACCTGATGGTGTTCTACCTCTTCTTCGAGGCCACCTTGATCCCGATGTACTTCATGATCGGCGGCTGGGGAGGAGCCCGTCGCGGACGTGCTGCATTGAAGTTCCTACTGTTCAACCTTGCCGGCGGTTTGGTGATGCTGTTCTCCGTCGTCGGCGTGTGGGCTATCTCCGGTGAAACCGGGGCGCCGTCGCTGTTGCTCAACGACCTGTCTGGGCTGACGATCGACTCAACCACCGCAGCATGGCTGTGGATGGGGTTCTTCATCGCCTTCGCGATCAAGGCACCGATGGTTCCGGTTCACACCTGGTTGCCAGACGCAGCCGAAGAATCCACACCTGGGACGGCTACCTTGATGGCTGGTGTCTTGGACAAGATCGGCACCTTCGGGATGATTCGGATCTGCTTCGAGCTGTTCCCGGAAGCCAGCAAATGGGCTACCCCAGTGGTGCTGGTGCTCGCCGTCGTCGCGATCATCTATGGCGCCATGATGGCGATTGGATCGAAGAACCTGATGCGTCTGGTTGCCTACACCTCGGTCAGCCACTTCGGCTTCATGGTGTTCGGTATCTTCGCGATGACCACCCAGTCGATTACCGGGGCGGTCTTCTACATGTTCAACCATGGGCTCTCTACCGCTGCCTTGTTCCTGGCTGTCGGCTTCATCATCAAGCGCCGTGGGTGTGCCCAGGTTGATGCCTTCGGAGGTTTCGCCAAGAAGGCTCCTCTGGCAGCCGGTATCCTCCTGGCCGCCGGCTTATCCACCCTCGCCCTGCCCGGTTTCTCATCTTTCATCTCAGAATTCATGGTGATGGCTGGTGCTTGGGGACGCTATCCGTGGCTGACCGCAGTATCGACTATCGGTATGGTCCTGGCAGCCCTCTACATCATGCTGATGATCCAGCGCACCGCAACTGGTCCGGTCTCAGACGACGTCGAGGCCCGCTTCACTAAGGACCTGACCACGATTGAGCGAACCGTCATTGCCCCCGTGATTGCCGCAATGCTGGTCTTCGGCTTCTTCCCGAAGCCACTGACGGACATGATCGAACCGACAGCTCGTGACGCCATGTCCCAGGTTCAGATGACTGACCCGGCTCCACTCGCCACGAAGGGAGAGAAGTAATGGTGACCCTGCTTGATCTGGCAGCCATTGCTGCACCTACGATCCAGTTCCAGCTACTTCTTCCGGTGCTGTGCATCTTCGGCGGTGTCCTGGCCTGTGTGCTGGTCGAAGCAACCACGCCGATGTCGGTGCGCCCCCGGGTTCAACTCATCCTGACGGTGATTGCCCTAGTGGCAGGTATCGCCACCACGATTACTAACTGGCTCGACGGTCACCTCGGCTTGGCCATGATGGGGTCGATGGCCCTTGACGGCCCAACCTACTTCGCCTGGTCGGTCTTGCTTATTTTCGGCATCATGTCCGCGCTGATGTTTGGGGAACACCGAGTCAACTACGGCAACTACAGCTTCACCGCCATGGCCGCCGCCATCCCGGACTCCGATCGTGAGAATCAGGCCGAGCGGGCACGGTTCGAGCACACCGAAATCTACCCGCTGATGCTATTGGCGCTGGGCGGCATGATGGTATTCATCTCCGCCTCCGATCTGTTGACCCTGTTCGTCGCCCTCGAAGTATTCTCCTTGCCGCTGTACTTGCTGACCGGTCTGTCGCGTCGTCGTCGCCTACTCAGCCAGGAAGCCGCAATCAAGTACTTCATCTTGGGTGCCTTGGGCTCCGCGATCATGCTCTACGGTATCGCCTTGGTCTATGGCTTCGCCGGCACCTTCGATCTGCGCGTGATCGACGCCGCAATTAGTAATCCGATCCAGTCGGTCTCGTTGGCCTTGCTCGGCGTCGGCATGATCTCGGTCGGTTTGATGTTCAAGATCGGTGTGGCTCCGTTCCACGCCTGGGTTCCCGACGTCTACACCGGTGCTCCCACCCCGGTGACCGGTTTCATGGCCATCTGCACCAAACTTGCAGCCGTGGTAGCTCTGACCCGGGTCCTCTACGTTGGTTTCGGTGCGCTGCGCTGGTCGTGGCAACCCATGATTGCCGCCCTTGCGGTGTTGACGATGCTGGTTGGCGCCATCCTCACCGTCGTCCAGACCTCGATCAAACGCATGTTGGCCTGGTCTGCCATCACCCACGCCGGTTTCATCCTGGTGGGTATCGTGGGCGCAATCACCCCCGAAACTGGGCTGGTTCAAGGCCAAATCGGGTCTGTCTCTTCGGTACTGATCTACCTGGCTGGTTATGGTTTGGCCGTCGTCGGTGCCTTCTCCCTCATCCAGATGGTGCGTCGGGACTCCCTCGAGGCCTATGACCTGAAGGATTGGGCAGGTGTTGGCCGCCGCAACCCGGTCTTGGGTGTGATGATGTCGATCATGATGCTGTCTTTCGCTGGCATCCCGTTGACGGCCGGTTTCGTCGGCAAGCTGACCGTGTTCGTCTCGGCCTGGCGAGGTGGCTACTCCTGGCTGGTCCTGGTGTCAGTCGTCGCCTCGGTGATTGCGGCCTTCGCCTACTTCCGCTGGATCATCGTGATGTTTGTGGATTCGGCCGATAACGAAGAGGTCGAGATTCGTCCCGCATCCTCGATGTTGTGGACGGTGATCGCGCTCGCTGCCGTATTGACGGTCGTGCTCGGCGTCTGGGCTCGCCCCATGATTGATCCGGCTACCTTCAATGCCTGGTTCATGCGGTAGCTAGGACACTGCCTTACTGAAGAAAAGATTGTAGAATGACGCGGGGAGGACAAACCCCGCGTCATTGCGTTGTCGGGGTTAGTTTCTGCCTCGCCCTGCGGTGCTGACGCCGTGGTGATACCTGACCCGGTTTTAGAGGCTGACGCGGGGAAATGCTAGCTGTAGGAGGATGTTGATGTCGCAGGTGAGAGATCCGGAATTCGGCGAGCGCGTCGAGGCTGAGCTTGCGCACTTTGAGGATCGTTTGATTGCGGCGGCTCAGGCCGATTCTCCATTCGTCACAGATGCCTCCCAGCACATCGTGAAAGCAGGTGGCAAACGCATCCGTCCGCTGTTGGTGTTCCTTAGCGCACATGCCACCTCGAACTCGCTTGACCTCGATGCCGTCGAAAAAGCCGCCGTCGTGGTTGAGTTGACCCATGTCGCTTCCCTCTACCATGACGATGTCATGGATGAGGCTCAGACTCGACGCGGAGTCGCCTCCGCGAACCAACTTTTCGGCAATAACTTGTCGATCTTGGTGGGGGATTACCAGTTCTCCAGGGCATCGTCGATCGTGGCCGAATTAGGCCCCGAATTCGTCAAACTCCAAGCTGATACCTTTGCCCAGCTCGTTCAAGGCCAGATTGCCGAGTTTATCGGTGGGGGAGACACCGATCCGATGGAGCATTACCTCTCGGTGATCGCCGGAAAGACTGCCTCCTTGATTTCTACCTCCGCTATGTTCGGTGGCATGGTCGCTCAGGCTCAGCCTAACGAGATTGAAGCCTTACGCCAGTACGGCTTCGAGCTGGGTATGCTCTTCCAGCTCAGCGATGACGTCATCGACATCACCTCCGACGCCACCGGGAAGACCCCCGGCACTGACTTGCGTGAAGGTGTCTTGACTTTGCCGACCCTGATGTTGCAGCGATCTACTCGCGACGACGACATTGAGCTGATGAAGTTCATCACCGACGGGTTAGATACCGACGAGAAGGTCAGCCAAGCCCTCCATGCCTTGCGCGTCCATCCGGTGATTGATCAGGCCCGCGAGGAATTGAGGGATCGGGCATCGAGGGCGACCCGTTTCCTTGACCCAATTGCCCCATCATCTGCCAAGGACGCGCTGATCGACCTGTGCGATCATGTGATCACGCGGGATCGCTGAGGAAATCCTTGACCTCACATACTCATCAAGATCGCGCCCAGCCAGGAACCCTGACCACCGCCCGGGCGCGTTGGTCGGCGATGGCTGTGTTATTGCTGCCAGTGCTGCTGGTGTCCATCGATAACACCGTCTTGACCTTCGCCCTGCCGCAAATCTCGACGGCATTGACCCCTTCGGGGACGGGGCTGCTGTGGATCGTCGACATCTATTCTCTGGTGCTGACCGGCCTCCTCGTCCCCATGGGCGCACTCGCGGACCGATACGGGCGACGCCGGGTGCTCACTATCGGATGCGCCGGCTTCGCAGTGATCTCGACACTGGCGGCCTTCGCTCCGACCTACCACTGGCTGATAGCCGCCCGTGCCGGCCTCGGTGTTTTCGGCGCGATGCTCATGCCCGCAACACTGTCCCTCATCCGCAACATCTTCGTTGACCGGGCGCAAAGGCGTAAAGCCATCGCGATCTGGGCGGCGGGATTCTCTTCTGGCGCTGCGGTAGGCCCGCTCGTAGGTGGTGTGCTATTGCAGCACTTCTGGTGGGGATCGGTTTTCCTTCTCGCTGTGCCGGTCATCGTCGTCTACCTGGTTCTAGCCGGTCGAACCATCCCAGAATCGGCCGATCCCGACGCCTCCGGGGCGGACCTGATCTCGTCCGTGATGATCCTTGCAGCCATGTACTGCCTGGTCTACGGCATCAAAACCCAGTTCGGTTCCCACACCCCCTACGCGTGGGTGTGGTGTGTGGTCGGGGCGGTGATCCTCGCCGGATTCTGTTACCGCCAGCTACACATCGACCGTCCCATGCTCGACATTCGACTGTTCACCTTGCCGGATTTCTCCGGCTCCGTCCTAGTGAATCTGATCTCGATGATGGCGGTGATCGGTTTCCTCATCTACGCCTCCCAGGACCTTCAACTCGTCAATGGTCTCGACCCGATCCACGCTGGTCTGTGGCTGCTGCCCGGGGTTGTGCTAATGGTGGTGTTCGGGTTGTTCGCAGTGCCGCTGGTGGCTAGGTTTCGCCCGGCGACTGTGATGGGGTGGGGGCTGGTGGCCTCGGCTTTAGGCTTCGTCGTCGTGATTGTCCATCGCGGATCGGTCCCCGTCTGGCTGATCATGACCGCCTTCGCGTTGATCTCGATGGGGGTGGGCCTGACCGAGACGATCTCCAACGATCTGATCGTGGCGTCGGTGCCGCGATCAAAAGCTGGAGCTGCCTCGGCGATTTCGGAGACGGCATACGAGCTAGGGACGGTGTTGGGCACCGCGATTCTCGGACTCGTCCTCACCGCCTCCTATTCCCGCTCCATTGTGATTCCTGACGGTGTGGACCCCGCCGATGCCAATGCTGCATCCCTGACCCTGGGCGGTGCCCACGAGGTTGCCGAGCGCCTGCCTGAAGGCCTCGCCCATTCTCTGCTCAGCAACGCCCATGACGCCTTTACCGTCGGCGTGGGGGCCTCATCTCAGCTAGCCCTGGGGCTTCTGGCTTTAGCCCTGGTTATCACCGCGACTGTGTTGCGTCAGGCGCGGTAATTGACCCCCAGCGCCCCAGCTAGGACACCAATTCGATGCTGAATCTGACGAGACCGCTTCTCCACCGAAAGGGACGGATTCACCCATCGTCCCTGGACTTCTTGTGCGACGAGGTAGTTGAAGAGGTTGGGCAAGGAGCAGTAGAGGGTGTAGATGCGGGCCTTCTCGCCGCTTTGGGTCGTCAAAGTGAAGGTGCCCCCGCGAGATCGATTGGCTCGGCGGAACTTCCAACTGTCGATCTGGTCGTGGCGCACCGTGACCCGTTCGCGATTAGGCTTTTGAATAATGACGTACTCAGGGCAGTCAGCGACTTTGAAATGTGAGGTCAACCGGGTCAGATATGAGCACATCGCGGTCAGCCCAGCGAAGAAGATCGGCACAAACATCGGGATACTGGAAGAACCGGTCTTGATGAGGCTATTCAGCGCGATGACGCCGAGGATGATGGTGGAGACGGCGAGAAAGACTGTGCATAGCTTCACCAAGATCTTGACTGAGCGAGGATATTCCTGGAAAACAGGCATTCCGTGACTCTGGTTAGCCGAGAGTTGGATCTGGTGACGTTGATGGTCCGAAACGGTGTTGATTTTGCGATTGACGAGGGAAGTTATCAGGCGCTGAAGCATGACTTTGAGTTTAGGCCAGATCTGGAACTATCACGATGGGAACGAGCGTAGACGAATGTGACAATCGCTCGATCGGCCAGGATGAGGGCACCGGGGAGTGTCGCGGTCTGCGACGAGAGATGTCAAGGCAGTTGTTGGCAAGAGGGGATGAATCTTGGGGGATGAGTGCGGCTCATAGACGAATTCGCTCAGCCCCTGAGGACCAGGAGCTGAGCGAATCAGGTCGAGTGTGGCTACCAGATCGAGACGCGATGTTCAGGGTCGAGCCATTCCCCGTCACCTGGTTTGGTTTGGAATGCTTCGTGGAAGGCGTCAGAGTTGCGAACCGTCTGGTTTGCCCGAATCTCACGCGGAGAGTGCGGGTCGGTGGCGATCCGTTCGCGGACGTTTTCGGGGCGGTCCTTGCCGTTCCACACCTGGCTCCAGGACAGGAAGAAGCGTTGAGCAGCGGTGAGTCCGTCGATCGGTTCGGGCTCGATCACGTTGCCCTCTTCGTCGCGCGGCAGCGACAGGCGCCACGCCTTGTAGGCGATGGTGAGGCCACCAAGATCGCCGATGTTTTCGCCGATCGTCATCTCCCCGTTGACCTTCAGTTCAGGGTATTCCATCGGGGATAGGGCCCCGTATTGGTCGATCAAGGCCTGGGTGCGTTCCTTGAAGGCCGCCTGGTCAGCGTCCGTCCACCAGTTGCGCAGGCGCCCGTCTCCATCGCAGGTTGAGCCTTGGTCATCAAAGCCGTGCCCAATCTCGTGCCCGATCACCGCGCCGATTCCACCGTAGTTGACGGCGTCGTCGGCGTATTCGTTGAAGAAGGGAGGCTGCAAGATGGCGGCGGGGAAGACGATCTCGTTACGCAGCGGATGGTAGTAGGCGTTGACGGTCTGCGGGTACATCTCCCACTCGTCCAGATCTACAGGCCCAGCCAGTTTGCCAATCCGGTAGTCGAACTCGAATCGAGAGGAACGAATCACGTTACCGAGTAGATCGTCGGCACGCAGTTTCAACGACGAGTAATCCCGCCACTTCGCCGGGTAGCCAATCTTGGGGGTGAACTTCGACAGTTTGTGCAAGGCCTCTTTCTTGGTGTCGTCCGACATCCAATCCAGCGCCGAAATCGATTCGTGATAAGCCTTGATCAAGTTGGCGACCAACTCGTCCATCCGGGTCTTTGCGGTCTGGGAGAAGTGACGGTCCACATATTGCTTACCGATGGCCTCACCGAGAACGCCCTGGACGAGTTCGACACCGCGCTTCCATCGAGGACGCTGCACCGGAACCCCGTTGAGGGTCTTGGAGTAGAAGTCGAAGTTAGCCTTCGATACGGCGTCTGTGAGGAAGGGGGCTGCCTCGTTGATCATTGACCAGCGCGCCCAGTTCTTCCAGTCTTCGAGGCGGATGTCAATCAGCAGCCGGGCAACGTCTGCAGGGAAAGAGCGTTGACAGTTGATGATCCGGCCATAGTGGTCCTCAGTGAGATGGGCGGCGGTGAACATGGCCTCAAAGTTGATCTGCGGGGCCGCAGCGCAGAAATCAGCGAAACTTTGCGGGAAGTACATCTGGTCGAGATCGCGCACCTTGACCTTGTCCCAGTGGCATCCGGCGATCGCAGTTTCGAGCTCCATCACCGCGTTGGCGCGGCTGGCGGCGTCGTCAATGCCGTGCAGAGTGAACATAGTCTCGATGTGAGCGACGTAAGCCTTGCGAATCTCGGCGAAACTATCCTCGCGGTAGTAGGACTCGTCGGGAAGGCCGAGACCGGACTGGTAGACATGGAAGGCGTAACGCGTCGGGTCGCCCGCGTCCACCTCGACCTCCATGCCGAAGAGTTCGCCCATGCCGTGACGGGTCGCCCAACCGAGATAGGTCATCAACTCGTCGATTGAGGTGATCTTGTCGATCCGGGCGAGGAGATGATCTAGTACCGCGACGCCCTTGGCGTTGACGGTGTCTTCATCCATGAAGGAGTGGTACAGCTTGGCGATCAGGGAGGCCTCGGAGTAGGGGTTATCGTCGGCTTCTACCGAGGTGATGATGTCGCGTACCGCCTCCTCAGACCTTTCACGCAACACCTCGAAAGAACCCCACGATGCGCGGTCGGCAGGGATTTCGACCTGGTCATACCAGGTGCCGTTCATATATCGGAAAAGATCATCCTGGGGGCGAACCGATAGGTCGCGTTGCTCCAAATTCAATGCGGGAATCGTCATGGGCACATTTTAGACCATGACCAAATTGGTGCTGGTGGGGCTGTGGGGGGGCTGTGG